>JBEILC010000042.1:0-17733 GCA_040379425.1 Hyphomicrobiales bacterium
CACGCATTCAGATGACTCCCAGTTCGTGGCCGGCTTCGGTGAAGGCGGCGATGGCGCGGTCAATGTCCTCGGGCGAATGCGCCGCCGACATCTGCGTGCGGATGCGCGCCTGGCCCTTGGGCACCACAGGGAAGAAGAAGCCCGTGACATAGATGCCCTTGTCATAGAGCCTCGCCGCCATCTCCTGCGCCAGCTTCGCCTCCCCCAGCCTGACGGGGATGATCGGGTGCTCGCCGGGGAGCAGCTTGAAGCCCGCCGCACTCATGCCCGCGCGGAAGCGCTTGGCATTGTCGAAGAGCCGCGCGCGGAGGTCATCCCCCTGCTCCGCCATGTCGATGGCCTTGATCCCCGCGGCGACGATGGGCGGCGGCAGCGCGTTGGAGAAGAGATAGGGCCGGGCGCGCTGGCGCATCAGGTCCACGATGGGCTGGCTGGCCGCGATGTAGCCCCCGGCCGAGCCACTGAGCGCCTTGCCCAGCGTGCCGGTGAGGATGTCCACCTTGACGCCCGCCCGATGCGGCGTGCCGCGGCCTTGCGGGCCGGTGAAGCCCGTCGCGTGGCAGTCATCCACCATGATGAGCGCGTCGAAGCGGTCGGCGAGTGCGCGGATCTCGCCGAGCTTGGCGAAATAGCCATCCATCGAGAACACACCATCCGTCACGATGATGACGCGGCGGGCCCCGCCTTCGCGCGCCGCCCTCAACTGGGCTTCAAGGTCATTCATGCCGCCATTGGCGAAGCGGAAGCGGCGGGCCTTGGAGAGCCTGATGCCATCGATGATCGAGGCATGGTTCAGTGCGTCCGAGATGATCGCGTCCTGCTCGCCGAACAGGGGCTCGAACACCGCGCCATTGGCATCGAAGCAGGCGGCGAACAGGATCGAGTCCTCCATGCCGAGATAATCCGCGATGCGGCGCTCGAGGCTCAAGTGGATGTCGCTGGTGCCGCAGATGAAGCGGACCGAGGCCATGCCGAGGCCGTGCGTGTCCAGCGCTTCCTTCGCAGCGGCGACGAGGTCCGGGTGGTCAGCCAGCCCCAGATAGTTGTTGGCGCAGAAATTGAGGACCTCCCCGCTCTTCACCCGGATATGGGCGGACTGGCGGCCGAGGATGGGGCGCTCCACCTTCCACAATGACTGCGCGCGGATGGCTTCGAGCTCGGAAGAGATATCGGCGTGGGTGCTGCTCATGGGCTAAAGCCTACTCCGCTCCAACCCGTCGCAAAAGCGTCGAAACCTCTCACCAACCATGCTAGGAGCGGGGTCATGCGTAAACCCATCCATATCATCGGCGCCGGCCTGGCCGGGTCCGAAGCCGCCTGGCAGGCGGTCTCACTTGGCGTTCCCGTGGTGCTGCACGAAATGCGGCCCAAGGTGGGGACCGACGCCCACAAGACAGGGGGCTTCGCGGAGCTCGTCTGTTCCAACTCCTTCCGCTCGGATGACGCGGAGCAGAATGCCGTGGGCCTCCTGCACTGGGAGATGCGGCGGGCGGGCTCCCTCATCATGGCCATGGCGGACCGCCACCAGGTACCCGCGGGCGGCGCGCTTGCCGTTGACCGTGACGCCTTCTCGGAGGAGGTCACCGCCACGCTGAGACGCCACCCGCTGGTGCGTGTCGAGGAAGGCGAGGTCGCGGGGCTTCCGCCGGAGGACTGGGAGAGCGTCATCATCGCGACGGGTCCCCTGACATCGCCTGCGCTTGCGGAGGCGATCCGCTCGCTCACCGGCGAGGAGTCGCTGGCCTTCTTCGATGCCATCGCCCCTATCGTCCACCGCGATACGATCGACATGGATGTCGCGTGGTTTCAGTCGCGCTATGACAAGGTGGGGCCCGGCGGCACCGGCAAGGACTACATCAACTGCCCGATGAACCGCGAGCAATACGAGGCTTTCGTCCGTGCACTGATCGAGGGCGAAAAGACCGGCTTCAAGGAGTGGGAGAGGTCGACGCCCTATTTCTCGGGCTGCCTGCCCATCGAGGTGATGGCGGACAGCGGCCCTGAGACGCTGCGCCACGGGCCGATGAAGCCGCGCGGCCTCACCAACGCGCACAAGCCGGAAGAGAAGCCCTATGCCGTGGTGCAGCTCCGCCAGGACAACAAGCTGGGCACGCTCTACAACATGGTGGGCTTCCAGACGAAGCTGAAATACGCCGGACAGGTGAAAGTTTTCCGCACCATTCCAGGCCTCGAGAACGCCGAATTCGCAAGGCTCGGAGGCCTCCACCGCAACACCGTCCTCAACAGCCCGCGCGTGCTGGATGACCGGCTGCGGCTGAAGGCGCGGCCTGCCTTGCGCTTTGCGGGTCAGGTGACGGGCGTCGAAGGCTATGTCGAGAGTGCCGCGATGGGCTTGATGGCCGGCTGCATGGCTGCAGGCGAGGCGCTGGGACAGGACTTCCACCTGCCGCCGCCCACGACGGCGCATGGCGCGCTCATCAACCACATCACCGGCGGCCACATCGAGACGACCGACGGGCAGAAGTCATCCTTCCAGCCGATGAACGTCAATTTCGGCCTCTTCCCGCCCATCGAGAAGGTGAAGGTCAAGGACGGCAAGCGCCTGAAGCACACCGAGCAGGCGGTGGAAAGGAAGCGCGCCTACACCGCGCGGGCCATGGCGGATTTTGATGCATGGATTGGCGGGAACAAGCGGCAGGCGGCGGAGTGAGTGAGGAGGGACAGCCCGTCCCCTTTACGGGCGTCACCCCGGCGAAGGCCGGGATGACGGCTTCTGGGGAAAGCAAGTTAACCCCACCGCCGCGCCGTCCACCACATCAGAAGCTGGCGCTTCAGAGGGGAAACCGGCAGTGGCTGATCCGGCGTGCGGCGCAGCGCCTTGAGATAGGCCCCCGTCAGGCTCACCGGCAGGAAGGCTGGCAGCACGGATTTCGGCAGCTTCGGCCGCAGCGCCTCGAATTCGGCAAGGCGCTTCTCCGCATGGGCAATCGCACTCGCCACATCCATGCCCTCCGGCAGGAAGGGATCGCGATGGCGCGGGTCGCCGAGGATGAGGGAAAGCCCCTGGGCGACGCCCGCGAGGCCTGCCGCCTCGCTCGCCTGCGGGGCCGCGGCCGGATCGAGGATCATCGCGGCAAGCATGATGAGGCGTGAATGTGTTTCGCCCAGATAGGCTTCGAGTTCGGTGCGGCCCGGCATCCGGTCCTGGAACAGGTCAAACTCGCGCGCGGTGACGAGATCGAGGAGAATCTGTTTCGGCAACCCGCCGTCGCGGATCGTGGCCGACAGGGCTTCCGCCACCGGATGGCCTGCGCCTGCGCCGCTCTCCAGCGTGTCCCGCCACCATTGCAGCCGGATCATGCCGATGTTCGGATCGCTCACTGCGTCCCGCACCCGCATCACCTCAGCGTTGAAGGCATAGAGCGCGAGGAGATGGGCGCGCCTGTCATCGGGCGCGAAGAAAGTCGAGAGATAGCGGTCACGGTCATGCAGGCGGACGATGTCCTGAACCTCGCTCATTGGCCGTGGTCCACCGCGATCAGGGCCGCCGCCACGCGGCGCTTCTCACCCAGCAGGAGATTGTAAGTGGCGATCGCGTGGCCCGTGGCCATGGGGTCGGTCATCAGCCCTGTGGCCTCCAGCGCCTCGCGCACAGCGCGCGGCGGGCGGCTCATTTCCCTGCCCATGCCGATGATGAGAAGGTCGATCTCAGCCCGCTCCGCCAGCACCATGGCGAAGTCATCGGGCGTCAGCGCGGCGGGGTTTGCGTCCCAGGCATAGATGCCCGAGGGCAGCGCGAGGATGGAGCCGCGGTGCGACATATCCGCGAAGCTGAAGCCGCCCGCGCCATAGCCGTCGATGGTGGCGCGGCCGGGGTAATGCGCCGTCACGGCCTGGCGGCGGCGGCAGCCTTTGCTTCGGCCGTCTTCTGGGCATCGCGCGGCGTGCCGAGCAGCAGCAGCACGGGGGTGGCGATGAAGAAAGATGAATAGGTGCCGACGATCACCCCCCAGATCATGGTGAAGGTGAAGCCCGCGATGACCTCGCCCCCCCAGATATACAGCGCCCACAGCGCCAGCATCACCGAGACCGAGGTCATCAGCGTGCGCGGCAGCACCGAGTTGATCGAGAAGTCCATGAGATCGGCGAAGGGCATGGACTTGTACTTGCGCAGGAACTCGCGGATGCGGTCATAGATCACCACCGTGTCATTCAGCGAATAGCCGATGATGGTGAGGATCGCCGCGATGATCGACAGGTTGAACTCCAGTTGCAGGAGGCTGAACAAGCCGATCGTCAGGATCACGTCATACATCAGCGAGGCGATGGCGCCCAGCGCGAACTGCCACTCGAATCGGAACCAGACATAGATCAGCACGAGCAACATGGCGACCACCACCGCGAGGATGCCCTGCTGCGTGAGTTCGCCCGACACCTTGGGGCCGACGACGTCCACGCTGCGGTAGTCGACGCCTGGCCCGAGAGCCTCCTTGATCTTGTTCACGGCGGCCTGCTGGGCCCCCTCGCCACCCTCCTGCGTGCCGATGCGGATCAGCACGTCATTGGGTGAACCGAACTCCTGCAGTTCCGCCGAGCCGAGCCCCAGGCCGTTGATGGTGGAGCGCAGCTGGTCGAGGTCGGCCGCCTGCTCGGTGCGGATGGTGATGACCGTGCCGCCCTTGAAATCGACGCCCATGTTGAGGCCGTTGAAATAGAACAGCAGCAGAGAGGCGGCGCACAGGATTCCCGACAGGAAGTAGCCGAAACGGCTGAACTTCATGAATGGAATCTTGGTGTCGTCTGGAATGAGGCGGATGCCCTTCATGGATTATATCCCGCTCAGAGCGGGACCTCTCTCGGTCGCTTGTACTTCACCCAGATCGCAACGATGAACTGGGTCAGGGCGAAGGCGGTTAGCATGGTGGTCACGATGCCGATGAACAGCGTCACCGCGAAGCCGCGGATGGGGCCGGAACCCACGCCGAACAGCGCGAGTGCGGCAACCAGCGTCGTGAGGTTGGCGTCCCAGATCGTGCCGAGTGCCGCCTTGAAGCCGGTCTCGATGGCGCTGAGCGCCGAGCGGCCATTGCGCCATTCCTCTCGGATGCGCTCATAGATCAGCACGTTGGAGTCAACCGCCATGCCCATGGTGAGCACGATGCCAGCGATGCCCGGGAGCGTCAGCGTGAAGCCGAAGAAGGACATGAGCGCAATCAGCGCCAGCAGGTTCACAAGAAGCGCCACGTTGGCGAAAATGCCGAACAGCCCATAGCCGAAGATCATGAAGGCGAGGACCAGCACCAGGCCGATCAGCGAGGCGAAGATGCCGGCGCGGATGGAGTCCGAGCCGAGGCTGGGGCCCACCGTGCGCTCTTCCACGATGGTGAGCTTGGCGGGAAGCGCGCCGGAGCGCAGCACCACGGCGAGGTCGTTGGTTTCCTGCGTCGAGAAGTTGCCGGAGATCTGGCCGGAGCCGCCGAGGATCGGCTCGTTGATGTTGGGGGCGCTCACCACCTTCTCGTCGAGGATGATGGCGAAGGGTTTGCCGACATTGTCACGCGTGAGCTTGGCGAAGCGCTCCGCACCCTTGGTGTTGAAGCGGAAGGAGACGACCGGGTTGTTGGACTGGTCGAAGGCGCCGCGCGCATCGACGAGATCGCCGCCGTCCACCGTGGCGCGGCTCGAGGACTGCACCCACATGTCCCGGTTCGGATCGTCCTTGAGCGGGAAGGACTGGCACTCGGGCGGCGGGTTCTGGCCCTGGCTCTGTGGTTGGGCCTCGCACAGAAGCTGGAAGGTGAGCTTGGCGGTGCGGCCGATCACGTCCTTGACCTGGTCCGGGTTCTGGATGCCCGGAAGCTGGACCACGATGCGGTCCTTGCCCTGCTGCTGGATCACCGGCTCCGCGGTGCCGAGCGCGTTGACGCGGTTCTCGACGATCTTGAGGCTCTGGCTGACGGCGAGCGCGATCTTGGCGTCAAGCCCCGCAGGCGAGAAGGAGAAGGCGAACTGCTGCCCGTCCCGTGTGAGGTCGAAGAGATTGACGGGGCCGACGGCGCTGAACATGCCGCTCTCGAGCGGGTTCAGCAGCTTGCGGAGTTCGGTTTCAGCCTTCTCGGCATCTTCGGGCTTGGTCACCCGCACGCGCACCTCGTTATCGGTGCGGGTCAACCCGCTGTAGCCAATCTTGGCATCGCGCATGGTGTTGCGCACATCGCTGGAGAGCTGGCGCGAGAGCTTGTCGAGAAGATCCACGCGGTCAACTTCGAGCAGCACGTTCGACCCGCCTTGCAGATCGAGGCCCAGCGTGATCGGACGCAGGTTCCACTCCCGGAGCTTGGCCTGGAGATCGTCCGAGAGGATGTTGGGCAGCGCCATGACCACCGCCAGCAATACAGAGGCGAGAATGGCGATGGTCTTCCAGCGCGTCAGATGCAACATTGTAGCTTACTTGGTCTCGGCCTTGGCCTCGGAGTCGGGCTTCACCGGCTCGCCCTTGGCGCGCACGTCGGCGATGCCGGAGCGCAGGATGCGCACCTTGACGTTCTCGCCCACTTCGACCTGCAATTCCCGGTCGTCGATGACCTTGACCACCCGGCCGATGAGGCCGCCCGTGGTGATGATGGTGTCACCCTTGCCCACCTTCTTGAGCATCTCCTGATGCTCCTTCATCTTGCGCTGCTGGGGGCGGATCAGCAGGAAATAGAAGACGCCCATGATGAGCACGAGCGGCAGGATCATGCCGATGAAGTCGCCGGCGCCTGGGGCTCCGGCAGCCTGGGCGTAGGCCGGGGTGATGAACAAGGGTTTCTCCTGAGCGAAAGTTTGGGCGGAATATAGCGATGGTTCGCCCCATTGCAACCAAACGATTGGGGCTTCTTTACGCCACGCCCGGCGTCCGCTAAGAGGCGGCAATGGCACAGGAAATCGACAATACGCTGCTCGCCCGCATCGCTTTGGCGCTGGAGCGCATGGCGCCCCCGGAGGCGCCCGCACCGGCCTTGGACGGCTTTTCGGCCTTCGTCTGGCATGCGAGCCCGCCCGGACTCGATCCTGTGGCGAAGGTGAACCGCGTGGCGATGTCACTGCTCAAGGGCATCGACCTGACGCGTGACCTCCTGATCGAGAACACCGCGCGCTTCGCCAGGGGCCTTCCGGCCAACAATGCGCTGCTTTGGGGCGCCAGGGGCATGGGCAAGTCATCCCTCGTCAAGGCCGCCCACCATGAGATCAACGCAGCAACCGGGGGCAAGCTGAGGCTTGTCGAAATCCACCGCGAGGACATCGAGAGCCTGCCCATCCTCATGAGCCTGATCCGCAAGGCGGAGGGCTACCGCTTCATCGTGTTCTGCGACGATCTCTCCTTCGACGCGGAGGACACCTCCTACAAGTCGCTCAAGGCCGCGCTCGACGGCGGCATCGAGGGGCGGCCCGGGAACATGCTGTTCTACGCCACCTCCAACCGCCGCCACCTGCTGCCGCGCGACATGATCGAGAACGAGCGCTCAACCGCCATCAACCCGTCCGAGGCGGTGCAGGAAAAGGTCTCCCTCTCGGACCGCTTCGGCCTGTGGCTGGGCTTCCACAACTGCTCGCAGGACGAGTTCCTGGACATGGTTCAGGGCTATGCGAAGCACTTCAGCCTCAGCATTGGCCCGGAGGAGCTCCGCTCCGGCGCCATCGCCTGGCAGGCCACCCGCGGCAGCCGCTCCGGCCGCGTGGCCTGGCAATACATTCAGGATGTCGCCGGCAGGCTCGGCCAGAAGCTTTGACTTCACGCCGTCTCGCGCTCGATCCTGTTCCAGTCGTCGAGGTCCTTCGCGCGCGGGATTGCCATCACGGTGTTGCGGAATGGCGTGCGCTGCTCGAGGGCTGAAAGCCAGCCCATGAGGTTGGGCATGGCAGGCATCGAAACCGCAAGGCCCATGTAGCGCCAGAGCATCGCGCCCATGACGATGTCGCCAAAGCTGAAGACCGAGCCCGCGAACCAGTCATGGCGGGCCAGCCACTGATCGGCGATCTTCAGGGCTTGCGTGGCCTTCTCCTCCGCGGCGGCGACCGCTGCCTCATTGCGGTTCCCAGGGAGTGTTCGCACGGTGTTGATGAAGATGGAGGTCACATGCGGGGCGAAGGCCTGCTGCTGCCATTCCATCCACTGCTCTGCCATGGCAAGGCCGCGATGATCCTGCGGGCGCAGCACGCCGGAACGCAAGCGCGCCGCGAGATAGCGCACGATGGCGTTCGACTCGAACATGGTGACGTCGCCATCGCGGATCACCGGCACAAGACCCATGGGATTCATGGCGAGGAAATCAGCATCGCGGTTGCCGCCGAAGTGGCCGCCCACATTCTCGCGTGTGTAGGGAACGTCGAGTTCCTCGAGCGCCCACAGCACCTTCTGCACGTTGACGGAGTTCCGCCGGCCCCAGACGGTGATCATCGTACGCATCTCCCGCTCATTTCCGAACAATGCCCCATCAAGGCGCAAAAGCAAGAGCCCGGCCCCTTGACAGGGTCCGGGCTTTTGCCACGCACATTGGCTTGGGAGACCAGTGGTTAGTTGGAGGCCGTGGATGAAGAGAGGAACTTCATCGGGTCGAGGGCGGTAGCGCCCTTGCGGACTTCGAAGTGGAGTTGGGGGCTGGACACGGAGCCGGTCTGGCCTGCCTTGGCGATGACGTCGCCGCGCTTCACCGTGTCGCCGCGCTTGACGAAGAGTTCCTTGGCATGGGCATAGGCCGTCACATATCCGTTATCGTGGCGGATCAGCACGAGGTTGCCATAGCCCTTCAGCTCATTGCCGGCATAGGCGACCACACCGCTCTCTGCCGCGCGGATCGAGGTGCCCTCAGGCACGGCGATGTTGATGCCTTCATTCTTGAGGCCGTTGGCCTTGGGGCCGAATCCGGAGATGACCTTGCCGCGCACCGGCCAGCGCATGCCCACGGGCGCACCGGCGACCGGGGCCTGCTCGGCCGCCTGCTGCTGGGTTTCGGCGGGTGCGGCGGCCTCGGTCTCCTCGGGCTCGGGCATCGGCTTGACAGTCTTCTGCGGCGCCGCGGCGGTATCGGCCTCCTCCGGAGCATCGGCCACCTCGGCGGTGTCGAGCTTGGGCTCGGGCGCCTTCGCGGTGCGCGTGGCGCCGCCTGCGGGGATCCTTACTCTCTGGCCCATGGCGAGCTGCGCATCGTTCGGAAGCCCGTTGGCATCGGCGATGGCGAAGGGCGAAATGCCATATTTGCGGCCGAGCGAGAACAGGGTTTCCCCGCTCGCCACCGTGTGGGTGGCGCCCGAGCCGTCATCTGCAACGGAGGGACCGCGCTTGAAGGGTGCGAGCTTGGCGGCTGCGGGTGTGCCGGGCTTCGGCTCGACGATCGGCGTGCCTTCGGGTTCGGCAAAGTTTCCGGTTGCCGCCATGTTCCCGCCTGCCGCACCGCCTGCTCCCGGAATGCGCAGCGCCTGCCCGGTGCGAACCGAGTAAGGCGGCTGGATGCCGTTCGCCGCAGCCAGTTCCGAGACCGAGACATTGTTGGCGCGCGCGATGGAATAGAGCGTCATGCCAGGCCCCACGGTGACCGTTCTGCCCGGGGGCGCCTCGGGAACGCTGGCGAATTCAGCCTGGGCGGGGGCGGCGGGCTGCCTGTAGGCCGGAGCCTGATAGGACTTCGCGTAGTCGTAGTTGGGCGGCTGCCCAGGTGCGGTGGCGATCTGCTTGCTTGTGACCTGGTCCTCCAGGCCGACATTGGCGGCGGTGAGCCTGTTGGGCACGCTGGCCGTGGTCACCGGATCAGCCCCGGCGGAGGTGAAGCGGTCCGCATCGGCTGAACAGCCCGCGAGCATCACCGCGGCGGCGACCGACATCAGGAACTTCGACTTGGACGAATCCCAAGCGGAACGGCAAAGGCTGGACGACATGCCCCGAACTCCACAACAAACCAACGAAGCCAAAAATGACGGGTTTGGGTTAAGGGACAGTTTATCCGGACCCGTTTTCTGAAATTCCCGCAAAGGAAGTTCGCAAGAAGGTCCTACAGGAGCCCGCCCTCGCCCGCGGGGTCGAGGCGCCGCAGCATGCCGGTGACCGGTAGCCGGCTCACCGGATGGCGCCAGCGCGGCGCGATTTCCGCCAGCGGCGCCAGCACGAACATGCGCTCCGGAATACCGGGATGCGGCAGAACGGGCCTGGCGGGCGGAGGGCGCACCAGGCCGTTGTAGTCGAGTAGGTCGAGGTCCAGCGTGCGGGGGCCCCAGCGCAGGGTCCGGCGGCGGCCCGCCATCCGCTCGATCAGGTGCAGGCGGCTGAGCAAGGCTTCCGGCGTCAGTGCCGTTTCGACTTCCGCCACCGCATTGACGAAGGGCGGCTGCGCCGTGATGCCGAAGGGCGCCGAGATGATCAGGCGGGAGGCGCGCTTCAGCCGGATGCCGCCGCGATCCAGCCGGGCAAGGGCGGCTCGGACCGTTTCTTCCGGGCTGCCCCAGGGTCCGGGGCGGTTCGAGCCGAGTGCAACCAGGATCATTTTGTCTTGAGCAGGTCCGGGGGGATGACTAAATCCATGCCATACACGAGCAGGAGTAATTCAGACATGCATTTTTACCAGGACGAGCGCGTTGCGCTCTTCATCGACGGGTCCAACCTTTACGCCACCGCCAAGACCCTGGGCTTCGATATCGACTACAAGCGGCTGCTGGGCTTCTTCCGCAAGCGCTCGCGGCTGATCCGCGCCATCTACTACACCGCCCTTCTCGAAGATGCCGAGTACTCGCCGATCAAGCCGCTGATCGACTGGCTCGACTACAATGGCTACAGGGTGGTGACCAAGCCCGCCAAGGAGTTCACCGACGCCATGGGCCGCCGCAAGGTGAAGGGCAACATGGACATTGAGCTCGCCGTCGACGTGATGCAACTCGCCGACCAGCTTGACCACATCGTGCTGTTCTCGGGCGATGGCGATTTCCGCTCGCTCGTCGCAGCGGTCCAGGCAAAGGGGCGGCGCGTGACAGTGATCTCGACGCTCACGACCCGGCCCGCGATGATCGCCGACGACCTCCGCCGCCAGACCGACCAGTTCATCGACCTTGCCGATCTGCGTGACGAGATCGGCCGCGACCCCTCCGAGCGGCGCGAGCGCGCGCCTGCCCCGCCGCCGCGCGAGAGCTTCGAGGATTTTGCCGATATCTGAGGAACGACCATCGCCGGAACCAAGCCGCGAATGCCCGCTCTGCCCGCGCCTCGTGGCCTACCGGCATGAGCAGCGGAAGCTGCATCCGGACTGGTTCAACGCGCCTGTGCCCTCCTTCGGTGCGGAGGATCCGCGCCTGCTCATTGTCGGGCTGGCGCCGGGCGTTCAGGGCGCGAACCGCACGGGCCGCCCCTTCACCGGGGATTTCGCGGGCGATCTTCTCTATGAAACGCTGAAAGACTTCAGATTCGCCAAAGGCATCTACCGCGCCGGCCCGCATGACGGGGTGACGCTGCAGTCCACGATGATCTCCAACGCCGTGCGCTGCGTGCCGCCGCAGAACAAGCCGCTCCCCGCCGAGATCAAGGCCTGCAACAACTTCCTCCGTATACGGATCGAAACGCTGGGGGGCCTCCGCGCCATCGTGGCGCTGGGCCGCATCGCGCATGATGGCGTGTTGAGCGCACTCGGCGCGCGGAAATCGCTCCACCCCTTCGGCCATGGCGCGGAGCATGAGGTTGGCGGGATCAGGCTCTTCGACAGCTATCACTGCTCACGCTACAACACCAACACGGGCGTGCTGACGCCGGAGATGTTCAGGGCGGTGTTCGCGCGGGTTCGGGCGTATTTGAATACGTCTTCTCCCGCTCCTTCAGCGGGAGAAAAAGAGACCCGCAAAGCGGGGAGATGAGGGGGAGTCAGGCACTGGCGCCTGCGGTCCCTCACCTACACCGGCTGCGCCGGGGGCCCCTCCTCTCCCGCTGCGCAGGAGAGGACGCTCAGCAGGAACCCTACCCCAACCCCGCCAGCACTTCGGCCGCGTCATGCTCCGGCTCCGGCACCGGAAAGCGCACGCTGGCGATGATGCCATCCTGCAGCACGAAGGTCATGCGCTGAAGATAGAATTCCCCTCCCGTCTCGAACATCGGAAGGCCAAGGCGGGATTGCACGACCCGCTCGTGATCCGACAGCAGGCGGAAGCTCAACCCGTTGCGGCTCACGAAATCGCGCTGCCATTCAGGGTCCAGCAGGCTGAGGCCGAAGAGCGTGACGCCGAGCCTGCGGAACTGTCCGTAAGCGGAGGAATAGGCAAGCGCCTGCGGGGTGGAACCGTGGGCGCCCGGGATATGGTCCCAGTTCGGCGGGTTGGGGTGGCCGGGCCTGCCGGTGAACGGGTAGCAGAAGATCACCGCCGTGCCCTGGATGCGCGCGAGACTGACGGAGCTTCCGGACGTCGCTTCGAGGCGGACATCCGGCATGCGCCGCCCCACCAGATGCTGCATGAACACCATGGGGCTCAGCCCTTCTCGCGCATCAGCCTGGCGCGTTCGCGGTCCCATGAGCGTTCCTTGATGGTCTCGCGCTTGTCATGCAGCTTCTTGCCGCGGGCGAGCGCGATGTCCACCTTGCAGCGGCCGCGCGGGTTGAAGAACATCTTCAGCGGAATGATGGTGAGGTGCTCCTTCAGCACGCCCGCCGAGAGCTTGTTGATTTCGCTCTTGTGCAGGAGGAGCTTCCGGGGCCGCTTCGGCTCATGGTTGAAGCGGTTGGCCTCGCGATACTCCGGGATATTGGAGTTGATGAGCCACAGCTCTCCGCCCTTCATCGCGGCATAGGCTTCACCCAGATTGGTGTGCCCGGTGCGCAGCGACTTCACCTCGGAGCCCTTCAGTTCGATGCCCGCCTCGAAGGTCTGCAGGATCTCATAGTCATACCGGGCACGCCGGTTGTCCGAGATGACCTTGATGCCTTCTTCCTTGCGCGACGCCTTGGCGCCGCCGCTCTTGGAACTCATCTCAGTTCAGAAGCCCGGCGTGGATCATCGCCTCGCGCACCGCCTTCTTGGTCGATTCGACCACCGGCACCATGGGAAGGCGCGCTTCCGCCTCGCACAGGCCCAAAAGGCTCGCGGCATATTTGACGGGACCGGGGCTCGTCTCAACGAACATCGCGTGGTGCAATGGCATCAGCCGGTCCTGCAGGCTTAGCGCTGTCGCATAGTCACCGCGCAGCGTCGCCTCCTGGAACTCGGCGCAAAGCCGCGGCGCCACATTGGCGGTGACCGAGATACAGCCAACGCCGCCATGGGCGTTGAAGCCCAGCGCCGTGCCATCCTCGCCCGAAAGCTGGATGAAATCCTTGCCGGATGCGAGGCGCTGGCGCGAGGGCCTGGTCAGGTCGGCGGAGGCGTCCTTGGTGCCGATGATGTTCTTGCAATCATTGGACAACCTGGCCAGCGTCTCGACCGAGATATTGGCGACCGTGCGGCCCGGCACATTGTAGACAATGATGGGAATGTCCACCGCATCGGCAATCGCCTTGAAATGCGCGTAGAGGCCATCCTGCGTGGGCTTGTTGTAATAGGGCACGACGACGAGGGCAGCATCCGCGCCCGCTTCCTTCGCGTGAATGGTATAATCGATCGCCTCCAAGGTGCTGTTGGACCCGGTTCCGGCGATCACCGGCACCCGCTCGCGCGCCTCCTCGATGCAGATCTCGATCACCTGCTTGTGTTCTTCCGGCGTCAGCGTCGGGCTTTCGCCCGTGGTGCCGACGGGAACGAGGCCGTGAGAGCCCTGTTCGATCTGCCAATTCACCAATTTCCGGAACGCCAGTTCGTCCACCTTGCCATTCTTCATGGGCGTGATGAGCGCGGGGAATGATCCTCTGAACGGCACGGCAGCTACTCCGGTAAGAACTTGGAAACCATGTGGCATCTAGTGTTCGAGGCGGGTTCCGAAGCCTCCGAACGGCGCGGCACCATAGACCTTCGGCGCCGGAGCGGCAAGCACCGTCAGGTGCCCGAAACCGGAGCCATCTATTTGGCGTAATTGCCCCTTAGCGGCCTTGAACCAGACTCGTGATTGGAAGTTTCATGCGTTTTTCCAGCTTCGTCCGTATCAGCCTCCTTGCACTCGCCGCCGCTACCGCGACGGTTGCGCCCCTGCCCGTTCAGGCCGTCGGAACCGCGTGGGCGGAAACCCGGCCCTCGGCTGCGGCCATCGAGGCAGCGAAGCTGGCGCTCAAGGGTGATTTCATCGACGCGGGCCGGGCGGCCGAACGTTCGGGCGACATTGCCGCGATCAAGCTCGTGGAACTCATCTACCTGCGCGACAAGCCCAATGACGCGGGCTACCAGCGCATCATGGCCTTTCTCGACATCGCACCGAACTGGCCCCTGTCGGAATCGCTCATCAAGCGCGCCGAACGCTCGCTCTATGTGAATGAGGAATCGCCTGAGCTGATCCTCAGCCATTTCGCCAAGCGCAAGCCCACGACGCCACAGGGCTCGCTCGCCCTCGTGCGTGCACTTCTCGCAGCCGGACAGGGCGAGGAGGCGCGTGCCGAACTCCGCAAGGTTTGGGTTGACCCCGAAATCACGCCGGAACTCGAGAAGTCGATCGCCTCCGAGTTCGGCAAGCTGCTCACTCTCGATGATCACAAGCGCCGCATGTGGCGCCTCGTCTATGCCCAGGAAACCAACGCCGCGATCCGCGCGGCAAAGCGCCTTCCGTCCGAATACCAGAAGGCCGCCGGTGTGGCGCAGAGGCTGATCCGCGGCGAAAAGGGTGCGGAACGGCAATACAACGCCCTTCCCTCCGGCATGCGCGAAGCGCTGGCCATGAGATATGCGCTGGTCCGCTTCCACCGCAAGAACGAGAACTGGTCCAAGGCGCGCGGCATCCTGCTCGAGGTTCCGGGCCGGGCTTCCAGGATGGGTGACGCCGAAGCATGGTGGATCGAACGCCGCATCATCGCGCGCCGCTCGATCGGCATTGATGACAAGATGCCGGCCCGCAAGGCCGCCTATCAGATTTCCCGTGCCCACGGCTTCAGCAAGGGTCCCGATGCCGAGGAAGGCGAATTCCTCGCCGGCTGGATCGCGCTCCGCCATCTGAAGCAGCCTGAAACCGCACTTGCCCATTTCGGCACGCTGGCGGAAATTGCGCGCTCGCGCACCGAGAAGGCGCGCGCCGCCTATTGGACGGGCCGCGCCCTCGAGGCAATGGGCCGCAAGGGCGAGGCCAAAGCGGCCTACACGCAGGCCTCGCTCTATTCCACCGTCTATTACGGCCAACTCGCGCGCGAGAAGATCGGGCTCGGCAAGGTGCCGGAGGAGATCGACAGCGGCAAGGCCTCCGCGGCCGCCGAAGCCAAGGTCAACAAGGATGAAGTGGTGCGCGCCTTCCGCATCATGGAGAAGGCGGGCAAGCAATCGGACCTCAACATGTTCCTGTGGTCCTTCGCCAACCGCTTCGAGACGATGGATGAGATGAACGCGGTGGCGGCCATCGTCTGGGACGCAGGCGGGGCGACCATGGCGGTGAGGCTCGCCAAGGCATCCGCCGCGCAGAACATCGACATCGACGCCTGGGGCTATCCAATCCGGGCGCTTCCAGATTGGAAGCAGATCGGCAAGCCGGTGGAGAAGCCCTTGGTCTTCGCGCTGGCGCGGCAGGAGAGCGAGTTCAACCCCAATGCGGGGTCCAGGGTCGGCGCCCAGGGCCTGATGCAGATCATGCCCGGGACCGCGAAGCTGATCGCCAGGCAGCATGGCATCAAGCACAGGCCGGAACGCATTCTCGATCCTGAATACAATGTGAAGCTTGGCGCAGCACATCTGGGCGACCTGATCGCAGATCACGGCGGCTCCTATGTGCTCACACTCGTCTCCTACAATGCGGGCCCCCGCCGTTCGCGTGAGTGGATTGCGGAGTATGGCGACTTCCGCACGGGCGAGATCGACCCCATCGACTGGGTCGAATCAATCCCGTTCCAGGAAACCCGGCAGTATGTGCAGAAGGTGCTGCAGAACCTGCACGTCTACCGCTCGCGCCTGGCGCCAAAGACGGTGCGGCCGATGACCGCGGATCTGGCGCGCGGTTTGCGTGCGGCGGACCTCAGCGTGGCCTCGACCTCACCCGCCGTGGATGAAGCGGCGGCAGTGGTGGCCGAAGATGCAGGAGCGGATTGCATCAAGGACTCGATCACCAATCTCATCACGGGCTGCAACTGACCTTGACGGACATGCGCAAGCATATGGTGGCGGCGGCCGATGGCACGCCACTTTATGCCTGTGAATATGGCGCGCGCACGCGCCTCACGCCCGTCGTCTGCCTGCCGGGACTGACCCGCAACGCCAAGGATTTCGAGTCGGTCGCGCCAGGCCTTGCCCGCGCCCGCAGCGTGGTCGCGCTGGACTTCCGCGGCCGTGGCTTGAGCGGCCGGGCTGACCCCATGACCTACCGGCCCGACCAGGAGGCGGCGGATACGCTGGCCGTGCTCGACAATCTCGGCATCTCGCACTTCGCGGTCATCGGCACATCGCGCGGCGGCATCGTGGCGATGGTGATGGCGGCCCGCGCCCTTGATCGCATGGCGGGGGTGGCCTTCAATGACATCGGCCCGCGCATCGATCGAGAAGGCCTGCTCCGCATCCGCAACTATCTCGGCAAGGACCAGCCCTTCGCAGATTGGGGCGAGGCCGTGGCCGCGCTGAAATCGACGAACCCCGGCTTTCCCGGCCTCGGTGAACACGAGTGGCTGGCCTTCGCCCGCCGCGTCTACCGTGAGCAGGACGGCCGCCCGCGCGCTGACTATGACATGGGCCTGAGCCAGAACTTCCCGCCTCCCGAGGACATCGCCTCCGGCAAGATGCCGGAGCTCTGGGGCCTGTTCGAGATGCTGAAACCGCTGCCCTGCCTCGTGCTGCGCGGCGAGAATTCGGATCTTCTCTCGGAGGCAACAGTGGCGGAGATGCAGACGCGCCACCCCGCACTCGCTACCGCGACGATCCCGCGCCGTGGCCATGTGCCCTTCCTGGACGAACCGGAAAGCCTCGCCGCGATTGATGACTGGCTGGCGGCGGTGGACCGGCTTCACACGAAGAGATGATCAGGAGGCAGGCCCTTCTCGTGGCGGTCGACCATCTTGGCATAGAGTGTCTCGAGATCCCGGGTATAGCGCTCGGTATCGAATAATGCGCATGTCAGACGGTTTGCCGCCAGCTTGCCGCGCAGTGCCGCGAGCATGTTTCTGTCGCGATACAGCCTCAGCGCCAACTGTTCATAGTCATGAGCCGAGGTTGTGATCAGTTCTGGCAGTCCGGCGGCGATGAGCAGGCTTGCGGCCACACGGCCGGCAAAGGACTGCCCCATCCGCGTGAGCACCGGCAGCCCGGCCCACAAGGCGTCGCTTGCGGTCGTATGGGCATTGTAGGGCAGCGTATCGAGGAACAGATCCGCCGCCCTGTGACGCGCCAGATGTTCTTCCACAAGCAGGCGGCCGGCGAAGATGAGGCGCTCGGGATCGACACCATGTGACACCGCCGCCTCGCGCAGGTTTGTCGAGACGGCCTTCGAATAGGCCAGCAGCCAGAGCACCGATCCCGGCGCCTGCTTCAGGATGCGCATCCAGCTTGCGAACACCTCCGGTGAAATCTTGAAATTCTGGTTGAAGCAGCAGAAGACGAATGCGTCAGCCGGAAGCCCAAGCTCCTCGCGCGTGAAAACACGATCAGAAATCACGCGCTTGTTGTCATTCGGCTGATAAGAGTTCGGGAGGTAGGCGACCTTCTCGGTATAGAAGGAAC
>JBEILC010000043.1:0-17582 GCA_040379425.1 Hyphomicrobiales bacterium
CCCAGCTTCGATATCTCGAACGAGGCGCTGCCGCACATGTCCTTCGCCGAAGGCAAGCTCGGCCCCTATCCCGTGCGGCTCTTCCGCATCTCCTTCTCGGGCGAACTCTCCTACGAGGCGGCAACACCGTCGAACTTCGGCCTCAGCCTGTGGAAGGACATCATCGCCGCGGGTGAGGAGTTCGGCCTCGAGCCCTATGGCACCGAAGCACTCCACGTGCTCCGCGCCGAGAAGGGCTACATCGTGGTGGGTGACGAAACCGACGGCACGACGACGCCCATCGACGTGGGCCTCGACGGCCTCGTCTCCAAGAAGAAGGCTGACTTCATCGGCAAGCGCTCGCTGGAGCAGTCCTACCTGAAGGGCCCCAACCGCAAGCAGCTCGTCGGCCTCCTGACCGAGGATCCGAACGACGTGCTCCCCGACGGCGCCTATGCCGTGCGGCAGGTCAAGGACAAGCCGCCGATGGAGATGATCGGCCAGGTGACGTCTTCCTACAAGTCGCCCACGCTGGGCCGCTCCATCGCCATGGCGCTGATCGAGAATGGAAGAAGCCGCATGGGCGAGACGATTTCCTTCCCGCTGCCCGGCGGCAAGGTCATCCGCGCCACGATCACCGACACCGTCTTCTACGACAAGGAAGGGGCCAAGCTGAATGTCTGAGCTCTCTTATCAATCGCCGCTCGCCGGCGTGACAGCACCCCCGGGCCTGTCCATCGCACTCCGCGAAATCGATGATCGCGGCATGATCGACCTGCGCGGAAGCCCCAGCGATGCCGCCTTCCTGTCTGCCGCGCATGATGCGCTGGGCTTCGCCCTGCCGCTTGAGCAGCGCAGCTCCGCTGCCTGGGGCGATGTGCGCGTGCTGTGGCTCTCGGTGGACCAGTGGCTAGTCCTCAGCACACGGAGGAAAGCGCAGGAAATCCTGGGCAATCTCCGCACCTCGCTCGAGGGCATCCACTCGCTCGCCGTCGACGTGTCCGACATGCGCGCCGTGATCCGCCTTGAAGGCGAAGGCTGCCGCGAGATCCTGATGAAGGGCGCCTCGCTGGACCTGCTCGACCCGCAGTACAAGCCGGGCGCCTGCCGCCGCATGCGCTTCGCCGAAATCGCAGCCCTGCTGCATGTGGTGGAAGACAACGTCTTCGACGTCTACGTCTTCCGCAGCTATGCTCACTACGCCTGGAACTTCCTGTGCGCCACCGCGCGGGAGCCGGCGAAGGTGAAGCTGTTCGGGGTGCAGGACGCGGCGGTATAGAAGAAGTATCGATTACAAATCTGCCGTCATCCCGGCAAAAGCCGGGACGCAGCTTCGTGTGCGTAAAAGCGCCGGATCGGGATCGGTGAGTGAAGCCCTACTTCACCGTCGCCATCCAGCCGAACAGCTTGTCGAAGCCGCCAAAGGGATAGAGGTGCGGGCCGGCAATTCCCAGCTCCGGCCGCGCATAATGCAGCTCCGCCAGTCCCGCCACGAATTCGTCCGGCGTGTTCACGGTGAGCAGCTTGGTGATGTTCAGCGCCTGCTTGCGGATGAAGCGCGCGGAATTGCCGACACCACACATGGCGGCATACTTTACCAGCGTCTTGATGGTGGCGGGCCCGGGAACGCCCACATGGATCGGCATGTCGATGCCGGCTGCCCTAAGGCTCGCGGCCCATTGGCCAAGCAGCTCCGCCTCGAACAGGAACTGCGTGGCGATGAAGCCTTCAAGGCCATGCGCCTTCAGATAGGCCTGCTTCTCCACCAATGCCGAGATCAGCACCGCTTCGCCATGGATCTTGGTGATGTCGGGGTTGCCCTCCGGGTGCCCGGCCAGGCCGATGCGCTTGACGCCAATGGCCTCGAACACACCGGTGCGCAGAAGCTGGATCGCCGCGTCATACTGGCCGATGGGCTGCGGCACGCCTCCGCCCAGCACCAGCATGGAGTCAGCACCCGCCTCGGCCAGCGCCTTGACGCGCGCACGAAGGTCCGCCTCGTCCTCCACGAAGCGCGCGGGCACATGCGGCACGGGCAGGAAGCCCGCCGCCTTGAGTTGCCGCACCGCCTCGATTTGCGCTGCGAGGTCGCCCGCCTCGATCAGCGCCACGAACACCCGCGATCCGGCTGCGAGCTTCGCTTGCAGCACGGCAAGCTTCTCGATCTGCTTCGGCGTGATCTCCATCGAGGCGAGACGCAGGAAGGAGGCCATGGCCTCGGCGGGCGAAAGGCGGGGCGCGTTGAGCGGGGCGTTCATCGAAAATGGCTCCGGTTGGGAAGTCCGGACATTGCGCCTCGGGCCCCAGCCCTGCCCGAATGTTTGCGACAAGGCCATTACGAATGCGACCGGAGACCTGCCCCTATGTCGTTTTCCATCCGCGCCATGGCGCTTCTGGACAATGCCACAATCCTGAGCGAAAAGCGTTCAAACAGGAGTTCCCGCCCATGTTCGGCGATTCCCCCAAGCAGCTCCCGCAGCATTTCGCTGTGGTGATGGTGCCGGAGTTCACAATGATGCCGGTGACCTCGGCAATCGAGCCCTTGCGCATCGCCAACCGCCTGTCGGAGAAGACGCTTTACAAATGGACCATGCATTCGGTGGATGGCCAGCCGGTGGCCGCCTCCAACAACATCCTCGCCATGGTGGATGGCGATCTCGCGGCCATCCCTGAGCATGCGACCATCATCATCTGCGCCGGCCTCAACGTGCAGCGCCACACGGACAAGCGGCTCGTCGCCTGGCTCAGGAAGGTGGCGCGCAAGGGCACGGACATCGGGGCCGTCTGCACCGGCGCCCATATTCTGGCCGAGGCGGGGCTGCTCGATGGTTACAAATGCACCCTTCACTGGGAGAATCTCCCCGGCTTCACCGAAGCCTTCCCGGAGATCGACGCAACGGGCGGGTTGTTCGAGATCGACCGAGACCGATTCACCAGTGCCGGCGGCACCACGGCGCTCGACATGATGCTGACGCTGATCGCCAGCCAGCACGGGCCAGAGCTCGCCTCCGCCGTGGCGGAGGGCATCCTGCATTCGCCCATCCGTCACCACAGCGAGCATCAGCGCATGTCGCTCCCAGCGCGCATTGGCGCCCGGCATCCGAAGCTCGTCGGCATCATCGAGGAGATGGAAAAGAACCTGGAGGAGCCGCTGTCGCCCTCGATCCTCGCCAAACAGGCGGGCCTCTCGACCCGCCAGCTTGAGCGGTTGTTCCGCCGCTACCTGGACCGCAGCCCCAAGCGCTATTACCTTGAACTCCGTCTCAAGCAGGCGCGCTCCCTGCTGCTCCAGACGGACATGTCGGTGATCAATGTGGCGCTGGCCTGCGGCTTTGCCTCGCCCTCGCATTTCTCGAAATGCTACCGCGCCTTCTATGGCCGCACCCCCTACCGCGAACGCGGCATCCCGGTGATCGACGCCCCGGTGGGGACGGAAGCATCATGAATGAAAGGCGGGCCAGTCTGACGTGGCCCGCCTTTCTTCCAGTGTGCGCCCGCGACCGGGGGATCAACGAACGCCACTTTGCCGGCGCAACTCCCAGTGACAACAAACCTGACAACAGGGAAACTCTGTGCCTTGCGATCAGATCAACCCCGTAAACCTATTCGTTGCATATTGCAAAAGATGGTTGGTGATCTGATGAATAATGTAGCAGATCCTCAGTCCTAGGCGGCCGCGGGAAGCTTCAGCACAGCCCGGAGGCCGCCGAGTGCTGCGTCCGAGAGTTGTATGGTTCCACTGTACATCGCTGCGGTCTCGGTCACGATGGAAAGGCCAAGGCCAGAGCCGGGCTTGGTCTCGTCCAGCCGTTGCCCGCGCTTCAGGGCTTCGGCGCGCTTTTCAGGCGGAAGCCCCGGACCGTCATCCTCGACGGCGATGATGAGGAAGCTCCGTCCGGCCACCGCGGGCTCGGGCGAGGGCGCGGCCGTCAGGCGTACCGCGCGATTCGCCCATTTGCAGGCGTTGTCGAGAAGGTTGCCGACCATCTCCTCGAGGTCCTGCCGCTCGCCGCGGAACTTGAGGCCCGGCGCGCAGTCGATCGCAATGGCCAGATCCTTGTCGCGGTTGATGCGCTCGAGCGTGCGGGCCAGCGCCTCCAGCACGGGCTTGACGTCCGTCGCCGCACCGATGCCCTGGGCCCGCGCCGCGCGCCGCGCCCTGTCGAGGTAGAGGCTCACCTGACTGCGCATCAGCTCCGCCTGCTCGCGCACCTTGAACGCCAGCGCGCCCTCCTGCTGGGCGGCTTCATTGGTGAGAACGCTCAGCGGCGTCTTCAGCGCATGGGCAAGATTGCCCACCTGGGTCCGCGCCCGCTCCACCACTTCGACATTGGACTGGATCAGAAGGTTCAGCTCCTCCGCCACGGGCTGGATTTCGGCGGGGTAATCGCCCTTGAGCTCATCCGCCCGGCCTTCGCGGATCTCCGCCAGATTGGCCTGCATCTGCCGCAGCGGCCTGAGGCCGAAGCGCACCTGGACGAGCGTCGCCAGCACCAGCCCCGCCCCCAGCAAGACAAGGCTTGCGATCAGCGCGCGGGTGAAGGCCGTGACCTCGCCTGAAAGCTCGCCGAAATTGCCCGCCACCAGAACGGAATAGCGCCGCTCGCTGCCGGGAAGCGTAAAGCTCTGCTCGAGGCCGCGCAGCCGGTTTCCCGCCGTATCGGCGAGGTAGAAGGCCGCGGCACCCGTCTCGTCGCGCTCAGCGCCGGCCGGAACGGCAAGCCGCTGTTCAAGCAGCGAGGGCGAGGCCAGGTCGCTGGCGCCTTCGCCCTCCGGCACCACTTGCCAGTACCAGCCTGACAGCGGCAGTCCAAAGCGCGGATCGACAAGACCCTGTGACAGCCGCGGCGTTCCGCCGGGATCGACTTCGACTCCGGCGAGAATGCCGTCGAGCACGGACCTCAGCCGCTGGTCGAAGTTGCGTTCGAGCGCCGCCGTGAACAGCCCCGCGAGCAGCATGCCCGTGGCCGCGAGCAGCACGATGCTGACGATCGCCGATGAGAGGATCAGCCGGCCCGAAAGCGACTTAGGCCGCATTGTCCGGCTCGGACACGCAATAGCCCATGCCGCGGATCGTGTGCAGCACGTCGACGCCGAGCTTCTTGCGCAGCCTGCCGACGAAGACTTCAATCGTGTTCGAATCCCGGTCGAAGTCCTGGTCGTAAAGATGGTCCACGAGTTCGGTGCGCGAGACCACCTTGCCCTTGTGATGCATGAGATAGGAGAGCAGCCGGAATTCCAGCGAGGTGAGCTTCACCGGCATACCGTTGACGGCGACGCGCGCCGACTTGGTATCGAGCGTCACCGGGCCCACGGCCAGCTCGCTCGTCGCCTGTCCGGCACTGCGCCGCAGCAGCGCACGCACGCGGGCCAGCAACTCCTCCATATGGAAGGGCTTGGCGACGTAATCATCAGCACCGGCATCGAAACCCGCCACCTTGTCGGACCAGCGGTCGCGCGCGGTCAGGATCAGCACCGGCATCTTGCGCCCCGCGCGCCGCCATTTCTCGAGCACGCTCACCCCGTCGATCACGGGAAGGCCTAAGTCCAGCACCACCGCGTCATAGGGCTCGGTATCGCCCAGGTAATGGCCTTCCTCGCCATCCTTCGCGGCATCGACCACATAGCCCTGGTCCTTCAGCGCGGTGACGAGCTGGCGGCTGATGTCTGGATCGTCCTCGACGACGAGTATGCGCATGGTGTTCCTTACCGGAGCGGAAAGACATTGCCCGTTGCCGGGTCGACCCCCACCAGAATGATCGTACCATCCTGCCGGAGCCTGACAACATAGATGCCGTCAAGCATCTTGACGCCCAGCGGTTTCGCCCCCGGGTTGGCCTGCATGGCGCGCTTTACAGCAGCAGAAGGCGGCAATCCACCCTGCTCCTCGAAGCCTCCGCCCAGCGCCTCATCCATCTCCTGGGCCAGTGCCGGAGGGGCGGCAAGCCCAACCCACAGGGCAACACCTGCGATTCTCAATATCTTCGACATCGAACCAGACCTTTCGGCAGCGCTTCTAGCCGGGTCAAGCTGAACCCGGCATGAATGGTTCCTGTCAGCGGCGCGTGCGCAGCCCCGCCTGGGTCACCGCACCTGCCACCTTTTCAAGAGAACGTCCACCGATATAGCCGCCCATCCCGACGGCGAGGAAGTCCCAGAACCCGTCTGGAAGCATCTGCCAGCGCGGTTCGAAGGCGATGCGCTGGCCCATGACCGCGTCGGCGAAGGGCAGGATCAGCCCGGCCAGCAGCAGGAAGCCCATCAGCAGCAGCATCAGCATGGGCCGCCAACTCCGGCTCAGCCAGTGCTCGGACTGGATCTCCGCCATCACCACCGCTTGGCCGAGTTCCGCTTCGCGCGTCAGATGCGCCAGAAGCTTCTGCTCCAATTCGGCGGCGAGCTTGGTCCGCACCGCCTCGTCGGCGACGTGGGCTTCGAGGATTTTCGCAAGCGGCCCGTTGACGAGACCCATGGCCAGCTTCGTGGCAAGCGCTGCGGAAAACACCATCACGTCCTCCCCTTCAGAAACATGCGAATGAGCGCGGCGAAAACGGCCAGCACCCCGCGCCGCGGCGGCTTCACGCCGGGCCGGCCTGCGGAAGCGAAGAGTTCGCCTTCCGCCCTGCGCCGGCGCACCAGGCCTTCAAGTGTCCGGCCATCGGCCTTCACCCACCGCGAAAGCCTCTCCGGCACGGCCGCGAAATCGCCCGCATTCACCGCCGCCAGAACGGAGGAGCGGCGGAACGCCCCGCTCCCCACATTGAAGGCAAAGCTCACAAGGGCGGAGAACTGGTGCGGTGGAACATCGCGCGTCAGCGCGGCGCGCACATCTCTGGCGAAGAGGTCCACATCCGCCGCCAGCACGCGGCGTGCCTCCGCCTCGCTCATGGTCATGCCGGGCCTGACCTTCGGCGGGCCTGCCTGTGACGTATGCCCATAGCCGATTGTCCATACGCCCGCCGGGCAGCGGTAGGCCCCGGCGCGAAAACCCTCGAAGCGCCTGATCAGCGCCAGGCCCTCTTCCGTCACATGCATGATCTGTGATCCTCAGAATCTGTTCTGCATCAGCGCAGGCAAGACCCTGGCCATGAACGCGCCGAAGGAGATCGAGAAGCCGATCACCACCGTCAGCGTCCGCCAGCCGCCCCGCGCGGTAACCAGCGCATCGCGGATCTCGCGCACATCGCGCCGCATGGCGAGCACCTCCTGCTCCACCGTCTCCATGCGCGCCTCAAGCGCCCCGACATTGCGTTCGATGTTCGTCATTGAATGTTCTCCAGGCTCGCCAGCGCCAGCGGAATGGTCCACGCGGCTGACGCTCCTGCATTGACCGAGACGCCGATGACCGCGCCCGTGAGCGCGCTGTTGAATCCCGCCGAGGCCGCGCGCCGCACCGGGCCCGGCGCGCTCGCCAGCCCGGAGGCTGACAGCGTGTGGGTGAGCGCGCCACACGCCTGCACCACGGTGGATGTACCGGAGCCCACGCTGCGGAACATCACGTCCAGGCTGAAGCGTCCGTCATCCGCCACCGCGGTCTGCGCCGGAAAGGCGAGGGTGGCGAGTGCAGCATCCGACAGTGCGCCCGCCGTTCCGAAACGCAGCGTGAGGATGCAGGCCGCGACACCAGCCGCCGTCTTCGTTACATCGAAGACAAGCCGGTAGCGCGAACCCGCTTGCAAGGCGCCCGCAGGAATCGCGATCGATGATCCCGCCAGATAGGTGTCCACCGCAAAGCCCGGACCCAGCGACGTGAGCGACTGGTTGAACAGAAGCTTCGCTCCCGCCTGCACGGCAGCGGTGTTGGGCAGCGTCACCGCCCCCGTCGTGCGGTTGACGAGAATGGCATCACGCCACAGCGAGCCATCGGCACTCACCTTGAGCCGGAAGTCGTCATCCCCCGCGAGACCCATCTCCGCACGGCCGGACCAGTTCGTCTGGTAGAGCAGCGACGCTGTGTCGGCGGGCGCATTCTTGTTGATTTTCGTCTGCTGGCCGCTCCCCGCATGGGTGAACAGCACCGCGGGCGAGGAAACGGCAAGGCGATTCACATTGTTCGCCACGGTGTTGACGCCAAGCCGCTGCAGATTGGCGAATTCCTGGAAGGCAAGAAGATCGCTCCATGATGTTCCGTCGAACAGCAGGAGCTTCGCCTCATCCTCGACCCACAGCCGCCACCCGGCGCGGGGGGTGAGGAACAGGAACGCGCCGCCCGCCGCCAGCGCCAGCTTTCCCGCCTGTCCTGCGAAGCCGCCACTTGGCGCCGCTGGCACCAGGTAGCGCGCGCCATCAGCGATGGTGGCGGGCGGAGCGGCCAGCGCGCGCGAGATCACGGAAAGATGCACCAGCCCGTCGAGACGCAGCAGCGCCTCGTTATGGGTCACATGCTTCTGGGCCTGCGCGGCCTCGAGAAGCGGGAGATTGAGCAAGGCGGTATTAGACATTGAGAGTCCTCTCCAAGGCGGCCCCCGGGCCGAAACTGGTCGAAAGCTGTTGCAGGCGCAGGGTGAGGCTCGAAGGCGGCGCGCCGAAGTCGGCGGCGATCTGCGATGCCGTATAGAGGTATTGCGATGTATCGATATTCACCAGGCGCTTCACCGTGCCGCCATCCATGATCTGCAGGCGGTAGGCCTCGGTTTCCTCGCCGAGCTGAACGTCGCCCGCCTCCCACTCATCCGTCTCGAAGCGGCTGCGCCTGATCCATGCGATCAGGATGCCGCCGCCAGCACGGCCCGCCCGCACATGGCACGGCGCCAGCGGGCGGAGGCCCAGCCGCTTTCCCGTATGGTTCAGCGCCGTCTGCCCGCGCGACAGGTCATATTGCGGCGGGCCGATGCGCCAGTCCTGCGGCAAGCCGGACTGCGCCGCCGTCAGCACCGGCTGCACCACCGCCTCGTCGAGCATCACGAAGCGCTGGCCGGCCGGCCGCAGCGCCAGCATCTCGGGCTCAGAGCCGAACCTGCCGCGCAGCAAAAACGACAGCCGGTAGCGCCGCTCGCCCGTCAGCACGGCTTGCGCGAACTGGAGGATCTCCCAGCCCGCCTCCATGCTGCCGATGGCGGCGGTATTGGCGCCTTGCAGCAGCTCCCCTGAGCTCACGGCGGAAAGGTCCCCCGTCGTCAACTGCACCTCGATCATCGTCCTGCGGTCGAACACATGAAGCGGCCCGGCCGCCACCGCCGATGTAAGAAAGCCCATGGTGGCGCGCGCCTCGATCAGCCGGTTGAAGCTGAAGGAGGCCGCACCCGTGCGCCGGTTCACCGCAAGGGAACCCGGCCATGGCCGGGCCGTCGCCGCCAGCCACGGTGCATGCGCCAGCGCGCCATCACTGGCGAGCGGCAGGTCGAGGATCACGGCACTCGGCCTGCCATAGACGATGGCGGAGGATGCCCCCTCGCCCCGCTGCGGTGCGTCGGCGGGCGCCAGGACGGCGGGGTCGAAGCTCCGTCCACGGATCTTGCGGAACGCGCCGTCGGAGATCTCCTCGATCCGCATCCGCAGCGGTCCGTGATCGAGCATCAGCGTTAGAACATCACCGGGTTCCAGCGCCAGGTAGCTGGGCGGCAGCGCGAATTCCACCTGCTCGCGCGACGACCAGGCCTCCTGCAGGCTCACTTCCGCGCGCTTCATCGCCTCGGCCTGGCTCACCGCGGCGGGAATCTCGAAATGCACGTCGCGCCGGCTCGCGCCTCCCGCCTTGCGCGCTTCCACAGCAGCAATCCGGTAGTCGAGCGCCGCCTCCAGATAGGCAAGCTTCAGCGCCGCCGGCAATTCCGTTTCCTGCGCGCGCGTCAGCGCATAAAGCGGCTGGTCCGCGCCGGCCTCTACAAACTCGTCCGCTCTCACCTGAGCCTCCGCCGTCCGGCTGCGCGTGAAGAAGCGAAGGTTGCCGCCGCTTTCCACCGCATCGATGCCGAAGATGCGCATCATGTCCTCCAGCGCCTCGCGGCCAGACATGGGTCGCTCGATCTGGAAGCCGCCGGCCAGGCCCTCGACGCCGGACGCATCGGCATCCGCAAGCCCGTGCCTGGCGCAGATCTCCGCGATCAGAAGGCCGAGCGGCAGCGCGCCGATCCGCCCATTGAGCCAGTGCCCGCGCCCGTAGTTCGCCGCATCGGACCACACATCGGCCCGCGCCGGAAACTGCGGGAAGGGCGTGGCGTCCCAGGCCCAGAAGAAGATGCGCCCGCCATCGACCATCGGCCCGTCATAGACCGGCGAGAGCGGATTATGCGCGCCGCTCTGAGACCAATACTGCGAGACGGCGCTCACATAGCGGTTCTGGATCAGGTCATCGCGCGCCCCGCTTGAGAAATGGGGAAGCGAGGTCTCGGCCGACTTCGCATCGATGAAGGCATTGGGCTCATTCGTCGCCTTGTCCACCGCGGCACAGCCGGCTTCGGTGAACCAGATGGGCTTGGAGTGCGGCACCCATCCCGTGGCCGTGGCAGTCTCGATGCCGCCCGGCCGGTCGAAATGCGCGTTCCCCCACCAGCCTGCCAGGTCCTGGGCTCGGAACACCCAGGGCTTGCCATAAGCCCCATCGGTGATCGGGGTGCGGATCTGCTGCGCCCGTTCGGCAGCGTTGCGGTAGTACCAGTCGAAGCCTTCTCCGCCCGCGATGTTGCTCTTCAGATATGCAGGATCATAGATCGATCCGGCCCCTGCGATCTGGTCCAGGTGCTGGCTGCCATCACGCCAGTCGCTGAGCGGCATGTAATTGTCGATGCCGACGTAGCCGACCGAAGGCGATGACCACAACGGGTCGAGGTGGAAGAACACATCTCCCGTCCCGTCGGCGGGCCGGTAACCATTGTACTCGGACCAGTCCGCGCCATAGGAGACCGCCGCCGCTGGCAGGATGGCCTTCACCTCCGCCGCCATCGTCACAAGGCCCGCGACGAAGGGAAACACATTGCCCGCGCGCCTCAGCCCCGTCAGCCCTCGCAGCTCGCTGCCGATGAGAAAGGCATCGACACCGCCCGCCAGCGCGCAGAGCTTCGCATAATGCAGCACCATACGGCGGTAGCCCCAGTTGGGCGGCCCGCCATAATTCACCGTCATCCCCGCATTGGTGAAATGCGTTGGAAGCGCAGGCCCGAGGAAGCTCGAAACCTCACCCGCCACCGCCTCGCTCTTGTCGGGGCTTCCCACGCGCCCCGGCGCGATAGAGCAGGTGATGCGCCCGCGCCAGGGGTAGGCCGCCTGCGCGCTCCCGCCATAGGGATCGGGCTTGGTATTGCTCGCCGGAATGTCCATCAGCACGAAGGGGTGGAACATCACCTTGAGGCCGCGCGCCTTCAGGTCCTGAATGGCGCGGATCACCGAAGCATCGGACGGCGTCCCGCCATAGGCCGCGCTATCGCCGTTGCTGCTCACCAGATGCGCATTGGCCCGCGCCGTGCCGCTCACCATCCAGCTTTCAGGTGACGTCAGCTTGTCGAGGCTGCTGACTCCCGGCTTCACCTCGCAATTGCCGCAGCGCAGGTCGGTGCCGAACCATGCGGTCACCAGCGAGGCCCATGCGAGATTGCGGCAACCCGCCGTGAGCTGTCCAATCGAGACGCTCCAGTCGCTCTCGCCATTGAGCGCATGCGCGTTCTCGGTCTCGGTGACGCCCTCCTCCGCCTGGCGCGTCACCACCGTCGTGTCATAGCCGAACTCGGTCGAACCGGGGATGATGCTGACCGCGCGAACATCATTCTCCGCCCCGCCCGCGGAGCGGATCACCTCGAAGGAGAGCTGCGGCAGCCGGTTGCCAAAGCCGGCAAGCGGCACCCGCTCGAAAACGATATAGGCGAGCCCGCGATAGGCCGGCGCATTGCCAGCCCCGAGCTTCGCCACGATCAGGCTGTCCGGCGCCTGCGTCTCGCTCCCCGTATAGAGCCTGTGCGTGACGCCCGATATGTCGAAGGCCTTGCCATCGGCCCAGACGCGGCCAATGCCGTCGATCTCACCCTCGCAAAGCCCCACCGCGAAATTGCCGAAGTAGCTGTAGGTCTGCACCCTGGGCGATGCCGATCCCTTGCCGCCGCCGCGCCCGCGCTCGGTCCTGCGCACCTCCTCGATGTCGGTGGCCCAGATCACCTGGCCCGACACGCGCATCCGCCCCCAGATCCGGGGGATCGCCGCACCCTCTGAGGAACTCATCACCCGCAGGTCTGTCAGCCGCGGCCCCTTCACGGCGCGCGATGCGCCGAAGAGCTGCTGGTCGACAACGCTTCCCGCCACCGCCCCGAGGGCCCGGCCCACCGCGCCGCCCAATGGCCCTCCCAGCATGGTGCCGATCGCGGCGCCCGCCGCTTGCAGAACGACGGTCGCCATCAGCCCCTCACGCCCGGAAAGCGGAAGGCGAAAGCCATGTGCCGCAGCCACCAGGGCGAAAGCACGATCTCCGTCACCGCCGCCCCCTCCTGCGCATGAACCATCATGCCGTCACCTGTTGCAATTCCTGCATGTTTCGCGGGAAGGTGCGGCCGCCAGCGGAACAGCAGCACGTCTCCCGCCTGATACTCAGTATACGGAATTTCAATGAGGTGCCGCCGCGCGGCATCCGCCATCGCTTCGCCGCCGCCCTCTTCCGCCCAGCCGGGCTGGTAGGCGGGCGGCGCCTCGGGCTCCTCGCCCATCACCTCGCGCCACACGCCGCGCACCAGACCCAAGCAATCAGCGCCCACATTCCGGAGACTCGCCTGGTGCCGGTAAGGCGTGCCAATCCAACCGCGCGCCGCGGTCATGATCGCGGCGCGGCGGTCCAACATGTCCGTCATCATCCCTCCCGTCCCGCCGAGCGGATCACGAAGTCATCGCCCGGCATGTGCGGAAAGCCGCGGAAATTCGCGGCGTTCATGAACTTGGCCTGGCAGGTGGCGAACTGCTTGTCGCAGCCTGCCGTCACCGCCACTTGCGCCCCGGGCAGGATTGCGCCCTGCATCCTCTGCCACAGCTCGATCACGCCATTCCGATGCAGCTTCACCTGCCCCACGCGCCCGGCATTCGCGCCATTAAGAAAGCTCACCCGCCCGCGCGCGAAGAAGCCAGGCTCGAAATCGCCAATGCCGTCAAGCGTCAGGGTGCGCCCGCCGGCCGCCGCACTCACCACCGCCAAGGCGCGGTAGTCAGGGTCGGAGAGGTTGACGCCGCAGCGCGCATCGCCCAGCTCCGCATCGCATCCATACTGGAAGATCCGCCCCTGCTGTTGGCTGAGCCGATGCGCCAGGCCGCGCAGCTCCGCGCTGAAGTGATGCGCCCCGCGCTTCACCTCGCCGAGCGAGCCCCTCTTCAACAGCACGCGCTGGCTCACATCCTGCCAGTTGACACGCCACAGCGTGATCTCCGCATCATCGAAATCCCCGGCCCTGATCCGCTCTTCCGAGAGCTCAGGCGAGGACAGCGCACCTGACGCCTCGAGATTGTCGACGGACAGCCCCAGGGAGGAGTCGATCTCGCTCGCGCTGAACCCCGTCTCCGCCGCGCAAGTCACGCCATCGCATGTCACCGCCCGGTCATGATCGGTGAAGCCCATGCGCTCGCCACTCCGCAGCTTCAGGATCCAGCAATGGCACAGCGTCGTCGCACCCGTCGCGAAATGTGCTCCAAGGCCCGGCGGCAGCAGCCTCATGCGCGGATCTCCACCAGCGGAATCTCCGGAATGTCGCCCGCCCGGAACTGCGCCAGGTTGATGCGCAGCTGATCCGTGTCGAAGCGCACCGGCACGTCGAATTCGAAGCCTGCCGTCACCACGGCACTCAAGGGCGGCGCCACATCAAGCGTCACGACCCCCTTCAGGTGATCAACGCCGAAACCCGTCACCTGTGTTCCCGCCACCGCCACCCGCACACTCCCCGCCACGGGCTTGGTAATCGTGCGCAGATAATCGCGGAGCCCCGACCCATAGCGTTTCACGAGTTGGAAGTTCTTCCGCGCGCCATCGCCCTGGCCGATCACCTGGTCCAGCGCCGAAACAGCAGCACCCGGCGCGCAGGACTTCCAGTCCATGTGGTCTTTCCAGCGGAAGCCGATCAGCCGCCCGCGCCGCTCCTCGAAGAAGCTGGTCACCGCATGGATGTCATCGAGCGAGCGAAGCCCGAGGCCCGCATCATAACGCCTGCGCGAATCCGCCCAGCGGCTGTTGCGTTCTTCTGCACCTGATCCCGTCACCACGATCTCGGTGCGCCGCTCAGGCCCACCCGAACTCCCGCGCGAGATGGCGGTAGGAAAGCGCACGTCATCGAAGCTCATCTCAGAGATTCCTCTGCCCGCGCGCCGCCGCCCTGGCGATCAGCGCCGCCACCTGCGCCTGTGAACGCTGGAAGGAGGCGGCATCGGGTGTCGCGATGTTGACTGTCACGTTGACGGGCCCTTGCCCGCCGCGCACGCCGAGCTTGCCGTCAGCCCCGCGCGCCAGCGGCATGATTGCTTCGGGCCCCGCCTCGCCCATCAGCCCCGTGCCACCCCGCATCGGAAACAGCACCGGCGAATTGACGATGCCGCCATCGGCGAAAGGCATAAGCTTGCCGAGGCTGGCCCCCATCAAGTTACCGAGCGGCTTCAAAGCCTCGGACAGCGCCATGCGCGACAGCGAAAGCGCCAGTCCCCTCAGCACATCCTGCAGGTTCCGGCCGTGGATGACGGCGCCTGCAAAGGCCGTCACCAGCCTGTTCCCCACGCTCTCCGCCATGCGGTCGAGATCGCCCATCTGCGCCTTCAGCGCCTCGGTCTCGAGGCCGAGCCTGTCGAACTGTTCCATCACGCCTCATCCGGAAACATCTGCATCAGTCGATCCATCGCCGCGCGCGGCGGCGGCTGATGGTCCTTGCGCGGGAAAGCCGCCGCAATCTCGCGCGGTGTGGCCGCCCAGAAGTCGCGCGGGCTCATTTTCAGGATGCCGATCCCCGCGCGCATGAAGGCGTCCCAGGGAAAACGCTCCCTCACGCGAAGGTCGCCTTCAGGAGCCTGACGACAATGGCGAGATAGCCCGCCGCCCCGCCTTCCACCTGCATCGCCGCCACCTCCTCGTCGCTCACCGCATTGCCCGCCCCGCGCAAGCCAGCGCCGATCACGCGGATCGCGTCACTGGCGCCGATCCGCCCCGTCTCGAAGCGCTGGGCGACGGCGATCAGATCCTCGCCGCCATAGGCATGCTCGATCTCGGCGAGTGCGCCCAAGGTCAAGCACAGCGTGTAGCGCCGGCCGGAGAGCTCGGCCTCGATCTCACCCCTGTGTGCGTTCGCCATACTCTGCTCCTCAGATCGCGGTGAAGCTGATCTCGCCCGCCGACTCGAGCGCCAGGTCGAAGGTCACCTCGCCGTCATGCCGCCCGCCGAACTCGAGGCTCGCGATCTGGAACGGGCCCTCGATCACGCCGAAATCCGGCACGATCACCTGCCACTCGCGGATCAGCCCCTGGAAGAAGCAGCTCCTCACCGTCTGGTCGGAGCCCGCATCCTTGAAGATGCCCGAGCCCCGCACCGCGGCGGACTTCAGCCCCGCGCCTGCCAGAAGCTCGCGCCATTGCCCGGCGGATTCCCGATGCGTCACGTCCACTGTCCCGGCATTGAAGGTGATGGCGTTGCTGCGAAGCCCCGCCACTGTCTGGAAGCCGCCGTTCCCGCTGGCATCAACCTTCAGCAGAAGGTCGCGCCCTCTCTGTGCACCCATGATGTCTCTCCTACAAAGGCTCCGTCGCCGCGCGGAAGCGCAGGCTCGCGCCGAAAGTCTCGCCCTGGCGCGTGACGCTCCAGAACACCAGCCGCAGGTTCACCAGCCGGTGCCCCGCGACGATCAAGCCTGCGCCATCGAGCACCGCCTCGATCTCTGACAGGATTTGCTGCGCCAGCCCGCGCCCACGGCTGTTGGTCCTGACAATCAGGCTCACGAAATGCTCATGCGCCTTCTGGTCCGCCGTGCTCCAGTCGCGCGTCTCGATCGCCTCGAACATCACGGCCGGTGCATGTGCGCCGCGCGGCCGCTCCTCATGCACACGCGCACCCCCCAGCAACTGGGTGAGCGGCGCATGCGCCAGCAGCGCCCCGCGCATCGCCTCTGTCAAAGCCTGCGCCGGGTTGCTCACAGCCGCACCTCGCGGAATAGCGTGAGGAGCGACTCCGCCGAGGCCGGAATGCCTGGCATCTGCTCGTCGCCACGATGCGCATAAAGATGCGCCACCATGAGCAGCACCGCCTGGCGCAAGGGCCGCGACACGCTCTGCGCATCAACGCCAAAGCCAGCGCGCAGCTTGATTCCAATGCCATTGAGCCGCCGCCCCGGCCGCGGCCACTGCCGCGAGCCCCTCAGCATCAACCGTGCGGGCCGCGAGGCGAGGTCCACGACGTAATGCGAGGCCTCGATCACCGCCGTCTCGTCATCCTCGCCGTAAACCGCCAGTTCCTCGATCTCAATCACCGGCGCGAGCGGGATATCGATCACGCCATCCTCCGGCCAGCCGTCGCGAAACACTGTCCAGCCCTGGGCGATGAAACAAAGTCCGGTGCGCGCTTCCGCCACCCGCCGGGCGGAGGCGATGAGGGCGCCCAGCAGGGCGTCCTCATCGCTGTGAGTGATGCGCAGATGCGCCTTCGCCTCGGCGAGCGTAACGGGCTCCACCAGGGGCGGCGTGGTGAGGATCGCCGCCATGGCGTCACGCCACGCCAAAACGCAGCAGCTTGATCGCCTCGAAGTTCTGCACCCCGCCGCCCACGCGCTTCGTGGTGTAGAACAGCACATAGGGCTTGGCGGAATAGGGATCGCGCAGCACGCGCACGCCCACGCGGTCAACGATCAGGTAGCCCGCGGCGAAATCGCCAAAGGCCAGCGAGAAGCTGTCGGTCGCGATATCGGGCATGGCTTCGGCTTCCGTCACCGGGAAGCCCATCAGCGTCGCGCGGCCGTCAGGGCGGATCGCCGGCTGCCAGAGATAGTTGCCGTCGACATCCTTGAGTTTGCGGATGGCGCTCTGCGTGCGGCGGCTCATCACCCAGCTCGCATTCTGCCGGTACCCGGACCTGATCGCATAGGCAAGATCGATCAGCCGGTCGGAGGGGTTGGTGGCCGCGAAGGCGCCAGCGACTCCGGTTGCGAGATAGCCGATATTGCCCCAGCTCCACATGGCATCGGCCACCTTGGTGTATTCGAGGAAGCCCTTGGGCCGGTTGACGCCCGTGCCCGTCACGAAGGCCGTGCCTTCCTGCTCGGCGAAGACGGACTGCACTTCTTCCGCAATCCACTGCTCGAGGTTCACCGCGCTGTCGTCGAGCAGCGCCTGCGTGGCGGACGGCATGGCATAGAGTTCCATCGCCGGAAAGTTCAGCTCGGCCAGCGTGGGCGAAGCCGTTTCGGGCCGCGCCGCCGTCTCGCCCACCCAGCCTGAAGCGAAGCCCGCCGTTATGAAAGGCTTCTTGAACTGCGGCGAGGACACCTGCCTCACACTGGCGATGGAGCGGATCGGCGAGATGTTGAGAAGCCTCTCGCCGATCAGCCGCTCCAGCTCCGGCGGCACGAGGAAGCCTCCATCCGAGTTGGAGCCAACCGACATCGCCTTCGCCTCGAGTGCGGCAAGCCCGTGGCTTTCGCCCTTCCTCACATAGGATTCGAAGGCCTGCTTGTGC
>JBEILC010000044.1:0-17546 GCA_040379425.1 Hyphomicrobiales bacterium
AATATGCACTCGGCAGCGTGCTGAACCACGTGCTGCTGCACCAGACGGTGATCGGCATCGAGGCCATCGAGCAGATGGAGGCCGCGGGGGCCCAGCCGGACATCATCGTCGGCTGCACCGGCGGCGGGTCCAACTTCGCAGGCCTCACCTTCCCCTTCATCGGCCAGCAGTTGAGGGGCGGCAAGAAGGTCCGCGTCATCGCGGCGGAGCCCGCTGCCTGCCCGTCGCTGACGCGCGGCAGATATGCCTATGACTTCGGCGACACATCTCACATGACGCCGCTGGTCAAGATGCACACGCTGGGCTCCAGCTTCATGCCGCCGGGCTTCCACGCCGGTGGACTGCGCTATCACGGCATGGCCCCGATGGTCTCGCACCTGAAGGAACTCGGTCTGATCGAGGCCGAGGCCTATACCCAGAACGCCTGTTTCGAGGCGGGCGTGCTGTTCGCCAGGACGGAAGGAATCCTGCCCGCACCGGAGGCCAACCACGCGGTACGCGGCGCCATCAACGCGGCCATCAAGGCCAAGGAAGCGGGCACCTCGCCCGTCATCCTGTTCGGCCTCTGCGGCCATGGCCACTTCGACATGCAGGCCTACATGGACTACCAGTCCGGCAAGCTCGAGGACAAGATGTACGACCAGTCCGCCCTCGACGCCTCGCTCGAAGGACTGCCGAAGATCGCGGCGGAGTGAGCGAGCCGAAGCAGAAACGGTCAAGGGACCGGGTTCAGTCGATCCTTGATGCGGCGCTGCGGTGCTTTCGGGCAGAAGGCTTCCGTCACGCCAGCATCTCGCGCATCTGCGCGGAGGCCGGGATCAGCCCCGGCCATCTCTACCACTACTTCGACAGCAAGGAGGCCATCGTCGAGGCCATCGTCGAGAGCGACCGCGCCGCCATCCGCAGCACGCTCGATGCGCTGACAGCGGAGCCTGACCCCATCGAGGCCCTGCTGAGGCTCATCGTCCAGCCGAACGCGGCGGACGGGTTCAAGCTCGATGGGGTCCTGTCACTGGAGATCTATGCGGAGTCGACCCGGAACCCGCGGGTCGCCGCCATTCTGGCGGATTTCAACACCGACGCGCGCGCTTCGCTCGTTGAATTGCTCTCGAACCTGCAGCGCAACGGCCGCATTGCCCCGGAGGCTGATCTACAGAGCCTCGCCAGTATCCTGGCCGCGGTGACAGAAGGCCTGATGCTGCGGGAATCGCTCGATCCTGCCCATAAGCCCGATACGGTCGCGCCCTATGTGCGCCACATGTTGCTTTCGATCCTCTCGGCACCCCCGCAGAAAAACTAGATCGTTCAATCTATTTCGATCTTGACGGTCGGAACTCCTCCGTCAATATAGAGCGATCACTCTATTTCTGCGACTGCTCCCCTCTCAATGAGGTTCCGATGTGGCCCGCCCTTGCATTCCTGGGCCTGGCGATCACTGACGCCATGAATCCCTTCACCGTCGCGGCCATGGCGATTCTGCTGGTGCTGGACCGGCCCATCGCGCGCGGGGCAATCTTCGCCGGGGTTACATTCATCTTATGTCTCGGCTTCGCCATCGCACTCGTGGAAGGCTTCACCGCCGCCATGGCCCAGTGGCTTCCGCTTCTGCCAGCGTGGGTGCCCGGACTGCTGCTTGCTGTGTTTGCGCTGCTGTGCATCGGCTTCGCAGTCCATTTCTGGCTTGAGAGGCCATCCGCCGATGCCAGCGTGAGGCTGGCCAAGGCGATGAGCTTGCCGGGTACGGCCGTCTTCGCCGCCGTCAGCACGATGTCAGATGCGCCCACCGCCGTGCCGCTGTTTGCCGCCGTGGCGCAACTGCCCCTCCTCACCGAGGCCCGCATTGGCCAGTATCTCTGGCTGACGCTTTACAGCGCGATCTACGTGGCGCCACTTCTCCTGCTGCTTGCGCTCCGCATCCTGATGGGATCGCATGTGGACGAAGCGCTCAAGAGCGTGCTTGCCGCGGTGAACTGGTCGTTCAGGCACCTGCTTCCGCCCATGCTGTTGATTGCCGGGGCGGCCGCAAGCTGGTTTGCCGTTCAGTCCCTCGGCAAGCTCCTGTGAGCCTGCCTACTCCTTGATCTTCAGCGCAATGAACCGCATCTCGCCGGCCTTGCCGCCCTTGGCGACCAGCAGCAGCAGCGAATTCTTGTTGGCCTTCTTGGCCTCCTCGATGCGGCTCGAGACGTCGGCTGCGCCCTGAACCGGCTGTTCGCCGGCCTCGGTGATCACGTCGCCGGGCTCAAGCCGCTTGTCGGCGGCAGGTCCGTCCGCCAACACTTCGGTGACGACAGCGCCATTCACGTCCTTGTCGATCGCATATTTGGCGCGCAGTTCGTCCGACATGGAAGAAACCGTCATGCCCAGTACGGTGACCACCGCAGGCGCGGCCTTCTCCGGCTCTCCAGCGGCGGTTCCGGCATCGGCAAGCTTCTCGCCGTCCTCGAGCCGGCCGACCTCAGCCATGACGCTGACCTCTTCGCCCTTGCGCAGCAGCTTCACCGGCACCTTGGCGCCAATCGGCGTTTCGGCGACCAGCTTCGGCAGGTCACGCATGGTGTTCACCGGGCGGCTGTTGAATTCGACGATCACGTCGCCCGCCTGGATGCCAGCCTTCTCGGCGGGGCCGGTGGGCGTCACGTCGGCAATCAGCGCGCCCCCGGACTTGCCGAGGTCGAGCGATTCCGCAATGTCGGGCGTGACCGACTGGATCTTCACGCCAAGCCAGCCGCGGCGAGTCTCGCCGAACTGGATCAGCTGGTCGATCACGTTCTTAGCGGTGTTGGCAGGCACCGAGAAGCCGATGCCCACGGAACCGCCTGACGGCGAGAAGATCGCCGTGTTGATGCCCATGACTTCGCCGCGGAGGTTGAACAGCGGGCCGCCGGAGTTGCCCTTGTTGATGGCGGCATCGGTCTGGATGAAGTCGTCATAGGGGCCGGCGTTGATGTCGCGGTTCCGCGCCGAGACGATGCCGAGCGACACCGAGCCACCGAGGCCGAAGGGGTTGCCGATGGCCATCACCCATTCGCCGATGCGGAGCTTGTCGCTGTCGCCGAAGGAGACGATGGGAAGCGGCTTCTCCGACTTCACACGGATCACCGCGAGGTCGGTCTTGGGATCGCGGCCCACCAGCTCGGCCTTCAGCACCGTATCGTCGCTGAAGCGCACTTCAATGGTCTCCGCCCCCTCGACCACGTGGTTGTTGGTGACGACGACGCCCGAGCCCATGGAGGTCATGCGCTGCTGCGGCTTAGCGCCCGGACCGCGGCGCAGGAAGTCCTCGAAGAAGTCCTTAAAGGGGTTGTTGGGGTCATCGGGTGACGGCTGAGCCTGGTCGCCCGGCGCTTCGGGCGGCGTCTCGCCCGGCTCCGCGGGCGTGCCGTTGCCGGCCTCGATGGTGATCTCGACCACAGCCGGAAGCAGGCGGTCCGCGAGATCGGCGACCGAGGGAAGCTCCTGAAGTTGCGTCAGGGCTTGTGCCGGGGTGGTGGGCGGGTTCTCCGCGGCCGTCTGCGCACTGGCTGGCGCAATTCCAAGAAGGCTCATTACGGCTGCCACCGCCATGGCCCGAACATGCATCGGCTTTCCGCTCATCATCACCCTGTCTCCGTCCCGTCCTCAGTATACCGTTCCGCGCACCAGCCAGACCACTGCCACGCCCGCCGCCATGGCGGCAATACCGCCAATACGCAACTGGTCGTCGGACAGTTTCTGCACCGCCACCATCATGGCCTTGAGGTGAGCCGGAACCAAGGCATAAAGAAGGCCCTCGATCACGAGTACAAGACCGAGGGCCGTCAGCAGTTCGGGGATCATTGCACCGGTTGGGCGGGCTGCTGGTTCTGCGCCGGTTCCTGGTTGGCAGGCGGCACGAAGTCCTGGGTGCCCAGCTTGCCCTGCCCGCCGAAGTACTTGAAGAACTCCGAGTCAGGGTTCAGCACCATGGTGGTGCCTTGCGTACCAAGGCTCTTCGCATAGGCCTGCATCGAGCGGTAGAAGCTGAAGAACTCCGGATCCTGCCCAAAGGCTTCCGCAAAGACGCGGTTCCTCTCGGCGTCGCCTTGGCCACGGATGATTTCCGCTTCCTTGCGCGCCTGGGAAAGCTTTTCCGTCGTGGTGCGGTCGGTTTCGGCGTTCATCCGGGTCTTTGTGGCTTCACCCTGCGAGCGGATGTCCTGGGCCAGCGCCTTGCGCTCGGATTCCATCCGGCGGTAGGTCTGCTCCAGCACATTCTCCGACAGATCGGTCCGGCGCACGCGCACGTCGACGATCTCGATGCCGAGCGTGTCGGCCTCCTCGCGCAGCGCATCGCGGATCTCGCGCATCATGACCGCACGGTCAGACGACAGGGCCGCATCGAAGGAGCGGCGGCCATAGGTCTGGCGGAGTGCGGCGTCGAGGCGGGCTGCGACGCGGGCTTCGGCCTGCAGCAGGTCGGCGCCCAGCGTTTCACGGAACAGCCGCGCGTCCTTGATGCGGGCAAGCGTGATCGCGTCCACGATATAGACCTGCGAAGCCACGTCCTGCACCGGGCGGTCGTTGTTTTCCCAGATGATGATGCGGTCCTCGATCTTCGTGACAGTGTCGGCGAAGGGCAGCTTGAAGTAGAGGCCCGGCGCTTCCACCACGCGGTTGATGTCGCCGAAGCGCAGGACAAGCGCCTTGTGCTTTTCGTCCACCACGAAATAGGAGAGATAGAGCAGCACCGCGAAGGCGGCGGCGAGAACTCCGAGAATGGTCTTCAACATGATGATCTCTTCCTTTCCCGGTTAGTTCTGCGGCTGCTGCTGGCGGCGCTGCAATTCAGGCAGCGGCAGGTAGGGCACCACGCCCTGGCCGTTCGCGCCCTGCTCCACGATGACCTTGTTGGTCTGGCCCAGGATCTGCTCCATGGTCTCAAGGAAGATGCGCTCGCGGGTCACACCGCGGGCATTCTTGTACTGCTCGTAGACCGAGAGGAAACGTGCCGATTCACCTTCGGCCGCCGCCACGACGCTGGCCTTGTAGGCGTTGGCGTCTTCGATCAGCTTGGCGGCCTCACCATCAGCCAGGCGGAACTGCTGATTGCGGTACTGCTCGGCCTCGTTGATGAGCTGCTGCTGGTTCTGGCCGGCGCGCACCACTTCGGCGAAGGCATCGGCCACTTCGCGCGGCGGCTGCACGTCGCCGAGGTTGATGGAGGTGATGGTCACACCCGCCTTGTACTCGTCGAGCAGGCTCTGGGTGATTTCCATGACCTGCGCCTCGACCGTGTTCTTGCCGGTCGTCAGGATCGCCTGGGCGCGGGTCTGGCCCACCACCTCACGCATCGCCGACTGCGACACGGAGCGGATGGTGCGCTCCTGGTCGGCGACGTTGAACAGGAAGCTCTGCGCGTCATTGATCCGCCAGAACACCGAGAACGGCACGCTGATGATGTTCTTGTCAGACGTCAGCATCTGGCTTTCGCCGCCGTCGGCGCCGATGTTGATCTGACGCACCGCGCCGACCTTCGGCTTCTCCATGATCTCGACCGGCCACAGCGCAAAGTGCAGGCCGGGCTCTGCCACGCGGTCAAAGGTGCCGAAGCGCAGCACGACGCCGCGCTCGTCCGGCTGGACCTGGTAGATCGAGTTGTAGACCACGAACAGCGCGACCAGCGCGATGGGGAGGATCCAGGCAAACCGGCCACCGCCGCCGCCCTGCGGCAGCACCTGCTTCAGCCGGTCCTGGCCCTTGCGGATCAGCTCATCGAGGTCGGGCGGATTGGGACCACGGCCGCCACCGCCACCCTGGTTCGGGCGGCGCGGACCGCCGCCTCCGCCCTGTCCCCATGGACCCTGGCCCCATGGACCCTGGTTTCCACCACCGCCTTCGGAATTCCACGGCATTCAAGTCACCCCTGTTGTTCTGCTATCGGTGATACGTAATCGTGCGGCTGGATATAGGTACGCCGCGGCACAATGTCCACGGCATTGGAATGTCTTACATTATTGTCATGCGATCGAGCGTTCGCAGGGTGAATGAGGCGCTGTCGCGCTCGCCCCTGGAGTGGACCTCCCGGGCCACCTCGCGCCATTCGGCGGGGTCCGGCACCGGGAAATGCGTATCCCCCTCCACATCGAGGTCCACCTCGGTCAGGTAAAGGCGGTCCACCAGCGGCCAGAACAGGCGATAAACCTCGCCGCCGCCGATCACCGCGACCTCTGGCACATTGCCCGCGAGGCGAAGCGCATCCCCGGGTGTTGCGGCCATTTCAGCCCCCTCGGCGGAAAATCCCTGCTGCCGGGTGATCACGATGTTGCGGCGGCCCGGCAAGGGCTTGCGCGGCAGGCTCTCCCAGGTCTTCCGCCCCATGATCACCGGCTTTCCCATGGTGATCTCCTTGAAGCGTTTAAGGTCGGAAGAGATATGCCACGGTAGGCCGCCCTCCCGCCCGATCACGCCATTGCGGGACACCGCGACGACGAAGGAAATCATGAGGCGAGCCTTTCGAGTGCGGGGCCTGAAAGCTTGCAGAAGCACACGCCGTCCTCGATCTCCGCACCGTGGCGGGCGTAGAAGCGGCGCGCGTCCTCGTTCCAGCCCATCATGAGCCAGGTGACGGCATCGGCCTTGCGCGCCACGGCCATCCGCGCGACCGCCTGGAACAAGGCCTTGCCGATGCCATGCCGCCGGAATTGCGGCAGCACCGCAATGTCTTCCATGTAGATGGTCTCGCGCCCCCGGAAGGTCGAATAGCTCCTCTGCCATGTGGCGCAGCCTGCGGGCGTGCCATCGGCGAAGGCGATCATTGCGCCGTTCACGGCCCCGGGGTCGGCGAGGAAGAGTTCATAGTCCCGGGCCGCAGCGGTGAAGGGGGCATCATGGTGTTCCGCCAGTTCGCGCAGCATCGCGTGGAGCACGGCGCCATCACCGGGGCCTGCCTGCCGGACCGCGATGCTCATGACGCGAGTGCTTGGAGTTCGGGGCCAGTGACGCGGTAGACCGTCCACTCCGACATGGGCTTCGCTCCCATCGCCTCATATGCGGCGATCGACGGCGCGTTCCAGTCCAGCACCCACCACTGGAGGCGCGGCAGGCCCTCCGCCAGGCAGCGCCGCGCGAGATGTTTCAGCAGCGCCTTGCCGATGCCCCTGCCCCGCAGTTGCGGCTCGACATAGAGGTCCTCGAGGTAGATCCCCGCCTTTCCGGCGAAGGTCGAGAAATTGTAGAACCACAAGGCAAAACCCGCCGGCGCACCCTCCCAGAACGCCAGCACGCAATGGCAGCGCGGGTTCTCGCCGAACAGCGCCGCGCGGATGTCGTCCTCGCTCGCCGATACCTCGTGGAGCAGTTTCTCATATTCCGCGAGCTTGCGGATGAAGCCGTAGACCAGCCCTTCCTCGCCGGGCTGCGCGGTGCGGATGTCGAGGCTCATGCCGAGGCTCCCTGCCCGAAGAAGATGATGAGCGCATAGGTGCCGTTCCACACGCCGTGGCAGACGATCGGCACCCAGATGCTGCCGAAGCGGTACATCATCCAGCCGAAGGCCAGGCCCATGATGAAGATCAGACCGATGGAGAGCCAGGGCTCCGAGGCATGAAGCAGCGCCCAGGTGGCGGAGGTCACCACCGCCGTGCCCGAGACACCAAGCCGTGTCCGTGAGAGCGCGGAGAACAGCTGGCCGCGGAAGATCAGCTCCTCCGCCAGCGGCGCGCCGATGGCAATCGATGGGAAGACCAGCAGGAAGAGCAAGGGTTCATTGGCGATGTCGAACATCGCCTCTTTCACGAGGCCGGCGGACCCCGTCTCGGGCGATTGACCGTCAGGCCCTGGCGTGTAGTGCGCAAGGTCGATGCCGAGTGCCATGACGAGGATCATGATGGCGGCGTACATCGCCACGAGGAAGCCAGCCGTCACCACGATCCAGCCCCGCCCGTTGAGCCTGGGGCGATGGAAGCTCAACACCTCGCGCGCCTCGCCCCCGCCCCGGCCCGCCAGCCACCAGGCCGCCGCCGCAACGACGAGCGAGGCCGGGAAGATGACGATGAGCCCCGCCTTGACGACGCTCCGCGTGTCAGACGGGTCGCCTCCCATGAAGCCCATGAGCAGGACGAGCGAGAAAATGACCTGGAGGAACTGGTGCAGCAGCACAAGGCCCACCGCAACGCCGAGCGCGAACAGCAGGCCCGCCGGATTGACGGGCGTGTAAAGCCTGCGGAAGAAGCCCCCCGCAAGATCCTCTCCGCCGCCCTTCATACAGCGACCGGCGCGGCGATGTGCGGGTGCGGCTGGTAACCGGCGATCTCGAAATCCTCGAAGCGGAAATCGGTGATCTCCTTCACCTGGCGCTTGATGATGAGGCGCGGCAGCGGTGTCGGCTCGCGCTTCAGCTGCTCATCCGCCTGGTCGAGGTGGTTGAGGTAGAGATGCGCATCACCCAGCGTATGGATGAATTCGCCGGGCTTCAGCCCCGTCACCTCCGCCACCATGTGGGTGAGGAGCGCGTAGGATGCAATGTTGAAGGGCACGCCCAAGAAGATATCCGCCGAGCGCTGGTAGAGCTGGCAGGAGAGCCTGCCCCCCGCCACGTAGAACTGGAACAGGCAGTGGCAGGGCGGCAGCGCCATCTTGTCCACATCCGCCGGGTTCCATGCAGTGACGATGAGGCGGCGCGAATCCGGGCTCTTGCGGATCCTGGTGATGACATCCGAAAGCTGGTCGATGGCGGAGCCATCACGCGCCGGCCAGGAGCGCCACTGCGCGCCATAGACGGGGCCCAACTCGCCATTGGCGTCTGCCCACTCGTCCCAGATGGTGACCTTGTTGTCGTGCAGATACTTGATGTTGGTCTCGCCCCGGATGAACCACAGCAGCTCATGGATAATGGAGCGGAGATGGAGCTTCTTGGTGGTCACCACCGGGAAGCCCTCGGCAAGGTCGAAGCGCATCTGCCAGCCGAAGACGGAGAGCGTCCCCGTCCCCGTCCGGTCATCCTTGCGGTGTCCATGCTGGCGCACGTGCCGCATCAGGTCGTGATATTGTTTCATGGAGCGAGAGGTTAGACGATTCCGGTGGGTGAGACAAAGCGGCTGAACAGGAAGTTGTGGACTTCCGCTGCGGCCCCTCAGCCAGGGTCGCACCGGCAAACTTCCCCTTCCCTTCCCCGGCCGCGCTCCCTATATTCGGTCCGTCACGCCCACAAGGCATGACTATGGCGATAAACGGTGATCGTAATAAACCTTTCGGACCCGGGGGCAGTACCCGGCGCCTCCACCACCGACCGCTGCGGATCAGCGGCCCGTGATGGGGGCGAACTAGGATCGACGAGGGTGTAAAGGGTTGCTTTTTGCCCGTGATGGTACCGACGTTATCGGGCTAAACATATAGTTGCCAACGACAACTATGCTCCGGTCGCAGTGGCTGCTTAACGCAGCCTGAGCACCGAAATCAAAGTCCTTGGGCTTAGCCGTTCAAGGCGGGGTCCGCCGGCACCTGGCAACAGAAGCCGGCACTTTTGTTTTGCACGAGATTTCGTGCATCCCACTATATAGTCGCGCATGGAGCGTGACAGCCGGAAGATAATCAGGCGCCTCTTGGACGAGGGCTTTGAACTGGTCAGCAGCCGCGGCTCCCACCACAGGTTCCGGAAGAATGGAAAGACGATCATTGTTCCGCATCCCAAGAAGGACCTGCCGGTTGGCGCCGCCCGCGCCATTGCCAAGGACACAGGCTGGATCTGAAGGAGGCTCACATGCGCTACTACATCGCAGTCATTCACAAGGATCAGGGGTCGAGCTTCGGGGTCTCCTTCCCGGACGTACCGGGGGTCTACTCGGCCGTCGACGACATGGCTGACCTCGTTCCCAATGCGGTAGAGGCCCTGAACCTCTTTGCCGAGGACGAAGTCCTTCCCGATGCGCGCAGCCTTGAGGAGGTCCGCAAGGACCCCGCCGTTGCGGCAGAACTCGCCCAGGGCGCTTTTCTGGTGGCGGTGCCCTTCATTGAAAACGACGCCAAGATCGTCCGCATCAACGTCAGCATGGAGAGCGGAATGGTGAAGGCGATCGATGCTGCGGCAAGTGCGCGCAAGCTGGCCCGGTCCGCCTTTCTTGCCCAGGCGGCGCGGCACGAAATCGAGCGCTGAGCCCCCATCATGACAAGGTGGATGGCTTTGCTTCCGCCCGCTGGCTATGGTACGGGGCATCTGCATGGACCTGAGACTTACCGGATTTCCGTATGCCTGAAGACTTGATGCGCTATGACCTGCTCGCCCAGAACGCCCTGAAGGGCGTGGTGCGCGATGCCTTGCGCATTGCCGAGACCACCGGATTGCCGGGGGAGCATCACTTCTACATTGCCTTCAACACCAAGCACCCCGGTGTCGGCATGTCGGAGAAAATCGCACAGCGCTACCCGCGCGAGATGACGGTCGTGCTGCAGCACCAGTACTGGAACCTGAAAGTGCACGAGGACCGCTTCGAGGTCGAGCTCTCCTTCGACAACGTGCCTGAGCATCTCGTCATCCCCTTCGATGCCATCAAGGGCTTCCTCGACCCTGCGGTGCAGTTCGGCCTGCAATTCGAAACGGCCGCGCTCGAACGCCGCCCGCTGCGCGAGGCGGAGAAGCAGAAGCTGGCCAAGCCCGAGCTGGACACCACCGCGCCTGCCGAACAGCCCGCCGAGGAACCAGTCGCGGTGGAGCCCGCCGCGGCGGTGCCCGCCAAGGTCGTCTCGCTCGACCAGTTCCGCAAGAAGTGACCGCCACCATGATCCACCGCGCGCTGTTCGTTGCACTGATGCTGATTGCGGCTGGTGCAGCGGCCCCTCTGCCCGCGCAGACCGTGGCGGAATCGCAGGCGCTTGCCGCCACGGCCGTGGGCATGAGCGACAAGGAGCTGATGAAGCTGCCGGCCAAGAAGGTGTTCGGCGGCCAGAAGGGCCCCACGCCAGACCTCAAGGCACGCGCCATCGGCTCCTATGCCAAGGGCTGCATGGCGGGTGGCAAGGCGCTCGAAGTGGACGGTCCGGCCTGGCAGGTGATGAGGCTCTCGCGCAATCGCAACTGGGGGCACCCGGAGCTCGTGGCCCTGGTCGAGCGGCTCGCCGTCGAGGCCAAGCAGAATGACGGGTGGAACGGGTTGCTCGTGGGCGATCTCGCGCAGCCGCGCGGTGGACCGATGCTGTCCGGCCATGCCAGCCACCAGATCGGGCTCGACGCCGACGTCTGGCTCACCCCCATGCCGGACCGCAAGCTCAGCCGCAAGGAGCGCGAGGAGATCCAGGGCAAGCTGGTGGTGAAGGACAGGAAGCGCATCGATCCCAAGGTGTGGACCTTGTCGCATGCGCGGCTGATCAAGCGGGCGGCGTCCTACCCCGAAGTCGCGCGCATTTTCGTGCACCCCCCGATCAAGGCCGAACTCTGCAAATGGGCCAAGGGTGACAGGGCATGGCTCGCCAAGGTCCGCCCCTATTTCGGGCACAACTGGCATTTCCACATCCGCATCCGCTGCCCGAAGGGTTCGCCCAATTGCACCAACCAGCCCGAGGCGCGCCCGAAGGATGGCACGGGCTGCGGCGATGAACTTGCCTATTGGCTCGGCGACAAGCCATGGCCCAAGCCGGAGAAGCCGGAGGCCAAGCCGCAGAAGCCGCAGAAGCCCGCCCCTCCCTTGACTCTCTCGGCGCTTCCTGCTGAATGCCGCGCCATCGTGACGGCCGAATAGCCGCCGTTGAATAGACCAGGGAGCAGCGCCTCCGGCGCCCCGCCCATGCAGCAGCAAACGGCAGAGCCGCACGGCCCCAGCAAGTCGAGCCTGAAGCTGGCCTTCGCGTCCATCGGAGTGGTGTTCGGCGATATCGGCACGAGCCCCCTCTATGCCATGCGTGAAGCGCTGCACCCCGTCGTGGTGGCGGGCGGTGACCTGCGGCTCGCCGTGCTCGGTGTCGCATCGCTCCTCATCTGGGCGCTGATCCTCATCGTCACGCTGAAATACGTCGTGTTCCTGATGAAGGCCGACAACAAGGGCGAAGGCGGCATCCTCTCGCTCGTGGTGCTGGTTGAAACCCTGCTCAAGCGGAAGGGCGGCATCGTGCTTGTGCTGGGCATGATCGGCGCAGCCTTCTTCTTCGGCGATGCGATGATCACGCCCGCCATGTCGGTGCTCTCCGCCGTCGAGGGACTGAAGGTCGTGAACGATGGCTTCAGCCCCTATATCGTGCCGTTGACGCTTGCCATTCTCGTGTCGCTCTTCCTGTTCCAGTACAAGGGCACGGCGGGAGTCGCCTCCCTTTTTGCACCCGTCACATTCGTGTGGTTCCTGGTGCTGGGCGTCATGGGAGGCGTGCACATTTTCGACGATCTCGAAATCCTCTATTCCTTCAACCCGGCCTATGGCCTGTCGATGCTGGTGGAGCGGCCGGGGCTCGCTCTCCTCGTCTTCGGCGGCGTGTTCCTCGCCGTCACCGGCGGCGAGGCGCTTTACGCCGACATGGGCCATTTCGGCCCAAAGCCCATGCGCATGGCCTGGCTGGCGGTGGTGTTCCCCGGCCTCATCCTCAACTATCTCGGCCAGGGCGCCTTCATCATCTCGCACCCCCAGTCAGTCGAGAACCCCTTCTTCCTGATGGTCGAGGGCTGGATGGTGATCCCGCTGGTGCTGCTGGCCACCGCCGTGACCGTGATCGCCTCACAAGCCGTCATCACCGGGGCCTTCTCGATCGCGCAGCAGGCCATGTCATTGGGCCTCTTCCCGCGCATGAGCATCACCCACACGAGCGAGACCGAGCACGGCCAGATCTATGTGGCGCAGATCAACTGGATGCTGCTGGTTGGCGTCGTGATGCTGGTGCTGGTGTTCAAGTCCTCCGGCAACCTGGCGTCTGCCTATGGCATCGCGGTCAACACCTCGATGGTGGTGGATTCGATCCTCGCGGCCATTTTCTTCTGGAAGTCGCGCACTCTGCCGCGCTGGTTCGTCATTCCGGCGATTGCGCTGATCTTCACGATCGAGGTGGTGTTCCTGGTGGCGAACGGCCTCAAGATCGCCAATGGCGGCTACATGCCGGTGCTGCTCGGCGTTTCCATCATCCTGCTGATGGTCACATGGATGAAGGGCCGCCGTGCGCTCTCCCAAAAGCTCCGTAAGGAATCGGTCGAACTCGTCCCCCTGCTCGAAAGCCTCGAGCGCCGCCAGCCGACGCGCGTGGCGGGCGCCGCCGTGTTCCTGCAGACCGACCCCGTCTACGCGCCAAGCGCGCTCATGCACAACCTTAAGCACAATCGCGTGCTGCATGACCGCCTGGTCTTCATCACCGCGGAAACGACGAGCGAGCCCCGGATCAGCGATGAGGAACGCGTCCAGGTCAAGCAGCTGCCGCTCGGCGCGTGGCTCGTCGAGGCGCGCTTCGGCTACATGGAACAGCCGGACGTGCCCAAGGCGCTGCGCGCCTGCGCGCCCTTCGGCCTCGAGATCGATCCGCGCCAGGCCTCCTACTTCCTCGGGCGCCGCGTCATCCGCATGTCGGCGCGCTCGTCACTGCCCTTCTGGCAGCAGCGCATCTTCATCATGATGGCCAACCAGTCGGCACGCGCCATCGAGTTCTTCCGCATCCCGCCCGACCGCGTGGTCGAGCTCGGCATGCAGATGAGTATCTGACCCCCAACACCGAAATCAACGGACACCAGCATGGCGCTACTTGCTCCCTTCTCAAGCCCCGGACGTTTCTGGCGCGGCAACCTGCATACACATTCGAATTGGTCTGACGGTGCGCTGGAGCCGAAGGCGGTTGTCGATGCCTACAAGAACGCGGGCTATGACTTCATGCAGCTCTCCGAGCATTTCGTCGGTAACTTCGATTTCCCCATCGCCGATACGCGGAGCTTCCGCTCCAACAATTTCACCACGCTGATCGGCGCGGAACTCCACGCGCCGGAGACGGCTGTGGGCGAGCTCTGGCACATCGTGGCCGGCGGCCTGCCGCTGGACTTCCCGCGCAATCTCGATGGCGAGACGGGTGCGCAATTGGCGCGGCGCGCGCATGAGGCGGGCGCTTTCATCGGCATCGCGCACCCCGCTTGGTCGCAGCTCACCATCGAGGATGGGCGCGCCATCGACTGCGCCCATGCGGTCGAGATCTACAATCACGGCTGCGCCATCGAGAATGACCGTGGCGACGGCTGGTATCTCCTCGACCAGATGCTGAGCGAGGGCAAGCGCCTCACCGCCTTCGCAACGGACGACGCGCATTTCAAGACGCCCGATCACTTCGGCGGCTGGGTGCATGTGAAGTCCGAAAGCCTCGATCCCGAAGCGCTGCTCGGCGCGCTCAAGCAGGGCAACTACTATTCGAGCATGGGCCCACAGCTCCACGCCATCGGGATAAGCGGAAAGGAAATTTCGATTGCCTGTTCGCCGGTCGATACCATCACCGTGCTCTGCGGCCACTCGCGCACCATGGTGCGGACCGGCCGCGCCATCACGGAAGCGAGCTTCGACCTGACGAAACTGGAAAAGGGCTGGCTCCTGAAGAAGCAGAGCCCCTGGTTCCGCGTCGTGGTCATCGACAATGGCGGCAAGCGCGCCTGGAGCAATCCCATCTGGTGGGACGAGCTTCGCTAATTGCCGCTCTGGATCGTCATCTGCGGGCTGGGCATCACCCAGATCATCGGCTGGGGCACCACCTACTATGCGCTGGGCGCCCTCTCTGAGGACATCGCAGCGGCAACCGGCTGGTCCACCGCGCTGATCTTCGGCGCCTTCTCCGCCTCGCTGCTGGTGAGCGGCATGTTGTCCGCCTGGGCCGGCCGCCTGATCGACCGGGTGGGCGGCCGCAAGGTGATGGTGGCGGGCTCGTTGCTGTCGGCGGCAGGCCTCGCGCTCATCGGGGTCTTTCCCCATCCCGTCACCTATGTGGCCGGCTGGCTGGTGCTGGGGCTCGCGATGCGGCTTGCGACCTATGACGCGGCCTTCGCCAGCCTGACCCAGATCACGCCCAAGGGGGCGCGGCGGGCGATCTCCTATCTGAGCCTGTTCGGCGGGCTTGCCTCCACCGTCTTCTGGCCGGTGAGCCACTATCTGTCGCTCGCCATTGGCTGGAACCACGCGCTGCTCGCCTATGCAGCGCTGCATCTCCTGGTCTGCCTGCCCATTCACTGGGCGGTGCTTGGCGCGGCCACGGGTGATGCCGCGAATGGCCCGGCGGGTCATGCCGCCGAACCCGCGATTTCCGCCCCGTTCCGGACAAAGGCCATGGTGCTGTTTGCCGCCGCGGTGGCGCTCAACGGCCTCGTCTTCTCGGCGATCTCGGCGCATGCCGTGCCGCTCTTCGGCGCGCTGGGCTTTGCGGGCGAGCAGGCGGTGCTGGTTGCGGCGCTGATCGGGCCCTCGCAAGTCGCAAGCCGGATCGGCGACATTCTGCTGGGCCGCAGGATCAATCCGATCCAGCTGGGCCTCATCGCCTTCGGACTCCTGCCAGTGGCGATCGCGCTGTTTGCCAGCCTGGGCTTCACCTGGACGGCGGCCATCGCCTTCGCGATCATCTATGGCGCCTCGAACGGCCTCGTCACCATTGCCAAGGGCGCGGTGCCGCTGCACCTGTTCGGGCCTAAGGGCTATGGCGAGGTGCTGGGCGTGATCTCCGCCCCAAACCTCGTCCTCAACGCCGCCGCACCCCTCCTCTTCGCCCTGCTGCTCGGCTTGACCTCGGCGGAGACGGCACTGCTGCTGGCGGGCGGCGCGGCGCTTGCCTCAACCCTCGCCATGCTGCTGCTGGCCAGGCTTCACCAGCGCCACGCCCAGTAGGGTGAGAAGGGCGAAACCCGCGCCCGCCAGGAAGGTGGCGGCGGAGCCGGAGCCGTCCCACAACAGCCCGGCCAGCACGCTGCCAAAGAGCAGCGCCATACCACTCGCGAGATTGAACACGCCGAAGGCCGTGCCCCGTAACGCCTTGGGCGCGGTATCGGCGACCATGGCGGAGAGCAGGCCCTGCGTGAGGCCCATGTGCAGGCCCCACAGCGCCACGCCCGCCAGCATCGATGCAACCGACCCGCTGAAGGCGAGCACGAGGTCCGCCCCGATCAGCACCACGAGGCCCGCCGCCAGAAGGCCGCGCCGCCCCACCCGGTCTGACAGGATTCCCGCGGGGTAGGAGGCGAGCGAATAGACGAGACTCATCACGACCATCACCAGGGGCACATAGGCGGTGGCCAGCCCCGCCTCCGCCGCCTTGAGCACGAGGAAGGCTTCGGAGAACCGCGCCATCATCATGAGGGCGCCGAGCATCGTCACCCGCCAGAAGCCGGAGCCCAGTGCCGAGGCCGTGCGGAGATCGAGGCCCGGATTGCGCGGCGACACATCCTGCCGGGCGGGTTCCTCGACACCGAAGAACAGTACGGCCACCGCGATCAGCGCGGGGACACAGGCAACCCACATCACCGCCCGGATGTCGAACATCAGGAGCGACATGAGCCCCACCGCGATCAGCGGCCCCGCGAATGCGCCCACCGTGTCGAGCGACTGGCGCAGTCCGAAGGCAGCGCCACGAAGCTCCGGCGGCGCGATGTCGGCGACCAGCGCATCGCGCGGCGCTCCCCTGATGCCCTTGCCGATCCGGTCCGCGAAGCGGGCCACGAACACCGCGGTCACCGAGGTGGCGAGCGGGAAGAGCGGCTTCACCACGGCGGCCAAGCCATAGCCCGCGAGCGCCAGCCCCTTGCGGTTCCGCCAGCGGTCGCTCAGCACGCCGGAGAACAGCTTGGAGATCTGCGCGGTTGCCTCCGCGATCCCCTCGAGGAGGCCGAGGAGAGCGGCGGAGGCACCGAGCGTTCCCACCACGAAGAGCGGCAGCACGGCATGGATCATCTCGGAGGAAACGTCCATGAACAGGCTCACGAAGCCCAGCATCCAGATGCCGCGTGGCAGGCTTTTCGGCATGGCGGGTCAACTTCCGTCTGACTGGCGGCAGGGGTTCCGAAGTGATAATCAGCCCGCCGAAACCCTTCCGCAAGCCCGTACTTTGCCCCGAGGACTGCCATGACCGAGACCCGCACCGAGACAGACACTTTCGGCCCCATCGAGGTCGATGCCACGAAGTACTGGGGTGCCCAGGCGCAGCGCTCGATCGGCAATTTCAAGATCGGCTGGGAGAAGCAGCCGAAGCCCGTGGTGCGGGCGCTTGGCATCGTGAAGCGCGCCGCGGCCGAGACCAACATGGCGCTGGGCCGCCTCGACAGGACCATCGGTGAGATGGTGGTCAAGGCCGCGCAGGAGGTGATCGACGGCAAGCTTGATGACCACTTCCCCCTCGTCGTCTGGCAGACGGGCTCCGGCACCCAGTCCAACATGAATGCGAATGAGGTGATCTCCAACCGCGCCATCGAGATGATGGGCGGCGTCATGGGCTCCAAGAAGCCCGTGCACCCCAATGATCACGTCAACATGAGCCAGTCGTCCAACGACACCTACCCCACCGCCATGCACATCGCCTGCGCCGAGCAGATCCAGCATGACCTGCTCCCAGCACTGCGCCACCTGCACAAGGCGCTGGACCACAAGGCCCGCGCGTGGAACCACATCATCAAG
>JBEILC010000045.1:0-17210 GCA_040379425.1 Hyphomicrobiales bacterium
CACTTGGGCAGGAGCCCCTATATAGGGAGCGAATTCCTCGGAGAGCTCCCTTCGTCTATCGGTTAGGACGGCAGCCTCTCACGTTGCAAAGGCGGGTTCGATTCCCGCAGGGAGCGCCAAACACCAACGCCAGCCCTGATCTTCAAGGCCCCGTCACAATGCGGGGGCAAGCTTCGGTTGTTAAACTGGCGTTCCGATGCTGCCTTTTCATAAACGGTTTCTCGCCCTCACCTTCACCATCGCGGCGTGCGTGGTTCTGGTTTTGCTGGCGGTGGCACTGCCTGCGTGGCGGAGCCTGTTTCTGGTGGCGCTCATCTTGCCCCTGCCGCTGGCCTTGCTCGGAATCTGGGACCTGGCGCAGACCAAGCACGCCGTGCTGCGCAACTATCCCATTCTCGCTCACATGCGCTTCGTCCTCGAAAAGATCCGCCCGGAAATCCGCCAGTATTTCTTTGAGGACGAGAAGAGCGGCATGCCGTTCCCGCGGGACAAGCGGGCGATCGTCTACCAGCGCGCCAAGCGCCAGCTCGACAAGCGGCCGTTTGGCACGCACTACAATGTCTATGAAAGCCAGTATGAATGGCTGCACCACTCCATCGTCCCGAAGCCCGTGGCGCAGCATGGCTTCCGCCTGGTGATCGGCGGCCCGCAGTGCAGCCAGCCCTATGACGCATCAATCTTCAACATCTCGGCCATGAGCTTTGGTGCGCTCTCGGCAAGTGCCATCCGTGCGTTGAGCTGGGGAGCAAGGCTGGGCAGCTTCGCGCATGATACGGGCGAGGGCGCCATCAGCCCCCATCATCGTGAAGGCGGTGGCGATCTCATCTGGGAAATCGGTTCGGGCTATTTCGGCTGCCGTGCAGCCGATGGCAGGTTCGATGCCGAAAAATTCGCTGCTGCGGCCAGCGGCCCGCAAGTGAAGATGATTGAACTGAAGCTGAGCCAGGGTGCGAAGCCCGGCCATGGCGGGGTTCTTCCCAGGGCTAAGATCACGCCTGAAATCGCGGCCATCCGGGGAGTACCCCTCGACCAGGACTGCGTGTCTCCGGCGCGCCATTCGGCGTTCTCGACGCCAGCCGGCCTTCTTGAATTCCTGGCCCAACTGCGAAGGCTGTCAAACGGCAAGCCGGTGGGATTCAAGCTGTGCATCGGGCACCCGTGGGAATTCCTCGGCATCGTCAAGGCCATGCTGGAAACCGGGATCCTGCCCGACTTCATCGTGGTTGACGGCACGGAGGGCGGCACCGGTGCAGCACCGCTGGAATTCATGGATCACCTCGGCATGCCGCTGCGCGATGGATTGTCTTTCGTGAATGCCGCGCTGGTCGGAGCCAATCTGCGGGACAAGATCAAGATCGGATGTTCGGGGAAGATCATATCAGGTTTCGACATGGCGCGGGTCATCGCGCTGGGTGCCGACTGGTGCAATGCGGCCCGTGGCTTCATGTTCGCGATCGGCTGCATTCAGGCGCAGCAATGCCACACGGGCGCCTGCCCGACAGGTGTTGCCACGCAGGACCCCTCACGCCAACGGGCGCTGAATGTGCCTGACAAGGCGGAGCGCGTGGCGCGGTTCCATGAGGAAACGGTCAAGTCGCTTGCGGAGATTATTGCCGCCGCCGGACTGGAAGGTCCCGGTGAATTGATGCCGCATCACATCATGCGCCGTGGCCCGGATGGCAGGATCTCGAGCTTCAAGGACCACTATCCGGCGCTGCGTCCGGGCGAACTCCTGAATGGTGCGCAGGGTTCATCCTTCGCTGAGGCCTGGTCACTGGCGTCGAGCGCGAGCTTCTCGCCAATGCGCCCGCTGGATGGCTCTTCCATTGCCTCGACGGAAGAAAAGCCGGCCTACGCGTGACCGGCTTCATCTTTCCGGATTGGCTTGGCTGACTAACCGCGCCAGATCGCTCCTGTGCGCGAGTTCACGTAGACGACGATGCGTTTGACGCGCCGGTTTTCAGCCGTGAAGGTGTAAGTGCGGCCGTTGCATTCGCGTACACGCACACGGTCATAGCGTCGGTCGGCGATGCGGCGCGCTTCGCCACAGCTGAGGCGATTCCTGCGGTGGAAGTCGCCGTAGCGGCCGTCGTGGTACCAGCCATAGCCATCATGATAGCGCCAGCCCGGCCCCACACGATAGCTGTGGAACGGGATGCCGAAATAGATGCTGAAACCTGAACGGCTGTGTGCGTCCGCCGCTGGAGCCATCGCAACTGCGCTCAATGCAACACTGCCCGCAACCATAAGAGTTTTGAACATCGGATCACCTCCTCGGGATTTGTTCGTGGTCTTAAAGTCGCTTCAGGGCTTGCAGGTTCCCAGACGCCAGTTGCGTAACCCGCAAAACGAGGCCGCCCGCCGGTCAGGTGTGACGGGCGGGCGGTTCGAGGTTGTTGCGCGTTGAGTTGGTGCTCAGTCCTCGACGACACTCCAGCTGTCGTTCGGATTGAAGCTCTTGATGCCGGCGACAATGTTCTCCGTATCGACCCCAAAGTCCTTCTCATGGACGATGCCGGCCTGGTTGACGGCAAATGTGTTCACGCCCGTTTCCGCATAACGCGCGGGCCAGGCGATCAGCGCATAGCCGCCGATCATGTTGCCGTTGATGACGTAGTCATAGTCGCCGCCGGCCACGTTTCCACCCTGGTGCTTCAGGATACGGAACTTGTAGCCGAAGTAGCCATCATCCTTGGCCTTCTCCAGCGCGCCGGTGTCGATCGAAGGGCCGACGGGGCCTTCGCCATCGCCCTGCTCGATGGGCCAGTAGAGCCCGTCGGTCTGGCCTTCGGTGCTGATAAGCTTCTGGGCATATTCACGAACGCCGTCTGCGTCGCGGTCGAGGGTCTGATAGTCCTCCTGTGCCTGAACGTAGAGGCGCACCGTTTCGATGGCCTGGAGTTCATTCTCGCCGATACGGCGGTTCAGGATTTCCTCAATGCCGGCAACCGTGTCGAAGGCCCACTTGCCATCCGCTCACCGACATAGGCCGCTATATGTGCTTGGGCATGGCCATCTTCTTCTTGCCGCCGCCCCGCCGCCGCTCATCTTCGGCGGATTGAAGCCGCCGCCCATGGCCTTGTTGCCTCGGTTCGACTGCTTGATGGCGTCACGACCCCGCGTCACGTCGCCAAGCGGCGAGACGTTCTTCGGGCGATTGTCGATCTTGGCCGCGGGCTTCGGCTTGCCCACAGGCCTGTCGAGATTGGCTGGGCGCGCCATATTGTCAGAGAGCTTCTGAAGGTTGGCGGGCTTCTGCAGGTTGCCGGGCTTCGCCATCTTGTCGCTTGGCTTGAAGTCCTTCACCGGTTGCTTCTGCATCTTGTCCAGGGTGGACTTGCGGATGTCTCTTGTCTGGATGTCGCCCTCGCCCGGACGCGCCGTCTTGTCGAGGCGGTTGCCTTCGATCTTCGACTTGTCCTTCAAATTCATCTTGTTGTTGTTCTTGAAGCTGTCCTAGAACTTCGAATTGTCGATGTTCGTGAACGTGTTCTTGTCAAAATTGACTTTCGTGCGGTCAATCTTAGTCCAGTCGGCATTGTTGAAGTTCAGCTTGCCGCTGAAGTCATTGCCGATGATGCACTTGTTGCAGTCGAAGTCGATATCGATACCGTTTCGGCCCCAACCGTCGTTCCAGCCCCAGCGTTGCGGCGATCGCTGCCGTCAGCAGCAGCCGGAAATCGAAAACCCGCTTTATGAATTCAGTTTGCATGACGTCTCCCATGACAGAGTTTCGAATGCCTGCGGCAACCACAGGCAAGAGGGGCCGCACGCGGACGGCCCAGAAAGCGCCAGTTGCACCATTTCAAGGTTAGGCATCGCGCGTGAATACGATTGCACTTCCGGATGATCATTCCCTTTGGTACAACCTTTCTCGTCCCAATTGCGCCATGCACTACAAGAGTGACTCCGGTCCGCAAATGCCTGCCCATGAGCAGTTTCAATGAAATTCGGCCGGAAGACCAAGGGTATTTGGCTGCACCAGCGGGCGATGGCCTGGGCAGGCTATGATGTGGCAACCTCCGTTTATGCCGGCGTCGTTCCGGCCCTTCTGGCTCTCCTGTACATCCGTGAGTTGAGTGTTGGGATGGAGAACTCCACGGCCATTTGGGGCGTGGTCTCCGTGACCTCGGTGCTGGTGAGTTCAATTGCAGCGCTTGCCGCTGCTTCAGCCGCCAGCCGTTTTGCCCGTTTCAGCGTTCTTGTCATCCTGACGCAGGCCCTTCTGGGGGCGATTCTTGCTCTGGCGTGGAACCCCGGGGCGTCCCTTATCCACGCGGCGTTCGCATTCGTGGCGGCTCAGAGCTTCTATTTCAGATGGGCGTGTTCGTTGTGATAACCTTTACCACGCCAGTCCTGTCGGGCCGCTTCGGCCAGGGGCTTGAAGATCTTTTCTGGCTGCTGCTTCTCATTCACATTCTCGCTGCGCCCTCGACCTTGGGATGGAGCCATCTGATGACCGGCTCCTCGCGCCGTGCGGCAGCCTTGTTCCTGCTCGCTGCCCGGGTGCTGGTGCTGTTACTGCTGGCCTTCGGCTCTGGCTCGTGGATGCCGCTCTTTACGGTCATCGTTATTGGCTGTTGCCTCGGCGCAACCTTCTCCGGGTTGCGGGGCTTTCTGGCGGAAGCCGCTGAGGGGTCGAACCCCGTGGTGCTGTTCGCTCTTGGCACCGTCTCAGGCCGCATTGCGGCGGCACTGGGTCCCGCGATGTTCTCCGTCATTTTGCTTGCCGCGGGAGAGCAGGTGGCGCTGATGGCCGCGGCACCGGTGCTTGCCGTGGGCGGCGAGATTCTCTCCTCCTATCTCGGGCGGAACACGGCGCCCGCCAAGCGCCACACGCTCAGTTGAGGCGCAGGCAGGATGACCGGCATCCGGTTTTCTGCTGCATGAGGAAGATCGACTCGACGACGTCGCGCGTCACCGGGATCACATGCTGGCCCGCATCGCCGAGCGCTTCGGCGAAGGACAGGCTGGCGTTCCAGACCTCCGCGAGGCGATCTTGGCTGTTCTGGCCTGTGAGGTACCGCGAAGCGAGTTCGCCCGTCGCCCGGTCATCCAGTTGCGCAGCGGCGATGACTGAGAGCGCCATGCACTCGTCATGGCAGAGATGGCGGCAACACTGCGGGTAATAGCTGAGCAGCCGCTCCGCATGGATCCGCACGCACCGCGTCCAGTACTGCAGTTCTCCCACGATGCGGCGCGCCGGGGTGGGGCCCAGTTCTGCGATGTAATGCTGCCAGACCGCTTCCCAGCAGTTCACATCGCCCAAGTCGCAGGCCGCCATGATGTTGCGAAAGCCGGTGACGACCAGACGCTCGGGCCGGCGGGCGAGAAGGTCGGAGGTGTTGGCCATCGTCTGTTCCTGTATCCGAGTATTCTAGTCGGATATCAGTTCAACACAGGAAACACAAGTGCTTTCAGCAGTTTGGAAAGATTCTAGATCAGCCGAGCTGGCTGGCGGTGTAATAGGGAAGCTGCTCGACGCGCGGGCTGTAGCTGCCGTCCGCCGTCACCTTCTTCACGTGGGCGATGATGTCCTCGAGCGGGGCGAACCAGACGTTCTTCGTCTCGAGCGTCTGCTCCAGCCACTGCTCCACTTGCCGCCAGCGCGCCAGCCTGCCCGTCAGGAAAGGGTGCCAGATGCCGATCCAGAAGCCGCCCGCTTCATACTGGGCGTCGAACTCCTCCCAGAAGGCCTTGAGGCCTTCCGAGGGCGCCTTCACCGGCATCATGTAGTCGATCTCGGCATAATGCGCGAAGGGGGGCCAATCATCCGTGCCCCAATGGACAGGCGCTTCCCAGAGTTCGCCCTCGGCCGTCTTCATCAGATAGGGGATGTCATCGGCCATCAGCGATGACTCATAGAGGAACTTATGTTCGATCAGCAGGTCGATCACCTGCTGTGTCACGTTGTAGACGGGCGCGCGGTAGCCCCTCGGCGCGCCGCCGATGCGGCGCTGGTGTACCGCCATCGCCTTCTCGAAGGCAATGCGCTGCGCCTCACCCCTGGTTTCGATCGGGTCTTCGTGGATGAGGCCGTGATGGCCGATCTCGTGACCGTCCTTCAGGATCGCTTCGATGGCATCCGGATACTGCTCGATGCACCAGGCGGGGATGAAGAAGGACTGCTTCAGCCCAAACCTTCTGTAAGTGTCGAGAATGCGCGGTACGGCGACGGTTGGCCCATAGCGGCCCATGGTGATGGGATAGAGCCGGTCATGCCCGTCCTTGGGCCGCGAGACATGAATAAGTGAATCTGCATCCATGTCGAAGGTGATGGCGCAGGCGCAGCGCGCGCCATTGGGCCAGGGAATGGGATTGCGGATCATGATCTCAGCCTTTCAGCACATGCGCGTGGGCGGGATCGAAGGACAGGAAGAGCTGTTGGCCGGGCTCGCGCGGGATGCCTTCAAGATGGCGCTCCTGCACCTGCACCTTCACTTCCATGCCGTCCGCGGCCTCGAAGAACAGTGTCACCATGGAGCCGACGAACTCCTCGGAGATGAGTTGGCCGGTAAACATGTTGCGGGCAGCGGGCTTCGCTGTTGAGACCTGCACGACGTCCGCCGCCACGACGAAACTCACTTGTGCGCCGGGTCTGGCCTTCGAATCGAGATCAAATATGCCTGCTGCCGTCTCGACAGACCCTTCTGCGTTGACGCGGCCTGAGAAGATGTTGTTGCGGCCAACGAACTCCGCCACGAAGCGGTTGGCGGGTGTCCGGTAGATGTCACGCGCCGAGCCGATCTGCGCGATTTCGCCCTTGGACATGATGACGACGCGGTCCGCCATGGCGAAGGCCTCGGACTGCGAATGCGTGACATAGACGAAGGTGATGCCAAGCTCGCGCTGGAGCTTCGTCAGCACACCCTGCATGCGGATGACGAGATGGGCATCGAGGGCGGAGAGCGGCTCGTCCAGCAGCAGGATCTTCGGCTCGGTGACAAGTGCGCGCGCAAGCGCCACGCGCTGGCGCTGGCCGCCGGAGAGCGAGTTCACATCGCGCTCGGCGAATTCGCCGATGCCCAGCCGCTCCAGCCAGTCGAGCGCCTTCTTGCGGCGCGTCGGCTTGTCCAGCCCACGCATCTTGAGGCCGAACTCGACATTCTCGCGTGCATTGAGGAAGGGGAAAAGGGCGAGAGACTGCCAGACCATCGGCGTATCCCGCTCATGCGGCTTGACGCCGAGGAGCGATTGTCCCGCCAGCCGGATGTCGCCCTCGCTCGGCTCCTCGAGGCCCGCGAGCATGCGGAGCGTCGTCGTCTTTCCGCAGCCCGAGGGGCCCATGAAGGCGAGGAACTCGCCCTCGTTGATCTCGAAGTTCATGCGCTTCACGGCTTCGAATGCTCCGAAGCGCTTTACGACATTGTCGAAGACGACGAGAGGGGCAGGCATCAGGCTTGATCCGCTTTCCGGGCGCGGCCCATGATGAGCATCTGCGCGATGACGACGAGGGTGATGGAGACGAGGAAGACCGCCGTGCCGATGGCATTGACCTGCGGGTCGATGTTGCCGGTGAGGATTTCGAGAATGACCACCGGCGTGGTCTTGTTAAGGCCTGAGACGAACCAGGCCACCGCGAATTCGTCGAAGGAGACTGCCGCCGTGAGGCAGAGGCTGGCGATGATGGACGGCATGGTGAAGGGAATGACGACGGACTTCATCGTCACCCATTCGGAGGCGCCGAGGTTCCAGGCGGCGGGCTCGAGGTTCGGGTCCATCTGGCTGAGCCTGAGCCTGATCACCGCCATGGCGAAGGGTGCGCAGAGCACGGTGTGGGCGATGATGATCGAGATCGTCATGCCGGAGGCGTTGAACATGGAGAGCCAGCCCAGCATGGCAAGCGCCATGATGATGAGCGGGATGGTCGGCGGCAGCAGCGCCAGTATGAGGAAGGCCTTCTTGCCGAGGAACTCATAGCGGTAATCGGAGTAGGCGGCGGAGAAGCCAATGGCTGTTGCAATCGCCGCCGTGATGGCGGCGACGATGACGCTTCTGAGTGCGCCGTCCCAGGCCTCCGGATTACTGAAGGCTCTCACGTACCAGTCTGTGGTGAAACTGCCGAGCGGGATGCTCGGGAAGCGGTCGGAGTTAAAGGAGAACACAAGGCTCGCGGCGATTGGCGCGAAGACGAACACGAAGATCAGTGCCGTGTAGACGATGAGTGCGAAGCGGAGGAGCCTGTCACCCTTCATTTGCCGCGCTTCCTGTAGGCAAAGCCGATGGCGGTGAAGGCCACGACAAGCAGGGTGACGATCATCATGATGGCGACCACCGCGGCGCGCGGCCATTGCTGGCCGGACTTCGAGGTATCGACGATCATGATCGAAAGTGTCGGTGGCTTCGATCCCCCGAGGTAATAGGGCGCCACGAAGTCGCCGAAGGAGAGGATGAAGCAGAAGACGGCCGCCACGATGAGGCCCGTCTTCGCAAGCGGCACGACGACGGTGAACACGGTGCGAAGCCGCCCGCAGCCGAGATTATGCGCGGCCTCGACGAGGCGCTTGTCGATGTTGGCGAGCGCGAAGGTCTGCAGGATCACCGCGAGCGGCAGGCAGAGCGTCAGGTAGCCCACCATTGTGCCGAGCGTGGTGTTGAGCATCTGGTAGGGGCCGAGACCCAGGAAAGACAGTCCGGCATTAATGACGCCCTGCTGCGCCAGGATCACCTGCCAGGCGAAGATCCTGACGAGATAGCTGGTGAAGAAGGGAATGATGAGGAAGAAGATCGCCCAGCGCCGTGTGTTCTCGCTGGCCTTGAAGGCAAGGAAATAGCTCGCCGGGAAGGCCAGGGCGCTGGTGACGATGGTGGCAAGCAGCGCCAGCCAAAGGGTAAGGAAGTAGGCGTCCCAGAAGAAGCCGCGCGTCAGCATGCGCTCCCAGTTGGAGAACTGGAAGGCCACTTCCATGCGGTAGTTCCTCACGAGGAAGAACGACATCGCCACCATGAAGGCGAGGGGGCCGATGAAGAACAGCCCTTGCCAGACGATCAGCGGCAGCCGCCAGGCTATCGCGTAATAGTCCGGTCTGGTGCGGTTGGTGGCGGTCTTCATGTCAGACTGGTTTTTCCTTCCCCCTACAAGCGTCACCCCGGCTTTCGCCGGGATGACAGCTTCGGGGGTGCGTGTCGTGTGCGGAAGGACCGCCGTTACGACGCGTTCTTGTATTCCTGCCAGAACTCGTTCCAGTCCTCGAGGCTCTGCTGCCTCGGGATGTCGCGGTAGAAGATGCGGCCTTCCTTGATCAGCGTGATCGGGTCGTTGGGCATCCCGTCCACCTGGCCGGTGCGCTGGGCTTCCTTCGGGTCGACCTCATTCAGCTTGGCGCGGCCACCCTTGGTGATGGCGAAGCCGGGGTAGGCAAGCATCTTGGCGGAGGTCGCCTGGCCCTCGGGCGAGAGCATGTACTGGATGAACTTCTTGACGATGTCCGCCTTCTGCGTGCCCTTGCCGATGGAGTAGGACTCCGTCCACTGGATGCCGCCTTCCTTCGGAACGAGCGACTTCACGGGCGCGCCGTCACGCTCGAGAACGCCGGTGATCCAGTCGCCGATGCCGGCCATGGCCATCATCTCGCCGTTCTTCAAGCCGTTGAAGGTGCCGCCGTAATCGAAGAAGCCGCCGACCTGCGGGCGCAGCGTCATCGTCGTTTCCTTGATCTTGGTCCAGCCGGCCTCGTCCTGATCCCAGAGCTTGGCGCCATTGCCATTGGTAAGGCTCATCTGGCCGAGGCTCGGCAGGTGCCAATCGAAGTGGCCGACCTTGCCCTTGATCTCGGGCTTCCAGAAGGCCTTGTAGCTCATCGCCTCCTCGTCCGAGACAGCGGTGGTGTTGTAGCTGACGCCGAGGTGGCCGCAGCGGACCATCATGGAATAGAGCTTGCCGTCCTTCCAGTGGCCGGGGACTTGCTTGAAGTCATCGTGGAGCATGTCGTCGAAGGGATAGTCCGCGGCATTCATCTCCTCAATGTAGCCCGCAGCATTGAGCTGCTGCACGAACTCGCCGTCCGACAGGATCACGTCATAGGTGCCGGGGGGCGACTGCGCGATGAGCGCCATCATGTTGTCGCCGCCCGCATAGTACTTGGGCTTGAATTTCACATTGTTGGCCGCCTCGAAGGCGCCGACCATGTCCGGCTCGCCATGGCCGTACCAGGCCAGCATGTTGATTTCGACGGTCTCGGCCCAGGCCCTGCTGACATAAGGCGTGCAGAGGGCGGTGGTGGCAGCGGCCGCGCCGTATTTCAGCACGTCACGGCGGGTAGGCTTACGAATAGCGCTCATGTGCTTCTCTCCCTGGAGCCGGAGGGTTACCGGCGGTTGTCTCCCAAACCCTTGACCCATGCATGCCATCATGTCTTGTCGCCGAAGTCCAGCGGGTCTGCCCCGAAACTAGCCTTCTCCGACCCATGCGGGAAATTTATGCTGCTAATGCTGGCATGACGCCTGCTTATCGAGCAGGGGATGCCTTTGCGGGGGCAGGCTCGGCGGCCTGGTCCATGCGGGAGATGAGCGAATCCACCAGCATCAGGCCCGCTTCCGAGAGCCGCTGGTGCTTGTAGAAAAGCCCGATGCGGATGGGTTCCATGGCCGGGAATCCATCCCTGGCAGCGAGGATTCGCATGTCTGGCAGCAGGGTCTTGCGGGTGAGCGCCGTCACCCCCATGCCGGCACTGACCGCGCGCTGCAACCCGCCGATTTCGGGCGTGGTGTAGGCGATGCGCCAGCCGCGGCCCTCGGCAGCAAGGGCGGCGGTCATGCGGCGGCGGTATTCGCAGCCCTCGGGGTGGGTGACGAGCGGTACCGGCGCCTGGCGGTTCAGCGCCACGTCACGCCCCACGGCCCAGATCGGCCGCTCTTCCCAACTCCGGACGAGGTATGGGTTCTTGTCCCGCGCCAGGAGCGCAATCGCGATATCGAGCTCATCGGCATGCAAAAGGTCGAGCACCTTGCGTGAGAGGTCGCAGGCGATCGACATCGTGACCTTCGCCTGTTCGCGCGCGAAGTCGGAAATCGCCTCCTGCAGGAAGGCCACGGAGAAATCGGTCGGCAGCCCGACGCGGAGCTGGCCTTTCGCCGCGCGGCCCTTGAGCTTCGCCACGGCCTCGTCATTGAGCCTGAGGAGCTGGCGGGCATAGATGGCCAGCGCTTCTCCTTCCTCCGTCAGCTTCAGCTCGCGCCCTTCGTGGGTGAGGAGCCGGGCATCAAGGAGTTCCTCGAGACGCTTCATCTGGAGGGAGACGGCGGGCTGGGTGCGCCCCAGCGCGTCCGCTGCGCGGGTATAGCCGCCAAGGTCGATCACGCTCACGAAGGCGCGCAGCAGATCGGTCGGAAGGTTGATGGCCCGCATAGCCGTTCCTTATGGTGCCATCATCATTATAAATTTCCGAAATCCGCGCAAGACCGTAATTCTTGACTGCATGAACCGATATGACTTCCGCAAGCTGTTCAAGAGCGTGGGCCCGGTGGTGCTGCCGGTGATCCATGTGCAGGACAATGCCCAGGCCGAACACAATGTGCGCATCCTGGTGGGGGAGGGCGCTGCCGGCTGCTTCCTCATCAATCATGATTTCGACGTCGCCCGCTTCCTGCCCATCATCTCCCATGTGCGCCAGAAGTTTCCGGCGCTCTGGCTTGGCGTGAATTTCCTCGCGGTGACGGGCAAGCTCGCCTTCCCCGTATTGGGCAAGCTGAAGCGCGACGGCATTACGGTTGACGGCTACTGGGCGGATGACGCGCGGATTGACGAGCGGCGCGCAACCGACGACCAGCCGGAAGCCCAGGACATCGCCTCGGCCTACAATGCATCAGGCTGGAGCGGATTCTATACGGGCGGCACCTGCTTCAAGAAGCAGCGCGAGGTGGCGCCGGAGCATTACGAATACTCCGCACGGCTGGCCACATCCTACATGGATGCGGTGTGCACATCGGGCGTGGCCACGGGGCATGCCGCGGATACCTCCAAGATCAAGACCTTCCGGAGCGCCATGGGCGAGCACGCCATGACGCTCGCCTCTGGCATCACGCCCGAAAATGCGCATCTCTACATGGATGATGTCGACGGCTTCATGGTGGCGACCGGCATCAACAAGGACGGCGACTTCTACAACATCAAGGCGGCGAAACTCGCGCGCCTCCTCAAGCTCACCCGCGATCACGGAGCCAAGTCATGAGCCGCAACAAGGGACCCCGCGACGACCGTTGGTACCTCAACCTGATGGCGCCCAACACCAAGGGGCCGAAATTCGCCTGGCTGGACCCGACCTCGATCTACATCAACGGCGAAGCCTTCCATGACTTGCTCGATGATCTCGTGACCGATCTGCAGGGCCTAAAGATCGATGTGGTGGGCGGCCTTGATGCCATGGGCTTCGTGCTGGGCTCGGCACTCGGGATGCGGCTCGGCGTCGGCTTCCTGCCGATCCGCAAGGCGGGCAAGCTGTGCGTCGACACCGACAAGGTGAGCTTCTCCAATTACTCGGGCCGCACCCAGGACATGGAGATGCGCCTTCCCGCCTTCGCCAAGGGCACGAAGGTGCTGCTCGCCGATCAGTGGGTCGAGACCGGCGGCACGATGGATGGCGCGATTCGCCTCGTGGAGCGGCAGGGTGGCGAGGTGGTGGGCCTCGCCGCCGTGGCGATCGAGGAGAATGCTGCGACAGACGCCTACCGCGCCAAGTACCGCTGCGTCTCGGGTGTCGTGCAGGGCAGCCGCTGGCAGGTGGAATGCAACGCGCAGAAACTCTCGAGCTTCGAGAGCTACAAGCCGGAGATGGTGTTTCCGGCGGTCAGCTGAGAGAAATCCGCGCAATCACCCCTTGACGCCGCGAGGAGCAGTTCCCACCTCAACTTGCCTTTCGCTTTATCCAGTTATTACATGCATTTAATGGCGCCAGTCTCAGCGTCTGCCAGAGTCCTGTCACAATCTCTTATGCAAATATGACGCAACGGTTTCGTCCGGAATCCGGGTGAGGCCGCTTCAAACAATTCAGCATGAAGGGAGGGAGCACACCCATGAGTTCCGTCAGGAAGACGCTTGCCTTGTGCCTTGCCGGCGCCAGCCTCACGGCCGCGACCGCCGTCTCGGCCGCCCAGGTTTCGCCCACCCCGCAGCCCGCCGCCGAGGCACGCCTCACCGGCCTGTGGATGACCACGGACTTCCCCGTTCTCACCCAGGCGATCGGCGATGAGATCTCGATCAGCCTCCAGATGGAGAACCGCAACCTGCCGCCCCAGGCAGTGAAGCTCGACGTGACCGGCCTGCCGCAGGGCTGGGCGTAGGACTTCAAGGGCAATGGCGGTGAGGTGGGCGGCGCCATGGTGCGTCCGGACCAGATGGTGGGTCTGACGCTTGACGTCATTCCGCCGGCGGATGCCAAGCCCGGCACCTATAACTTCCACGTCAAGGGCAATGCGGGAAGCCAGACCTTCGAGCTTCCGATCGATCTGACGCTTGCTGCTGCCGCTGAAGCGAAGGTGACGATTGAGCCGAAGCTGCCCGCACTGCGCGGCACGGCCAAGTCGGGCTTCGACTTCCAGGTGACGGCGACCAATGAAAGCAAGCAGGACGAGGTGTTCAACCTGCTGGCCCAGACGCCGCCCGGCTTCGAGGCCACATTCAAGGAACTCTATGGCAGCAACGAGCTGACTTCGATTCCCATCAAGGCCGGCGAAAAGAAGGACTTGAAGGTCACAGTCTCCCCGCCCGATGGCGTGGCGGTGGGCCAGTATCCCGTCAAGGTCGCGGTGGCGAGCCCGAACGTCAATTCGCAGACCGACCTGCTGCTCGACATCACGGGTCAGCCGTCTCTCTCGCTTGGCGGGCCTGAGGGCCGCCTCTCGGGCGAGGCGACCGCCGGGCGCGAGCGGAGCTTCACCTTCACCCTCACCAATGACGGCACCGCGCCGGCCAAGGACGTGAAGCTGGCGACCACGCCGCCCAATGAGTGGAAGGTCACCTTCTCGCCCGAGACCATTCCGGAAGTGAAGCCCGGCGAGAAGATCGACGTCGCCGTCAACATGACGCCCTCCGGCAAGGCCATCGCCGGTGACTACATGGTCAATGTCCGCGTCAATGGCGAGGGTGCGTCCGACACCGCGGCCTTCCGCGTCACGGTGACGACCTCGACCGTATGGGGCATCGCGGGCCTCGGCATCATCGGCGCCTCGCTCGCCGTCTTCGCGGGCGCCGTGTCACGGTACGGACGCAGATGAGCGCCCCCGTCATCGAGGCGAAAGGCCTCACCAAGCGCTACGGCAAGACGATTGCCGTGCGCGGCGTGGATCTTGCCATCCAGGAGGGCGAAGTGTTCGGCCTTCTGGGCCCCAATGGCTGCGGCAAGACAACGACCATCCTGATGCTGCTGGGCCTCACCGAACCCACATCGGGCAAGGTGACGGTGGCGGGCTGCGACCCCTTGCGCGATCCGCTGGAGGCCAAGCGGCGCGTCGGCTACCTGCCGGATCTTGTCGGCTTCTATGAGCAGATGACGGCGCGCGAGAACCTGCGCTACTCCGCGCGCCTCATGGGCCTCACCGCGGCTGAGGCCGACCAGCGGATCACCAAGGCGCTGGCGCGCGTGGGGCTGACAGAGGCGGCCGACAAGCGCACGAACACCTTCAGCCATGGCATGCGCCAGAGGCTGGGCCTTGCCGAGCTTCTGGTGAAGCAGGCGAAGGTGCTGATCCTCGACGAGCCGACCAACGGCCTCGACCCGCAGGCGACCCAGGAGCTGCTGAAGCTCATTGGCGAGCTGCGCGGCGAGGGCCTCACGATCGTGCTTTCATCCCACATGCTGGGTCTGGTGCAGTCGGTCTGCGACCGGGTGGCGCTGTTCCGCAGCGGGCGCGTGGGCCTCACCGGACGGGTGGATGAGATTGCCCGCACCGTGCTGGGCTCCGCCTTCGTGGTGGATGTCGAGGCGGAAGGCCTGGCACTGAGGCAGGCGCTTGAAGGGCTTGCTGGCATCTCCACCCTCACCGAGACAAGCCCGACCCATGCACGGATCGATGCGCTCTCGGACATCAGGCCGGAGATCGCGGCGCGCATTCTCGAGAAGGGGGCAAGCTCCGCGAGATGGCGCTGAAGCGCGCCTCGCTCGATGATGTCTATGCCCGGTTCTTCGCCGCGCCGGAGGAGGTGAAGCATGCTGCGTAAGGGTTCACCCTTCACCGGGCTCTCGGTCACCGCCATGAAGGAGGCGGCGGACCATATGGCGAGCGTCCGCGTGCTGCTCTTCATGCTTCTCGTGCTCTTGACCGCCTTTGGTGTTGTCTTCGGCGCCATCGGCCAGATCAAGGCGACGACGAGCGAGGATCCGTTCCTGTTCCTCAGGCTCTTCACCATCGCCAAGGAACCGCTGCCATCCTTCGTGGCCTTCCTTGGCTTCCTCCTGCCGCTGGTGGCGACGGCCCTGGCCTTTGACGCGATCAACGGCGAGCACGGGCGGCGCACCATGAGCCGCATCCTGGCGCAGCCCATCTATCGGGATGCGCTGCTGATGGGGAAGTTCCTCGGAAGCTTGATGGTGCTCGGCATCTGCCTCGTCACCCTGTGGCTGTTGATGACGGGGCTCGGCATTCTCATGCTCGGCCTTCCGCCGTCGGGCGAGGAGGTGCTGCGCGGCGTTGCCTTCCTCATCGCATCGCTGGCCTATGGCGGCGTGTGGCTGGCGGTGGCGCTGCTGTTCTCCACCCTGTTCCGCTCGCCCGCGACATCGGCGCTGGCAACGCTGACGCTGTGGCTGGCCTTCAGCGTCTTCTGGCCGATGCTGATGCCGCTGCTGGCCAATGTCTTCGCGCCGGTCAGCGTGTTCGATCCGGCCTCGGCACTGGCCAATACCGAAGCCCAGCAGGTGATCTCCAGGTTCTCGCCCAACACGCTTTATGGCGAGATGACTCTGGCGCTGCTGAACCCCGAGACTCGGGCGCTGGGGCTTGTCTTCCTCAGCCAGCTCCAGGGCGCGGTGATGGGCGCACCGTTGCCCTTCTCGCAGAGCGGCCTGCTGATCTGGCCGCATCTCGCCGGCATGGTGGCCACCCTCGTGGTGGTATTCACCATTGCCTATGTCTCCTTCCAGCGACAGGAAGTCCGTGCCTGAAGCCGCAGGGCAGCCGGAGCGATCCGGCTGCCCTGTTCCAAACTTGGCGCTGCTTTGCAAGCTCACTATGCTGCGTTCAGGACAAGCCGGAGCAGCCCATGCGCATCGCCATCATTCTATCGTCAGTCCTCATCTTCAGCCTCGGGGCCGTCGAGGCCCTTGGCCAGACGACACTTTCCGGCACCACATGGATGATGGCATCTGCCGGAAAGCGCCCGCCGTCCATCAGCTTCGAGGCTGATGGCAAGGTGGCAGGGTCCGGCGGCTGCAACCGCTTCTTCGGAGGCTATGAGCAGGATGGCGAGAGCCTCAGCTTCTCGCCCCTTGGCGCCACCCGCATGGCCTGCCCGCCAGGCATCATGAAGATCGAGCAGGACTTCTTCGACATGCTGGGCGCGGTGCGAAAAGCGCGGGTGGAGGCGTCGACGCTGGTGCTCATCGACGCCGCCGGCAAGGAATTGGCCAGGCTCTCCCGCCGAAGCGGGGAGTAGCCGTCCTCAGATGTCGGCGTAGGTCATCACCTCCGCGGCACCGCCGGGATGGGTGATTGCGCCGCCCACGGCGGGGCCCACCTGCTGTGCATACTTCCACAGCGTGCCGGAGTTGTAGCCATGTGCGCGCGGACCCCAGTCCTTGCGGCGGCGGGCGAACTCTTCATCAGACACATTGCAGGACAGCGTTCCTTCATCCGCATCGATGGTGATGATGTCGCCATCCTTCAACAGGCCGATGGGGCCGCCCAGCTGCGCCTCCGGTCCCACATGACCGATGCAGAAGCCACGCGTTGCGCCGGAGAAGCGGCCATCGGTGATGAGCGCCACCTTGTCGCCCATGCCCTGGCCGTAGAGGGCGGCGGTGGTGGACAGCATCTCGCGCATGCCGGTGCCGCCGCGCGGGCCCTCATAGCGGATGACCAGCACCTCGCCGTCCTTGTACTGCTTCTTCGAAACGGCCTCGAAGCAGAGTTCTTCCGAATCGAAGCAGCGGGCGGGACCTGAGAACTTGAGGTTCTTCATGCCCGCCACCTTCACGATGGCGCCCTCAGGCGCGAGATTGCCCTTGAGGCCCACGACACCGCCCGGGGCGGTGAAGGGGGTGTTGGCAGGGCGGATC
>JBEILC010000046.1:0-16678 GCA_040379425.1 Hyphomicrobiales bacterium
AGCTTGACTGCCATTCAGAGGGCCCCGCCACTTGCCTGTTCTTGAGGGATGGTGCCCAGAAGAGGACTCGAACCTCCACGCCTTTCAGCGCTAGTACCTGAAACTAGTGCGTCTACCAATTCCGCCATCTGGGCAGGCGGGCCGTGTCTTAGAGAGGCTTCGGGGACCTGTCAACCGAAGTCCTTGGACAAATGAGGATACTCCTCCTTCGCAGCCTTTGCATCCGCGCGAGGGCGGCGCTAAAAGGCCCCGACGCAACATCAGGGTGATTTCCGTGCTCGTTCAGCCTTCCGACAGACTCATCACCATCATCGGCGGATCGGGCTTTCTTGGCCGGCACATCGTCAGGACACTGGCCAGGCGCGGCTACCGCATCCGTGTGGCATGCCGGAGGCCCGATCTTGCCGGCCACCTGCAGCCCTTGGGCAACACTGGCCAGATCATGATGGTGCAGGCCAATGTGCGCTACCCCGCCTCGCTGGCTGCGGCCTGCGAGGGGGCCCATGCCGTCATCAACCTGACGGGCGTGCTCTATTCGGCCGGAGCTCAGAGCTTCGATGCGGTGCATGCCTTCGGGGCGGATGCCTCCGCCAAGGCAGCGCGCGCAGCCAAGGCGCGGGTCTTCATCCAGATGTCGGCGATCGGTGCCGATGCGAATTCCACCGCACAATATGCCCGCAGCAAGGCCGAGGGCGAGGCGCGCGCCCGCGCCGCCTTCCCCGGCGCCATCGTGCTGCAGCCCTCGATCATCTTCGGGCCGGAGGATTCCTTCTTCAACCGCTTCGCCGGCCTGGCGCGCATTGCGCCCTTCTTGCCGCTGATCGGCGGCGGGAACACGAAATTCGCGCCCGTCTTCGTGGGCGACGTTGCGGAAGCGGTCGCCAGCCTCGTCGACAAGGGCGAGGCCAGCGGCACGACCTATGAGCTCGGCGGCCCTGAAGTCTTCACCTTCAGGCAGCTCATGCAGTTCACGCTGGACACCATCAGACGCAGGCGCCTGCTGCTTCCCCTGCCCTGGGGTGTGGCAAGGCTTCAAGCCGCCATACTGGGCCTCCTGCCGAAGCCCCTGCTGACGCTGGACCAGGTCGAATTGCTGAAAACCGACAATGTGGTGAGCGAGGAGGCGCGGGCCGAGGGCCGCACGCTTCAAGGTCTGGGGATCACGCCCAAGGGCATCGAGGGCATTGTTCCAGGCTATCTCTACCGCTACCGCAAGGCCGGTCAGTTCACCGCGCCCAAGGGCATTCCGGAGTAGATCAGCGCCAGCAGCACGATGCCGAGCGCCACGCGGTAGACCGCGAAGGGCAGGAAGCTCATGTGGCGGACCATCTTCATCAGAACGGTGATGGTGCCGAGCGCCACGAAGAAGGTGAGTACGGCCGTCAGCAGCATGCCGAAGGTGATCGACTCGCCATTCGCCACCGCATGGCCGAGCTTCAGGATGCCAGCCCCCGCGATGGCGGGGATGCCGAGCAGGAAAGCGAAGCGCGCGGCCTCAGGGCGTTCAAAGCCGAGCGCCCGGGCCGCCGTCATGGTGATGCCGGAGCGGCTGGTTCCGGGAATAATGGCAATCGCCTGCGCCACGCCGATGATCAGCGCCGGAAGCCACGTCATGTCAGACATGCGGCGCTTGGACAGCCCATAGTGATCGCAGAGATACAGCAGCAGGCCGAAAATGATGGCGTTCCAGGCAATCACCTCCGGCATGGTGCGCACCAGCTCCATGAAGCCGATCTTGTCGAGAAACAGGCCGAACAGCACCGCCGGAATGGTGCCCAGCATAATCAGCAGTGCGAGCTTTCCCCAGCCCGTCACCTTGCCGCGCAGAAGATCAATTCCACCGATCGTCAGGTTCACGCAATCCCGCCAGAAATAGACGACCACCGCAAGGAAGGAGCCCATATGAACCATCACGTCGGTCAGCAGCCCCTGGTCAGGCCAATCGGTCAGCGCCGGCACCAGCAGCAGGTGGCCCGAAGAGGAAATCGGCAGGAACTCCGTGATGCCCTGGATCAGCGCCAGTACGACGATCTGGAGAATGGTCATGTTCTGGCTTGCCCCTGGGTTAGGCCGGAAACTCTTGCCGCGATGGCCGCTCGCGTCTTATACGCCCGCATGAAACGGAGCAATCGCGGCGCATTGCTCCAGCTTCTCACGTGTTGACAATGTCAGGGTTAACAATTTCCTAACATGCCGAGCCTCGTTCACTTCACCCTCGACCCGTTCAGCCGCAGGCTTCGCCTGATGCTCGCCGAATATGGCGTTCCGGTGGAACTGATCGACGAGGAGCCGTGGGAGCCGAGCCCGGACATCTACGAACTCAATCCTGCGGGAACGCTTCCGGTCTACCTCGAGGATGCCGCGACACCGCTCTGCGGCATTGAGGCGATCAGCGAATATCTCGAGGAAACCAAGTCCTCCCGCGTCTGCCTCATTCCGGGCGATGCCTTCGAACGCGCCGAGGTCCGCCGTCTCACCGGCTGGTTCGACGGGAAGTTCTATGCCGAGGTGACCGAGCCCATGCTGACCGAGAAGGTCATCCGCCGCTTCATGCGGCGCGAGAAGGGCGGAGGGGGTCCCGACACCACCCGCGTGCGGCTTGCGATGTCGCTCCTGCGCAACCACCTCGACTATCTCGGGCACCTGGTGGACCACAGGCCATGGCTTTCCGGCTATGAACTCTCCATGGCTGACCTGGCCGCGGCGGCACATCTGTCCGCCATCGATTATTCGGGAGATGTTCCGTGGGCTGACTATCCTTCCGCCAAGTCATGGTACCAGCGGATGAAGTCACGGCCATCCTTCCGGCCACTGCTGGCGGATACGATCCGCGGCATGGCGCCCGGCCCCCATTACGCCGACCTCGATTTCTAAGCCATGTCCGCGTTTGCCCGCGCCATCCGGGACAGGGCCGACCGCGAGGGCTTCGCAAAGGCCCGCATCACAAGGCCCGCCGATGACCCATTGGTGGCCGAACGCCTCGCGCAGTTCCTCGCCGAAGGCCGCCACGGGTCCATGGCCTGGATGCAGGAGACGCAAGAACGCCGCAAAGGCCCCCTCAGCCTCTGGCCCGAGGCCCGCTCCGCCATCCTGTTGGCGCAGGACTACACCCAGGACCTCGACCCGCTGCAACGCCTCGAGGATCGCAACGCCGGCATCATCTCCGTCTATGCGCTGAACCGTGACTATCACGACGTGGTGAAAGGCAAGCTCAAGCGCATCGCGCAATGGCTGGCGCATGAGGCGCAGGCGGAGGTGAAGGTCTTCGTCGACACCGCACCCCTGATGGAAAAGCCCCTGGCGCAGAAGGCGGGACTCGGCTGGCAGGGCAAGCATACCAATCTGGTCTCGCGCGGGCTCGGCTCATGGTTCTTTATCGGCACCATCCTGACAACGGCGGAACTTGAGCCTGATGAACCAGAGGCGGATCATTGCGGCTCCTGCCGCGCCTGTCTCGACATCTGCCCGACCAAGGCCTTCCCCGCACCCTACCAGCTCGATGCGCGGCGCTGCATTTCCTATCTCACCATCGAGCATCAAGGCCACATTGCGCCGGAGTTCCGGGCAGCGATGGGCAACCGCATCTATGGCTGCGACGATTGCCTCGCGGTGTGCCCATGGAACAAATTCGCAGGCCTGGGGCGGGAGGCGAAGCTCGCCGCGCGCGACGACCTCAAGGCGCCACGCATTGGCGTTCTTCTCGATCTCGATGACGCGGGCTTCCGCGCGCTGTTCGCAGGATCGCCCGTGAAGCGCACCGGGCGTGACCGCTTCATCCGCAACGTGCTGATCGCGGCGGGAAACAGCGGCGATCCATCGCTTGCGGTAAAGTCAGAGGCACTGCTGCGCGACCCTTCACCGCTGGTACGCGCCATGGCGGTGTGGGCGCTGTCGCGGCTCTTGCCCGCACTGAAGTTCAGAACACTCCGCGGCACGCATCTGGGTATGGAGGCGGATGCCTATGTCCGCCGCGAATGGGAGACGGCATGAATTATCTTCTGTGCTTCGGACTGGGATTCTCCGCCCGCGTTCTGGCGGAGCGGCTCGCCGCGAAGGGCTGGACCGTGACGGCCACGAGCCGCAGTGCCGAGGGTGCGGAGAAAATCCGCGCTGCCGGATACAAGTCACTTGTATTCGATGGAACGAATCCTCTGCCACCCGCGGCGTGGGACGGCGTCACGCATGTGGTGGTCTCCGCACCACCCGGAGCCGGCGGTGACCCGGTGCTCCGCCAGAGCGCGGCGGACATTGCCGCACGCGCGCGCCAATTCCGCTGGATCGCTTATCTCTCGACCACCGGCGTCTATGGCGATCATGGCGGCGCGCTGGTGACGGAAGAAACCCCCCTCACCCCCAACACCGAGCGCGGCCACAAGCGCCTGCTCGCCGAGAGCCAGTGGCTTGCGCTTTGGCGGAGCCATGGGCTGCCCGTCCACATCTTCCGCCTGGCGGGCATCTACGGGCCGGGCCGCAACCAGCTCCTCTCGCTTCTCGACGGCACGGCGAAGCGGGTGATCAAGGAAGGCCAGGTGTTCAGCCGCATCCATGTCGCGGACATCGCCAATGTGCTTGAGGCCTCCATCGCGAAGCCCAATCCCGGCGGCGCCTACAATGTATGTGACGATGAAGCCTCGCCGCCGCAGGACGTCGTTGAATATGGCGCGAAGCTCTTAGGCCTTGCCGTCCCGCCCGCCATTCCCTTTGATGAGGCCGGGCTCTCGCCCATGGCGCGGAGCTTCTATGCCGATTCGAAGCGCGTCTCGAACGCCCGGCTGAAGCAGGAGCTCGGCGTCCGCCTCAGCTACCCGACCTTCCGCGAGGGCCTTGGGGCCATCGCCCTTGGCCTCAGATCGTGATGCCGTCGGCGCGCTCGGCGAGGCGGAGCGCGGTCTCCCGCAACAGCGTGAGGTTCTGCGGCGTCGAGAGGCGGTGATCCCCACCCTTGATGATGGACAGCGTCACATCCGCCGCCGTGATGGCGCCGAAGACCTTGACCGCATGCGAGGCGGGGACATCCGGGTCGGAATCGCCCTGCAGGATGCGCACCGGGCATGACACCTCGATCCCTTCTCCCAGCAACAGGTGCTTGCGCCCATCCTCGATCAGGCGGCGGGTGATCGCATAGGGCTCGCCATAGAGCGACGGGCGCTGCCAGAGGCCTTCCGACATGATTTCCTCGCGCACATCCTCCGCGAAAACGTCCCACATCAGGTCCGCCGTCATGTCGGCGGCGGGTGCCAGCAGCACGAGGCCGGCGATCCGCTCCGCCGCGCGCGGAATGCGGATCAGCAATTGGCGGTAGAGCAGCAGGGCGAGCCAGCCCCCCATGCTGGAGCCCACCACGACGCGCCGCCCCGGCGCCTTCCGCGTGAACATGTGCATGGCCTGAACAAGCCATGCCGAGATCGTGCCGTCGAGAACGTCGCCGTCCGAGGCGCCATGGCCCGAATAATCGAAGCGAAAGCCGGGCCGCCTTGTGTTGCGGGCGAGTTCCGCCAGTGTCTCCGCCTTGGAGCCCTCCATGTCGGACCGGAAGCCGCCGAGCCAGAAGAAGCCGCAGCGGGTGCTGTCCTCGGGTCCATCCTCCCGGTAGGCAAGGCGCGGTCCCTCGGGCATATTTTCATGTATGATGCTGGTCATGGCGGGCTCATAACAGGCATGCCCTGAGTTGCGAAGACCGGCCGCGCCGGATTTGCGCCGTTATTCGCGTCTATCGGGCACCACAAAACCGGAACCGAGATGAATATCCAAACCCCGCCCCGCCCGTCAGAGATTGAAGCCGTCCTTGGCCTCGATGCCACGAGCCGCCGCAGAAGCTGGGGGCGGCGGGCGCTCTGGCTGGTGCTGCTGCTCGCTGCCCTTGGGGCACTGGGCTGGTGGGGGCTGAAGCTCAACACCGCTGGACCCCAGGTGAGTTATGACACGCAGCCCGCCGCCCGCCAGACGCTGGTGGTGAAGGTGCAGGCGACCGGCAACATCCAGCCCACCACAGAGGTCGAGGTCTCGAGCGAGCGCTCCGGCGTCATCCGCCGGGTGAATGTCAAGGCCAACAGCCTGGTGAAGAAGGGTGACATTCTGGCCGAACTCGACACCGAGCGGCTTGAAGCCGAACTCACCCGGGTCAAGGCCTCGCTCGCAGCGGCCGAGGCGCGGCTGGTCGATGCGAAGGCCACGCTCAACGAGCGCGAGATCGTGTTCAAGCGCGCCGAACGGCTGAGCAGCCAAGGCATCTCCTCCACCCAGGACCTCGACACAGCACGCGCCGCCCAGTCGCGCGCCGCAGCGGGCGTGGTGGCAGCCGAAGCCGACATCGCCGTCGTCAAGGCGGAACTTGCCATGCAGGAAACCGACATCACCAAGACGCGCATCCTCTCCCCCGTCGATGGCATCGTCTTGAAGCGCGATGCGGAGCCGGGCCAGACGGTCGCTTCCTCGCTGCAGGCGCCGGTGCTGTTTACACTCGCCGAGGATCTCGCGCGCATGCAGCTCGAGGCCGCCGTCGACGAGGCCGACATCGGCGCCGTGAAGGCTGGCCAGGCCGCGAGCTTCACCGTCGATGCCTATCCGGGCAAGAGCTTTCCCGCCGTCATCGAGACCATCGAATACTCCCCCGAAGTCACCGACAATGTGGTGACCTACAAGGCGGTGCTGAGCGTCGACAACAAGGACCTGCTGCTCCGCCCCGGCATGACAGCGACGGCCCAGATCGTGACGCAGGAGGTGGAAGGCGTGCTGGCCGTTCCCAACGCCGCATTGCGCTACCAGCCGCCGCGCGAGCAGAAGTCCAGGGGCTTCAGTGTCACCAGCCTGTTCATTCCCCGCATGCCGCAAACCGAGCGGGCCCAGACCCCCGCGGCAAATGGCGAGCGCACGGTGCACATTCTCGAGAACGGGCAGCCGAAACCCGTCAAGGTCAGGACCGGCGTCAGCGACGGCAAGCTGACGGAGATCGTCTCCGGCGAACTCCGGGAGGGCGATCAGGTGATCGTCTCGGTCAAGGCGGCGGCGCCTTGACGGAGGCTATCCCGCTCGTCTCCTTCCGCGGCATCACGCGCGTCTATGGCGAGGGCGGCGGACAGGTGCGCGCCCTGGCAGGCGTCGGCCTCGCCATCCATCGCGGCGAGTTCATCGCCATCATGGGTCCGTCAGGCTCCGGCAAGTCGACCGCCATGAACATCATCGGCTGCCTCGACCGGCCGTCATCGGGCAGCTTCCGCTTCTCCGGTGTTGAGGTGAACGGCCTGACGCGCGACCAGCGCGCCTTGCTTCGGCGCAACTACATCGGCTTCGTGTTCCAGGGCTTCAACCTGCTGAACCGCACCACTGCCATCGAGAATGTGGAACTGCCGCTGATCTACCGCGGCATGCCAAAGCGCGAGCGGCGCGAGAAGGCGCTGCGGGCGCTCCACCTTGTGGGACTCTCGGGGCGCGAGAACCATACGCCGGGCGAACTCTCAGGCGGCCAGCAGCAGCGCGTGGCGATTGCCCGCGCCATCGTGACGGACCCGCTCCTGCTTTTGGCCGACGAGCCGACCGGCAACCTCGACACAGCGCGGAGCCGCGAGATCATGGAACTGATCGCGCGGCTCAATCAGGAACGCGGCATCACGGTCGTGATGGTGACGCATGAGGCGGACATGGCGGCCTATGCCCACCGCATCATCCATTTCACCGACGGGCTGATCGCCAGCGACGAGGCGAAGGTGGCCGCCTGATGCTGTGGGAAGCCGTCAAGCTCGCACTGTCCTCGATCATGCGCAACAAGCTGCGCTCGGTGCTGACGCTGTTGGGCATCGTCATCGGTGTTGCCGCGGTCATCGCCCTGGTGACGCTGGGCTCGGGCGCCTCGGCCAAGGTCCGCGAGAACCTCTCCAGGCTCGGCAGCAACATGCTGATTGTCAGGCCCGGGCAGAGCACCTTCGGCCCTGGCGGCGCCACCGACAGCCGTGCCTTCGACGAGCGCGACGTGGCAGCGCTGAAAGCCAACCTGACCGGCATCCGCGGCGTGGCGCCCACCGCGCAGAAACAGGTGAAGGTGATCTACGGCGCGCTCAACTATGACACCAGCGTCACGGGCACCAACACGGACTGGTTCACTGTCCAGGACTGGGTGATCGCCGATGGCCGCGCATTCACCGAGGGCGAGGTCCGCTCCGGCACGTCGGTCTGCGTGATCGGCAATACCATCCGGCGCGAGCTGTTCACGGGCGAGGACCCGATCGGGGCCCGGCTGCGGCTTGGCAATTTCTCCTGCGAGGTGATCGGCCACATGGCGCCCAAGGGCCAGTCCGCCTTCGGTTCCGACCAGGATTCGATCGTCGTGCTGCCCTTGCGCACCTATCAGCGGCGGATCTCCGGCAACACGCGCATCAGCAACATCTCGATCTCGGTCACCGAAGCAGCGGAGATTGCGCGCGTGCAGCGCGATGCCGAGGACGTGCTGCGCGAGCGGCGGCGCGTCGCTGCGGGCGAAGAGGATGACTTCACCATCCGCGACATGACGCAGATCGCCAACACCATGGCCACGACGACGACGATCCTCACGGGGTTGCTCGGTGCGGTGGCCGCCGTCTCGCTGCTGGTGGGCGGCATCGGCATCATGAACATCATGCTGGTATCGGTCACCGAGCGCACGCGCGAGATTGGCATCCGGCTCGCCATCGGCGCGCTGGAGCGCCAGGTGCTGAGCCAGTTCCTGGTCGAATCGATCGTGCTCGCCCTGTTCGGCGGCATGATCGGCATTGCCCTCGGGCTTGGCATCGCCGCCGTGGGCTCGGTGCTGATGGAGGTGCCGTTCAGTGCCGACCCGCTGGTGGTGGCAATGGCCTTCGCGGTCTCGGCCCTGATCGGCGTGATCTTCGGCTACTTCCCCGCCCGCCGCGCCGCAAGGCTCGATCCGATCGAGGCGCTGAGGAGGGAATAGGGGTGGGGGTCCGCGAGTCTCAGCCGTTCTTCAACGCCGCAAGGAACTCGACCGTCGGGTAGGCATCGGCGGGCCAGCCCATCTTGATCTGGACATCCCGGACCGCCGTGCGGCTCGCGCGGCCGAGCTTGCCGTCGACCTTGCCCACGTCATAGCCGCGGGAGACGAGGATCTCCTGCAGTTCCTTTATCTGCTCGTAGCTGAGCGCATTCACCTCGCGGCGGCCCGGGTTGATCTTGTCAGCACCCGCGATGCGGGTGGCGAGATAGGCGGCCGTCGTCGAATAGACGAGGCTCTCGTTCCACAGGAGATAGGCCTCGGTGAAGTTGTGATAGGCGAGGAAGGCGGGGCCATCCTTGCCCATGGGCAGCAGCAGCGAGGCCGGGAACTTGTCGGCCTTGAGCTTGCCATGCGCGCCCTTGACACCCCACTTCGCCCACTGGCTCCGCGGGTGCTTGATGTCGATGTCGGCCTGGTCCCAGGGCATGTCCTTGGGCACCGTCACTTCCTCGATATAGGGCTGGTTGGCGAGCCAGCCGTGCTTCACCAGCAGTGCGGCGGAGGAGGCCATCGCATCGGGCAGCGACTTCACCAGGTTGCGGTGGCCGTCGCCATCGAAGTCCACAGCACTCTCGAAATATTCCTTGGGCAGGAACTGGGTGAGGCCGATCTCGCCCGCCCAGGCGCCGCGCATGTCCTCGCGGTCGATGTCGCCATTGTCATAGAGGCGGAGCGCGCCGAGGAGCTGCTCGCGGAATCGGTCGGGCCGGCGGCAGTCCCAGGCCAGTGTTGCGAGGGAGGGGACGGTCGGGAAATCGCCAAGGTTCTTGCCGAAATCGGTTTCGAAGGCCCAGAAGGCGACCAGCACCTCGCCCGGCACGCCATAGGTCTGCTCGATCCGGTCGAACAGCTCCTTGTTGCGTTTCACGATCGCCGCACCTTCCTTGATGCGGAAGTCTGAGACCATGCGGGCCTGGAACTGCAGGAAGCTCAAGGAGAAGACGCTCTGCGAGCGGTCCCTCTTGATGACGGCGGGCTGGTATTCGACGCCGTCGAGCAGCGTCAGGGCCTTCTCGCTCACCCCGGCTGCGGCGGCCTCCTTGCGGAACTCCTTGAGGAAGCCCTGGAAGCCCTTGGCTGAGGTGCCGCAGTTCGGGGCCGCCTGTGCCGTGCCCGCCGCCGCCACGAGGGCCATGAGGCCCACTGCCGCCGTCATCAGTTTCCGCATCCGTCTCTCTCCTGCTGTGTTCGGGAGACCATGGCGCTACGCGGCGCTTTCGTCAAATTCATGGCCGCAGGCCGGGCCAAATGAAAATCCCCGCCGGGTGGCACGGCGGGGGTTTCCAGAATGGGGCTCAATACCCTCAGTTGGTGAGATAGACAGCCTTCTTCGCGCCGCAGCCATGGCCGCCCATGGCAGCCTTGGACTGCGCCTCCTCGCCGGCAGCGGCGGGGGCCTCCGTCATCGCCGGGGCGGGCGCGGTGGCGGTGGGCAGGATCACGACGAGCGGTGCGGGCTCGGCCTGCGGGGCCTTCGCCTCATCGGCGAGAACCGGGCCAGAAACCGCCACCAGAAGGGCGGCGGCGGACAGAATGGTCTTCATCGGCGGTCTCCCTGTTTGCAAACGTCAGTTAGGTTAACGCAGTTCCAGCCGGAAGGCTGCACACAATCAGGTGATGGGGGCCAAGAGCGCCCGGAGCCGCTCCACCCGCAGGTCCTTGAGCGCCCCGGTCCTGCCCGCCAGCACGGCGCAGGATTCGAGAATCACGCCATCATCGAGGATTTTCAAGCTGTTGGCGGCCAGCGTCGAGCCCGTGGTGGTGATGTCGACGATGATTTCGGCAATGCCGGCGGCGGGTGCGCCCTCGGTGGCGCCCAGGCTTTCGACGATGCGATATCCCGTCACACCCTTCTCCGCGAAGAAGCGGCGGGTGAGATTGTGGTACTTGGTGGCGACCCGGAGCCTGCGGCCATGGCGCTCGTAGAAGCTCTCGGCGATCTCATCCAGGTCCGCCATGGTGGCGACGTCGAGCCAGCATTCGGGCACCGCCACCACCACATTGGCCGGGCCGAAGCCCAGCCGCAGGAGAAGCTGCACGGCCTTGTCGTCGGGCGGGATCTTCTCGTTGAGCAGGTCCTGCCCGGTGACGCCTAAGTCCACCTGGCCGTCCCGCAGGTTCTGGGCGATCTCGGAGGCGGAGAGGAAGGCCACCTCCACGCCGTCGAGACCGGTGAGAAGGCCGCGATAGCCGCGGTCCGCCCCCAGCCGGTCGATGGTGAACCCCGCCTTTGCCAAAAGCCCGGCCGTGGCCTCCATGAGGCGGCCCTTGGAGGGTATGGCGAGTGTCAGCACGCTCATGACAGCACCGCCTTGAGGCGGTCTGTGTGGATGGCGCAGCCCACCGCCGGAACGGCAACGGGCGAACCCATGTCGGAGAGCAGATTGTCATAGCGCCCCCCGCCCGCCACGCTGACAGGCCCATGCGGCGTGTCGGCCTCGATCTGGAAGGTGAAGCCCGTGTAGTATTCAAGTTCGCGCCCGAAACCGGCGGCGAAATGGAAGCGGCGCGGGTTGAGGCCCAGCTCCTCCATCTCGAACAGGCGCTTGGCATAGTAATCCCGCGCACCCTTGAAGCGCTCACAGCCCGCGATGGCAGCGAATGCGCTGTCCATGCCTGAGGCCTCGCCCGCAATGGCGAGATAGGCGTTGAGCGCATCAGCCTTGCCGCCGTCGAGCGGCGTTTCCTGCCGGTCGGCCGCCTTGTTGGCAAGGCGCTGGGCGATCTCCGTCAAGTCGCGGCCACCGACGAGAGGCAGCTTGCGCTGCTCGATCTCGGCCTCGACAAGCGCCAGCGCGTCGCCGCCCGAGACCCGGTCGATGAGCGGGGAGATGGACGAGCGCCGCGCGCCACGGCCGGCACAGAAGGAGTCGAGCAGGTCGCGGAAGGCACGGGGCCGCCAGAAATGATGCTTCAGCCGCTGCCGCCAGCGCGCGGGCATCTCGGTATCCTCCAGCAATGCGGAGAACAGCCCGAGGTCGCCGAAGCTCACGCGGTAGCGCGTCAAGCCCGCAGCCTCGAGCGCCGAAATGGTGAGCTTCAGCACGCGTGCTTCGGCGGCGATGGACTCGGACGCGCCGAACCATTCAAGGCCTGCTTGCGTGAATTCCTGCGGGCTCAGCAATTCATCGGGAAAGCGGAAGGCGGGGCCCAAGTAGCAATAGCGCCGCTCGGCCGAAGGCGTCTCCGCATGGCTCAGGTGATAGCGGCAGGCGGGAACGGTGAGGTCCGGGCGCAAGCACATCTCGGCACCTGAGGGATCGGTGAACACGAAAGTCCGTGCACGGATGTCCTCGCCCGAGCGCTCGAGGAAGATGTCGGCGGGCTGGATGATGTCGGGCGCGATATGGTCGAAGCCGGCGCGCTCGAACACCGCCATCACGGCTTCGTTCTGGCGCTCCAGCGCCTCGCGTTCGGGCCTCGACTTGCCCGCCATTACTGTGCCAGCGCCTTCTTCACGGCATCAACGAGATCGGCCTCCGGCACGGAAAACTGCGCCAGCCGCCGGGAGGCATATTCCTCGCGGGATTCGATGCTGCTGGCGAGTTCGGAGCCAAGCCGAAGATCCTTGATCTGCACCTCTCCTTTGAGCTTCTCGTCACCGCCCTGGATGACGACGAGGGGAGCGCCCCGCTTGTCGGCATATTTCATCTGCGCCTTCATGCCCGCCATTCCGGCATATATTTCGGCCCGCACGCCACCCGCGCGCAACTGCTGCACCATGCGCCAGTAATCGCCCTGGCGGTCCTTGTCCATGACGAGCACCACGACGGGGGCGAGTGTCGAAGCCTCTTTCGCTTTATTGAGGCGCTCTAGCGCCGAATAGAGCCGCGATACTCCGATCGAGAAGCCTGTCGCCGGCACCGGCTGGCCGGTGAATCGCGCGACGAGATCATCATAGCGCCCGCCGCCGCCGACGGACCCGAAGCGCACGGTCTTGCCGTCCTCGTCCTTCGTCTCCATCAGCAATTCGCACTCGAAGACGGGGCCAGTGTAGTATTCGAGGCCACGCACAATGCTGAAGTTCATGAAGACTCGATCGCCGTAACCAGCGGCCTGAATGAGGTTCCCGATTTGGTCTAACTCTTCAGCGCCCTGCTGACCTCGCTCCGAAACTTGAATGCTCCCTCGGTTGAGAGCGTCGAGCATCTCGAAGGCATCCCCTTGGCTGCGGTGCACATATTCCATCACGCGCGTGATTGAACCGCTGGGAAGATTTGCACCGGGCGTGAATGCGCCGCTCTCATCCAAGCGTCCCTTGCCGAGAAGTGCCTCGACGCCTTGCGTTCCAAGACGATCTAACTTGTCTATCGCTCTTAAAGTGATCAGCCGAGACTTGGGGCTGGTGATTCCAGCGCCGTCTAGAACGCCATCGAACAGCTTCCGGTTATTGATGTTCAATGCGTACTGCCCGCGCTCCAGGCCCAGCGCCTCCATCGTATCCGCCGCCATCATGCAGACTTCTGCATCTGCGACGGGCGAGGCACTTCCCACCGTATCGGCGTCGAACTGCATGAACTGGCGGAAGCGGCCGGGGCCGGGCTTCTCGTTCCTAAACACCCAGCCCTGGCGGTAGCTGCGGTAGGGGGTGGGGAGTTTCTGGCTGTTTTCCGCCACATAGCGCGCCAGCGGGGCCGTCAGGTCATAGCGCAGCGACAGCCACTGCTCGTCATCGTCCTGGAAGGAGAAGACGCCGGCATTGGGCCGGTCCTGGTCGGGCAGGAACTTGCCCAGCGCATCGGTGTATTCCACGAAGGGCTGCTCGACCGGCTCGAAGCCATAGGACTCATAGACGTCCTGGATCGTCGCCAGCATCTTGCGGACGCCGCGGATCTCGTCCGGCCCGATATCGCGAAAGCCCTTGGCGGCGCGCGCCTTGGGGCGGTGTTCCTTGCTCATGGTGAAGACAACTCTGCCTGATTTTGCGGGTTGTCTAGAGGAACGGGGGCCGGGGGGCAACACGCCATGTTGCCCCTCAAAGGGCCGTCACTTGTCCCGCCGCACCGTCTGGAACTGCTCGCCCAGGCCATCGATGCCCAGCCGCATGGTGTCGCCCGGCTTCAGATAGACCGGCGGCTTCATGCCCATGCCAACACCCGGCGGCGTGCCCGTGGTGATGATGTCGCCCGGCATCAGGGTGAAGAACTCGGAGAGATAGGCCACGATATGCTGCACGGTGAACACCATGGTGGCGGTCGAGCCGTCCTGCACGCGCTTGCCATTGACCTCGAGCCACATGTGCAGTTTCTGCGGGTCCTTCACCTCATCCGCCGTGACGAGCCAGGGGCCGACGGGGCCGAAGGTGTCATAGGACTTGCCCTTGGTCCACTGGCCGGAGCGCTCCGCCTGGAATTCGCGCTCGGAGAGGTCGTTGATGGTGCAATAGCCCGCGACGTAGTTCATCGCGTCCTTCTTCTTGATGTTCTTGGCCTTCGTTCCGATGATCACGCCAAGCTCGACTTCCCAGTCCGACTTCTTGGACTTGGGCGGCAGCGTCACGTCGTCATAGGGACCGGAAAGGCAGCTCACCTGCTTGGTGAAGACCACGGGCTCCTTCGGCACCTGAAGGCCCGATTCGGCCGCGTGGTCCGAATAGTTCAGCCCGATGGCGATGAACTTCTGCGGATTGGCGATGCAGGCGCCGATGCGCGGCTTGCCACGCACCAGCGGCAACGATTCGGGCTTGATCTTCTTGAGTTTGGCGAGGCCCTTGGGGCCGATCACATCGCCCGAGATGTCCGGGACAACGCTCGACAGATCACGGATCTTGCCATCCTTGTCGAGCAGGCCCGGCTTTTCCTTGCCCACGGCCCCGTAACGCAAAAGCTTCATCTGATGCCCCCATTCGGCGTTGATTTCAGTTGACGCAAAATGACGGCGAATTGGGCGTGTGTCAAAAGGCTTCCGCGCAGGAAGCCCCTGCGCCAGGCTCCTGCCTCACCGCGTGATGATCACATGCATGTTCTTGGGCCCATGCGCGGGCCTGACGATGGTCTGCTCGATGTCGCCGGTGCGGGACGGGCCGGAGATCATGTTCACCGTGCGCGGCATGACGCCTTCGCCATAAGCCTGGCGCAGCTTGCTCCAGGCCTCTTCATAGCTGGCGAAAATGGCGGAGGCCTCGAGCACCACGATATGCACTTCCGGCAGGAAGTTGAGCGTCGTCGGATTGTCCTCACCCGACACCTGGATGATGGTGCCCGACTCGGCAACACCGGCGAAGGCGCGGGTGACCGAGGCGCGGTCCGTGTCCTCCGCCCGGCCCTTCACCACCTCGAGCGCGCCCACCCGGTGCCAGGGGAGTTTCGCGATCACGGGGTCAGCGCCGCGCCGCACATGGGCGGGCAGGTTGGAATTGCGCAGATAATCCGCCACCGCCTGCGGCACATCGTTGATGTCGTCCAGCACCTCGACCGAGCCGCCCACCGCCTGCATCATCTCGGTGAAGACGCGCAGGCGATGCGCCTCATCGCCGATGCCCCGCGCCGGAATCAAATTGCGCGGGTGCTTGGCAATGCGCGCGTCCACCACGGCGCGGCGGGCCTCGTCCGGCGCGTGGCCCACCTTGGAGCGGATGCGGGCCAGCATGTTCTCACGCGCGCTCACTTGCGGCGCTCCTTCCAGAGCTGGTGGAAGGTCTTGCCCTGGGGTGCCGGGAAATCGCGGTACTCCGTCCAGCCAGACGCCAGCGGCACTTTCGACAGCCGCCCCTTGCCATGGCTCTGGTTGGTCAGCACGCGCGCCGCAAGTGCGGTGGCCTTGCGGTAGAGCGACGGGCGCTTGGCGAGCCAGGCCCAGGCGGCAATGCCCCAGCGCATGGCCGTGGGCTGCAGGTGCCGCTCGAACTCCTTCTCGCGCCAGTGGCGGAGCATCTTGGGCAGCGGAATGCGCATCGGGCAGACTTCCTCGCAGCGGCCGCAGAAGGTCGATGCATTGGGAAGGTGCTTGGCGTTCTCGATGCCGACGAGGGCGGGTGTGACCACCGAGCCGATGGGGCCGGGATAGACCCAGCCATAGGCATGTCCGCCGACGGCCTGGTAGACCGGGCAATGGTTGAGGCAGGCGCCGCAGCGGATGCAGCGCAGCATGTCCTGGAACTCGGTGCCCAGAACATTGGAACGGCCATTGTCGAGGATCACCACATGATATTCGACGGGCCCGTCCGGATCGCCCGCGCGGCGGGGGCCGGTGGAGAGCGTCGTATAATTCGAGAAGTCCTGCCCGGTGGCCGAGCGCGCGAGCACACGCAGGATGGTGGCGGCGTCCTCCAGCGTCGGCACGATCTTCTCGATCGACGCGATGACGATGTGGACCTTGGGCAGGATCTGCGTCAGGTCACCATTGCCTTCATTTGTGACGATGATCGAGGTGCCGGTCTCGGCGATGAGGAAATTGGCCCCCGTGACGCCCACGTCAGCCGCGAAATACTTCTGGCGCAGCACGCTCCGCGCCTCCTCGACGAGGGCCGGGATCTCGGTGAGGTCGCGGTTCGGATCGAGATGAGTGTGGGCCTTGCGGAAGTCCGCCTCCACCTGGTCACGCGTCAAATGCACAGCGGGGGCGATGATGTGCGAGGGCCGCTCCTTGCGGAGCTGGATCAGATATTCACCAAGGTCGGTCTCGACCGGCGCGATGCCGTTCTGCTCCAGATGCTGGTTGAGCTCGATCTCTTCCGAGATCATCGACTTGCCCTTG
>JBEILC010000047.1:0-16410 GCA_040379425.1 Hyphomicrobiales bacterium
GCAAGGTTGAGCGTCACATAGGGCAGGATGAGGCCCATCGTGCTGTTGATGAGGCCAAGGCTGTTCTGGATCTCGTAGATGCTGATGATCGAGACGACGCGCGTGGGGAAATACAGCGAGGCAAGCAATGCCGCGACCAGGATGCCACCGCCTCTCGGGCGCATGTGGACGAGTGCATAACCCGCAAGCACCGCGCAGATCGTGGTCAGCAACACCGTACCCGCGGTCACGTAGATGCTGTTCCACATGTTGATCGGTAGTGTCTCGATCTTCTGGAACACATAGGCATAGGTCGTGAAGTCGAACTTGCGCGGCCAGAAATCGCCGCGCATGGCATCAGGCCGCGACTTCACCGACATGATCATCACCCAGGCGAGCGGCAGCAGGATGATGATCATGAAGAAGTTGATGACGCCATGGCGGATGAGGGACGCCATGTTCCGCGCCAGCCAGCTTTGCTGCGGGGGGCGTTCGATCGTCTCCAGCGAGATGTCGCTCATGCCGCTCACCCTCGCGTCCGGAAGATGCGGAGCAGGATGATCATCACGATCATCATGGCGACCGCGCCGATCATGCCGATCGCCGCCGCGAAGCCTTGCCGCCACAGGCCCAGCTTGAAGGCCTGATCATACATGAAGACCGTCCAGGTATAGGTGGGAGAGTCGCGGTTGAAGCCGCCGAAGATCAGATACTCGTCGATCACCGCCATGGCGGAGCCGAAGCGCAGGACCACGAGGATCATCATGATGGGCATGAGGCGAGGGAATGTCACGTGCCAGAACATCTGCCACTCATTCGCGCCGTCGATCCGGGCCGCTTCCGGGAGGTCCTTGGGGATCGCGGCGAGGCCGGCGAGGAAGAAGATGGTGTGATAGCCGAGCCCCCACCAGACTTCCATGACGGCAATGGCCGGCAGGGTGAGCGCGGTTCCGCCAAGCCATTGCGGCGCATCCTGAATGGTGAACCAGCCCATCGTGTTGACCAGGAAATGATTGATGGGGCCTGACTGGTAATTGTACATCCACTTCCACAGCACGAAGACCAGCGTGCTCGGAATGACTGCCGGAATGAGAAGGATGACGCGATAGACCGTGGCCAGAACCGGGTTCGACACACGGTCGATGAGAATCGCGAGGATGAGCGGCAGGATGATGCAGCCCGGCAGGAACATCAGCGTGAACAGCGTGGCCCGCCACAGGCTCACCCACATCAGCGGGTCATTCAGCGCTGCGATATAGTTGTCGAAGCCGATCCAGTTGGCCGGCTCGTTGCTGAGATACTGGTGGTCGGTGAAGCTGATCCACAGGACACGGACGATGGGATAGGCCTGATAACCCAAGAAGAAGACGACGGCTGGAATGAGAAACACCCATGTGCGCACATCGCCGCGCAGCGCGTCGAACCACCCCCGCTCGACGGGCCGTGCGCCGTCAACCGTGCGGGATGCTACGCCGGCCATGGCCGAGCGCCCGCAAGAACGAGGAAGTGATGTGGCCGAATTCCGGCGGACATGGACACTCCGAGGGTGCGGCCGGAACGCGGATAGCGTTCCGGCCCATCGGTTCGTGGCTTGATCAGCCGCGGTTGATCTCGGCCTTCACGGCTTCGCTGACCTTCTTCATCACCGCCTTCTCGTCCGTCTCCTCGCCCTTCAGATAGGCGTCCCAGATGGGCTTGCCGATCACGAACTGCTGGAGGCCGAAGAGGTGGTTGTTGATGGCCTTGGCCCGGTCAAGCTGGCCGCGAACGAGCGGCACGAATTCCGGCATCCATTCCGGCTTGTTCGCATCCCAGCCCGCGTAGATCGACATGTAGGGCGGCAGATGACCGGGATGGCCGCTGGCGGTGCCGGCGATCGAATCCTGCCAGATCTGCGTGTCGTAGGTGAGCGCCTTGATGTACTCGGCAACCTTTTCCTTGTTCTTGCCGTGTTTGAACAACGCGCAGCCGGTGGTCCAGAACACCGTCGAGCCCTCGCCGTTGGTGAACTTGGGCAACGGGCCGAGGCGCAGCGCCTTGGGATCATCCCAGTACTGGGCCATGCGCAGCGGCGCATTGAAGTACTTGGAATAGTATCCCACGCGCTGGGCGGCGAAGGCCACCTCGTCCGGCGTACCGTTGACGCCACCATCCGACGAGCCTTCCAGCAGCAGGTCAGGCGTCGACATGGCGAAGATCTTCTTCATCAGCTTCAGGGCCTCGATGGCCGCGTCGCTCTCGAAGTTGAAGAGGCCTTCCGGCGTATAGACATTCGTGCTCATCGAATGGGTCATCGGCGCCAGCGAGCGCCAGCCACGGCCATCGAAGGCGGCGCCGAAGGGTGCGGCCTGCGAATCAACGACTGCCTTGGAGTTGGCGAGATGCTCGTCCCAGGTCTCCGGGGCCTTGTCGGCAAGCCCGGCCTTGGTGGTGATCCCCGAGTGCCACGAATTGCCGATCACGTCGAGCAGGAAGGGCCAGCCATAGAGCTTGCCGTCAATCGTGCCCTCGGCGCGGATCGAGGGGATCATGTCGTCGAGCACGTCCTTCGGGATATAGTCATCCCACGGCTCGATGACTCCGGCCTTGATCATCGCGGTCATTTCCACGAAGGGCGTCTGGCCGACATACACGTCCCATGTGGACTCGCCATTCTTCGCCTCGGCTACGAATCGCTCGATACCGAAGCCTTCGACCGGCGCGATCTGGTAGTTCAATCCAGGGAACCTCTCGTTCACCTTCGGGATGCTGGGATGGAGATCCTGAATCCACTGGTAGAAGGTGGGCGTCAGCGGCCGGTCCTGCGCCAGGGCCGGCATGATGCTGGATTTGGCAACCGCGCCGATGCCTGCCATGCCGAGGCCGGCCATCAGTGTTCGAGACAGGAATTCACGCCGGTCGATCTGCCCGCCCAGCAGCGCCTGCCGCGATGCCGCCTGCAAGAGAAATTCACGCTCCTTACGCATGCTCATAAGTTTCCTCCCGTATGTGGCCTGATGTCAGATCACCGGCCGTTGCACCAAGACATTTTCACGAATCCTCACGTTCGACAATAGATCGCAGACAACGAACACTTGCGGGACGGGTCGATTTGGGCAAACCTCCCCGGAACAAGAAGTGGAGCTTGTGCCGTGGCCTCGGTCGATATTGTGCAGGTGCGAAAGTCCTATGGCCCCCATGAGGTCATTCACGGGATCTCTGCTGCCATCGGGGACGGCGAGTTCCTCGCACTTGTGGGCCCTTCGGGCTGCGGCAAGTCCACCCTGCTCCGCATGATCGCGGGGCTGGAGGATATCTCGGCAGGCATCATCCGCATCGGCGACAGGGTGGTCAATCACCTCGAGCCCAAGGAACGCGACATCGCGATGGTGTTCCAGAGCTACGCGCTCTACCCGCACAAGACGGTGGCCCAGAACATGGGTTTTGCGTTGCTGATGCGCAAGGAATCCAAGGCGGAGATCGAGAAGCGGGTGCGCCGTGCGGCGGAAATCCTCGATCTCGTCCCCCTGCTCGGCCGTTACCCGCGCGAACTGTCCGGCGGCCAGCGCCAGCGCGTCGCCATGGGCCGCGCCATCGTCCGCGACCCCGCCGTGTTCCTGTTCGACGAACCGCTCTCGAACCTTGATGCCAAGCTCCGTGTGCAGATGCGAACGGAAATCAAGGAGCTTCACCAGCGGCTCAAGACGACCACCGTCTACGTCACCCATGACCAGGTGGAAGCCATGACCATGGCCGACCGGATCGTGGTCCTCCATGACGGAATCGTCGAGCAGACCGGTGCGCCGCTCGAACTCTACGACGCGCCGGCCAACCTGTTCGTCGCGGGCTTCATCGGCTCTCCGGCGATGAATCTGATCAAGGGACACATCCGGAGCCATGAGGGCAAGCCGTTCTTCGAGGCTGCCGACGGAACAAAACTGCCGCTGGCCACCGCCCCGGCCGCAAGCGACGGGAAGCCCGCGATCTATGGAATGAGGCCAGAGCACCTGACGCTCGGCGGCTCGCTCGAAGCCACAGTCGCTGTCGTCGAGCCCATGGGAGGCGAGACGCAGGTCATTGCAAGCTTCGCCGGCCAGAAGCTCGTGGGCGTGTTCCGCGATCGGATCACCGAGCGGCCCGGCGAGAAGCTGGCACTGATGCCCGATCTTTCCAAGATCCATCTGTTCGACGCCGCAAGCGGTGTGCGGCTCTGAAGACGGACAAGCCCACGGAAGGGAGACCAGCATGAGCGTGCTCGACCGGTTCCGGCTCGACGGCAAGCGCATCTTCATCACAGGCGGCAGCCGCGGCTTCGGGCGGGTGATCGCGCTCGCGGCAGCGGAAGCCGGGGCCGATGTGGTGCTCAATGGCCGGAATGCCGATCAGCTCGACAAGACCGCGGATGAAGTGCGGGCACTTGGCCGCAAGGTGTGGACCTATGCCGCCGACATCGCCGATCCCGTGAGCTGCGAGGAGACATGCCGCAAGGTACTGGCCGAGCCGGGCGGGATAGATATTCTCGTCAACAATGTGGGAGGCCGCAATCTGGACGTCCCCGTGGAGTCGACCGGCCTTGCGGCATGGCAGAAGTTCATCGACCTCAACCTGACCCACGTTTTCCTGTGCACGAAGATGATTGGCGGCGCGATGCTGGCGCGTGGGTCTGGCCGGGTCATCAACATCGCCTCTGTGAGCGGCATCATCGCCAACCGCGGAATCGCAGGGCGGCACTACGAGACGGCGAAGGCGGCGGTCATCCACTTCACGCGGGCGACGGCCGCCGACTGGGCGCCGCGGGGCGTCACCGTCAACGCCATCTGCCCGGGCCTGTTCATGACCGAGCCCAACAAGGCGTGGGCGGAGAAACACCCGGAGGTGATCGAGACCTTCGTGAAGTCCGTGCCGATGGGCCGCACGGGCGAACCCGGCGAGATCGGCCCGCTTGCGCTCTATCTTGCCTCGCCCGCGTCGAGCTACGTGACGGGCGCCGCCTTCGTCATCGACGGCGGCTATACGCTGTGGTGAACCTCAGAGCTTGATCTGCTTGTAGGTGGGCATCCACGGCCTGACGCGTTCCAGCGCGGCGCTCGCGGCGATGACGCCGAAATCGTCATAGCGCCGCCCGGCGATCTGCAAGCCAACGGGCAAGCCATTGTCAGAGAGTCCTGCCGGACAAGAGGCTGCCGGGTGGCCGTTGAAGTTGATGAGGAAGGTCATGCACCATCCGATCAGGCGGTTGATCTTCTCGCCATTGACTTGCGCAGGTCCCACGGTGTTCCCGTCGGCGCCATTGTCGACGGCGAGGCAGGAGAGCGTGGGAGCCAACAGAAAATCATGCTTGTCGAAGACGAGGCGCAGGGCGTCATAGACTTCGCTGCGGATCGCCTGGTCCCTCAGCCAGTCGTTGGCCGACATCTTCAGGCCGATCTCGTCCCAATGCCAGAACTCCGGCGGCATGTCGTCATGATGGTCGCGGCGGATGTCGATACCCTGTTTCTTGAAGTTCTCCAGGACAGCCACCTGCTTCACGCCGCAGAAGCGGCACCACGCCTCACTCAGTTCCATATGCGAGCGCCTGATGCCGACATCGACTTCCTCGACGGTGGCGCCGGCATCGCGCAGCGCTTCCACCGCCTTGTCGGTCACCGCCGTCACCCGCTTGTCTACCGGGAAGATGCCGTAGTCGCGCGTATAGGCGAAACGCTTGCCCTTGATCGAGGCGCGCAGCGCGCCCATGAAGTCGACGCTGCCTTCGAGCGCGAAGGGATCACGCGAGTCGTAGCCCTGGAGCGCTGACATGACGAGGGCCGAGTCCTCCACCGTGCGCGAGATCGGCCCCTCGAAGATGAAGGGCGTCATGCCGCCGAAGGCATCGGGCCGGGAGACCAGCGGCACGCGGCCAAAGGAGGCCTTGTAACCATAGGTGCCGCTCCAGGCCGACGGGATACGGGTTGATCCGCCGCCGTCGGTTCCCTCGCAGATGGGAAGAAGTCCCGCCGCGACAGCACCCGCACTCCCGCCCGAGGAGCCGCCGGTGTTCTTGTCGAGATTGAACGGGTTGCGCGAGGGTCCGAACATGTAGTTGTCGCAGGTGCCGCGGAAGCCGAAGATCGGGCTGTTGGTCTTCCCCACGATGATGGCGCCGGCCTTCTCCATCCGCTCGGCCCACATGCAGTGGAAATCCGCCGTCCAGTTCTTCAGCGCCTTCACGCCACCGAAGGTGCAGACCCATCCCGGCTTGAAATCGAAGCAGTCCTTCATCGCCACCGGCACGCCATGCAGGGGCCCGAGTTCCTCGCCGCGCATGACGGCGGCTTCCGCCTGCTTCGCCGCGTCTCGCGCCTGGCCGAGATGCAGGATGATGAGCGCATTGATCTTGTGATTGTGCGCCTCGATGCGGGCGATGGCAGCATCCATCACCTCGACGGGCGAGATCTCGCGCCGCCGGATGCGGCCGGCGAGCGATGCTGCGGATTCTGTTCTCGTGAGATCTTCCACTGCCGCCATGTTCTTCTGCCCTGCCTAATGTGCGCCCTTCATCACGGCGCGGATGCCATGCTCGGCTGTCACCAGCCGGTCGTACTCGGGCGGCCGCAACTCGCCGCCCATGAAGACGTGCTCGCGCCGGAACCGCATGCCGCCCTGCGCCAGCTCCAGCGCCGCGAAATGGATTTCCTTCGGCTTCGCCGCGCTGACGATGCGTTCGACATTACGCTGTGTGATGCCACCGCCCGGCATGACGATGATGCGGTCTCGGGCCTGGCTCACGAGTTCGGCGATGAGCGGAAGGCCCTCCAGCACGCTTGCCTCCTGGCCTGATGTCAGCACCCGCTCGACGCCGAGCTCGATCAGCGTTTCCAGCGCCGTGATGGGATCGGGTGTCATGTCGAAGGCACGATGGAAGGTGACGGCCATCGGTCTTGCGATCGCCATGAGTTCGCGCGTGCGCGGCACATTGATCACACCATCGGCGGTGAGCTGTCCGATCACCACGCCATCAGCCCCTTCGGCCTTGGCGGTTTCGATATCCGCGGCCATCACATCGAATTCGGCATCGCTGTACAGGAAGTCGCCGCCGCGCGGGCGGATGATGACATGCAGCTTGATGCCCTGAACCGGCCTTGCCGCGCGTATCATGCCGCGGCTCGGCGTGATGCCGCCTTCAATGAGACTTGCACAGAGTTCGACCCGCGCTGCCCCGGCATCCCTCGCGGCCTTGACACCCTCGACTGAATCCACACAGATTTCGCAGATCATGCCGATTGGCCCTTTTCGCGGAACGTCACCACAGAAAACCATTCCGCGCAAGCATGGCGCTGAACCCCCTGGACCTGCCTTGCCAGCTGATCGGCCCCCGACGAGTGGTCCGGGTTGAATGTTGGTGCATGGGTGGCTTGGGCGCCAGCGCGGGCGGCGAAGCCACGGCCATGAATGGCTTAAGTGAAGCTGGATCTATGCTGCTGGGACGCGCCAGGCGAAGGCATCACAAGCAAGTCAGTTTGCGGGAAACCAAGAGGGGAACCGAACCCCCATCAGATAAAAAACCCAATAAATTCAAAGTATTATGGCGGAGACGGAGGGATTCGAACCCTCGATACGCCTTGACAGCGTATGACGATTTAGCAAACCGTTGCCTTCAGCCACTCGGCCACGTCTCCTGCTCGGGGGGCTTTTGCCGTGATTTCGGGGGCGATGCAAGCCTCCTGCTCAGGGCTTTGGCGGGGCTTCCGGGAATTCCGCCAGCAGGCGCTGTTCGAGCTCCACAAGGTCCTGCGGCAAGGCCATGCCGGTGGCGCGGAGCTGGTTCAGCTCCTGGTGGATCTGCAGGTAAAGCTCGTGCAGGTCTTCGGGCTGTTCGTTCATGTCCCCCAGGAGGAGGCCGATCTGCGCCTTGAGTTCCTCGAATGCCATGGCTCTGGTCCCTCTTTGTCAGAAGGTTAGACCTTGGGGACTGACTTGGCCAGATGCTCCCTCACAAGACAACGGCAGTCTCCGAGGATTGACGCGCCGGCCGGAAGCGGGGAACAGGCGGGGTACGGTGGCCGTTTACCTCCCGGAACTCACAATTATTGGTGCCTTAACCCAGGGCGTGTTCTATAATCATCGCATAGCGGAGTAGACCATGCGTTTCCTGATTCACGGATGTGCCGTTCTTGCCCTGTCCGCCGCCCCTGCGCTGGCGGTGGAGAACTTCATTCCCCTCGGCCATAGTTATGCGATTGGGGAAAACGAGGTGCCGCCGCTCGGCAGTGAGCAGGACCGGATCAACGCCCAGGTCGATATCTACGAAACCGAGAATTACCGCGAGGCGCTGCGCGAGAAGCAGTTCGAGACGCGCCTCAACCACTTCGATCCGGACCCCCGCACGCCGGGCGACGATTTCCGCGATTACTGAGCCTCCTCAGGCCGCTCATTGGATATATGCAAAGGGCCGGGTGAGCGGCCCTTTTTCATGCATGGGGGGCGATCCAGCGGGCAACCTGGCGCTGGGCTTCCGCCATCTGGGCGGGCGTCATTTCGCAGGCGAGTTCGCGGCGGCAGACGCGGGCCGGAACGCTGCCCTTCATCGCAGCGAGGTTCAGCCAGGCTTGCGCGGCAACCAGGTCAGGCGCCCCATCGAGGCCGAGGGAATAGATAAGGCCGAGGTTGAACAGGTCCTCCGCCGTCGCGGAATGGGGTGAGCGTTCCGCGGCGCGCGCTTCTGCCAATTGGGTCTGGTCCATGGACGGAGCTCCTGATCATTCCTTCACCCTACAACCGTCATCGCCAAAGCCGCGTAAAGAAACAGGGTGAACGCCAGCTTTACGGCCCGGCCGGAATGGCGATCCGCGCGGTGACCGGATAGTGGTCCGATCCCGCCGCCTCGCCGATGCGCGCCGCCTCCAACTGCCGCAAGCCGGGCGAGATGAAGATGTGGTCGATGGCGATCTGCGGCAGGCCGAAGGATGCGGGCCAGCTCGGAAGATGGGTGATGCGCCGGAGGTTGCCACGCACCTCCACCACCGAAGGAATGCGGGAGAAGGGTGTCGCGTTGAAATCACCCATGACCAGCTTGTGGCCCGGCAGCTTCTCGATGAGGGCGCCGATGGCTTCGGCCTGGCGGAATTGCGCGCGCGAATGCGGGAAGCGGATGGTGTGAACGCCGATGACGGTAAGCCCACCCGCCTCGGGACCCAGCTTGGCGCAGATGAAGGGTGGCCCCTCCCAACTGCCCCGGCCGTCGCTGTCCACGATCGGCAGCTTGGACAGGATGGCGATGTTGCAATAATCGGCGGCGAAGCAATCGGCCTGGTAGGGGTAGCGTGATCTGACCTCCGCCAGCAAGCCCCGCGCGGCGGGGCTCATCTCGATCAAGGTGACAATGTCAGCGTCGAGGCGCTCGATCTCGGCCCGCACCATGCCCGCATCCTCATTGAACCAGAGCGTGTTGAAGCTCGCGATGCGCAGCGCGCGCTCACCTGCCTGGGGCTCCGCCAGCACATGCGGGCTCCGGCTGGCGATGTGCGGCCATGCGCCGAGCCCCACCACGCCCGCCAGCACCAGGAGCAGCGACACCAGCCGCCGGCCCCGCCGCATCAACAAGCCCACGGTGAAGGCTGCCGTGAGGATGGCGAAATGCAGCGTCAACTGCGAGAAGACGTCGAAGCTGATCCAAAGATGCCCTGCGCGCGACAGGATAAGGCCGGTGACGCCTACGGCAATGCCCAACAGGCACTCTGCCGTCCCTGCGCGGCGGCGCTTCCTGCGCACGGCCGCGTCGGCGGGCTGGCTCTCAACCGGTTTCGGCAAGTCTCACCCGCGGCTGATCAGAGAAGCCGGCTCTCCATGGGCAGGATCTGCTCAGGGCTGCCAAAGCCCGGCAGCGCCTCGATGCGCTTCTTCCAAGCGCCGACATTGGGATAGGGCGTGAGATCGATGTTGGCTTCGGCTGCATAACGAAGCACGCCATAGATGCCGATATCGGCAATGGTGGGGCGCTTGGCGGCAATCCATTCGGCCTTGCCGAGTTCACCTTCGAGCAGTGCGAGCGCGGCCTTCGCCTCCGTGTCATACATGATGCGCACTTCGTCGCCGAACTGACGGATGCCGCGCGCCCGGGCGCGCAAGCGGAAGACCGGAACCGCCAGCTTGTCCCACTGCCAGAACAGCCATTCGCGGATGCGGATCTTCTCATGCTCGGTCTTGCCGTCAAACTTGTGCAGCTCATCGGCGAGATGCTGGAGGATGGCGGCGGACTGAACGTAATAGGCCTGCCCGTCCCGGAGTGCCGGAACCTGGCCGAAGCGGTTCTTGACCAGATAGTCGGGCTGCTTGTGCTGGCCCTCCCGCAGGTTCACATGGATGTAGGAGAAGGGGTAGCGCGAGAGCGACAGCATCAGCCCCACGGTGTAGGTCGGCCCCGAGCCCAGCATGCCATAGAGCGTGAAACGCTCCTTGTCCGCGGGCGCGGAGGCTGGTGTGGCTGGCTTCTTGGCTGCTGCCGCCGGCTTCTTGGCCGCGATCGGCTTAGCCACCGGCTTCTTCGCAGCCGGCTTTGCGGCCTTCTTCACAACAGGCTTCTTCGCAGCCTTTTTGGCTGTCTTCGCCATAACTAGCCCCTCCCGGCTTTACGCAATAAACTCCGGGTACGGACTATAGGGAGAATATTCCGAAAGGACAACTGAATCTAAGCTACTGACCGAAATAGCAAAATCGGCGTCAAAACTGATGTTTCCGCTACCCGGAAGCGGCAGAGGCGAGTTGAGAGAATACAGGAGAACTTCAAGTTAAACAACTGAACTCATTACATATTTCATCATTCCGGCGAGGCTGCACCCCGGCCTTCGCCGGGGTGACGGCTGCTCCAAGAACAGGTCACGGACCTAGAGGAAATGGGCCTGCCCTCAAATCCCCAGCTTGGCCTTGAGAATGTCGCTCACCGCCTGGGGGTTGGCCTTGCCGCCGGTGGTCTTCATCACCTGGCCCACGAACCAGCCCAGCATGGTCGGCTTGGCCTTGACCTGCTCCACCTTGTCTGGATGAGCAGCGATGATTTCGTCCACCGCCTTTTCGATGGCGCCGGTGTCGGTCACCTGCTTCAGGCCGCGGGCTTCCACAATCTGGCGGGGGGAGCCGCCTTCGGACCAGGTGATCTCGAACACGTCCTTGGCGATCTTGCCTGAGATCACGCCCTCGCCGATCAGGTCCACGATCTCGCCCAGCTGTGCGGCGGAGACGGGGGTGGTCTCGACGGTCTTTCCTTCCTTGTTGAGGCGGCCGAAGAGCTCGTTGATGACCCAGTTGGCCGCCGCCTTGCCGTCCCGGCCCTTCGCCACCTGCTCGAAGAAATCGGCGGATGCCCGCTCGGCCGTCAGCACCTGCGCGTCATAGGCGGTGAGGCCGTAGTCCTTCATGAAGCGCGCGATCTTCTCGTCCGGCAATTCGGGGAGTGCCGCCTTGATCTGGCCGATCCAGGCCTCGTCGAGTTCGAGGGGCAGCAGGTCGGGGTCGGGGAAATAGCGGTAGTCATGCGCCTCTTCCTTGGAGCGCATGGAGCGGGTCTCGCCCTTCCTGGCGTCGAAGAGGCGGGTCTCCTGGTCGATCTTGCCGCCGTCCTCCAGGATGCCGATCTGGCGGCGCGCCTCGTATTCGATGGCCTGGCCCATGAAGCGGATCGAGTTCACGTTCTTGATCTCGCAGCGCGTACCGAACTCAGCCCCCGGGCGGCGGACGGAGACGTTGATGTCAGCCCGCAGCGAGCCCTGCTCCATATTGCCGTCACAGGTGCCGAGGTAGCGCATGATCTGGCGGAGCTTGGTGACATAGGCCTTGGCCTCATCCGCCGAGCGCATGTCGGGCTTCGACACGATCTCCATCAGGGCGCAGCCGGAGCGGTTCAGGTCCACGAAGCTCATATTGGGGTGCTGGTCGTGGAGCGACTTGCCTGCATCCTGCTCCAGATGCAGGCGCTCGATGCCGACTTCGACGGAGCGGCCGTCGACATCCACATGCACGGAACCCTCGCCCACCACAGGCTGCTTGTACTGCGAGATCTGGTAGCCCTGCGGCAGGTCCGGGTAGAAATAGTTCTTCCGGTCGAAGACCGAGCGCCGGTTGATCTCCGCCTTGAGGCCGAGGCCCGTCCGGACTGCCTGCTCGACGCAGAACTCATTGATCACCGGCAGCATGCCGGGCATCGCGGCATCGACGAGGGAGACATGGTCATTGGGCTCGCCGCCGAATTCGGCCGAAGCGCCCGAGAACAGCTTGGACCTGGCCAGCACCTGGGCATGGACCTCCAGACCCAGGACGATTTCCCAGTCGCCGGTCGCACCCTTGATCCAGTCCTCCTTCTCGGCCACGCGCTTGGCGGATTCCATCATGCTCTTCACCTCTGAACTGGCGCCTTGGTAGCCACTTGGGCGGGCGCGTTCAAGAGCCGTGCCGGGCCAGCTCCCGGCCAATGGACCGGGCGAGCCACAGGGCCGCCACCAGCAGCACAGCCAGCACGATGGTGAAGCCTGGATCAAGCGCCGTCACATCGCCCCCCGCCTTCCAGATTTCGATGCCGATCACCAGCGCCATGAACAGGGCGGAGCCCTGGGCACCGAAACGCATGGCCTTGAGGATGAGGAGGCCCAGCGGCGTCATGCGATTTCAGGCTTTGACATAGGTTCAGCATCGCGCAGATTGCCGCCGACGCCAACCGGAAGGATTCCGTGACTTGACCCCTGCCCTCACGCCCTTCGCCCGCCTCACCGTCACCATCGCGCGCCCGCTGGTCATCGGCCGGGCGGAAGCGGGGCTTCGGGAGGTGATCCCCATCACCGGCGGCACCATCACGGGCGAAATCGCAGGCAAGGTCCTGCCGGGCGGAGCCGACTGGTGCCTTACCCGGCCTGATGGCGTGGCGGAGGTCTGGGCGCGCTACACGCTGGCGCTCGACTCAGGCGATCTCGTCTCTGTGCTCAACACCGGGCTGGCCTTCCCGCAGGACGATGGCAGCTATGCCGGGCGCACCGTGCCGCAGTTCGAGGCGGGAAACGGCCCGCTCCACTGGCTCAGGAACCACATCTTCATCGGCACGCTGCTGGCACCGCCGGATGGTGACCGGGTGGAACTCGGCTTCTTCCGGGCCGACTAGGCTTTTCCCCCTCCCCGCCCCATGCTAGGCGCTGAGGCATGTCGAAGAAGAAACCTGATCCTTCCGCCCTCTCGCCCGAAACCCGCCTCGTCACCGCGGCGCGGGATTATGCCGAGCATGGCTTCGTCAACCCCGCCGTCTACCACGGCTCGACCATCCTGTTCCCGACCGCCAAGTCCCTCCATGACCGGACCCAGACCTATGTCTACGGTCGCCGCGGCACGCCGACGTCCCGCGCCGTCGAGGACGCCGTGGCGATGGTCGAGGGCGGGCACAATGCCAAGATGGCGCCGTCGGGCATGGCGGCGATCACCACGGCCCTGCTCTCCTTCCTGAACACGGGCGATCATTTGCTGATGGTGGACACGGCCTACCAGCCCGCGCGGCACCTCTGCGACGGCCTCCTCCGGCGCATGGGAATCGAGACCACCTATTATGATCCGCTGATCGGCCGCGGCATCGCCGATCTCATCCGGCCCAATACCCGCGTGGTCTATGCCGAGTCGCCTGGCTCCCAGACCATGGAGGTGCAGGATGTTCCCGCCTTGGCCGAGGCCACGCATAAGGCGGGCGCCATCCTGATGGTCGACAACACCTGGGGGGCGGGTCACTATTTCAAGGCCTTCGAGCATGGCGCGGACATCTCGATCCAGGCCGCCACCAAACATCTCGTCGGCCACTCCGACGCGATGATGGGCACCGTCACCTGCAACGAGGCAAGCTGGGAGCGCTTCCGCGCGGCTTACGAGGAGATGGGCCAGTTCGCGGGCCCCGACGACATGTACCTCACACTCCGCGGCATGCGCACGCTGGACGTCCGCCTGGAGCGGCACATGAAGAACGCACTGCATGTGGCCGAGTGGCTGCGCGGGCGGCCGGAGGTGGATACCGTGCTCTACCCCGCGCTGAGCAATGCGCCGGGCCATGAACTGTGGAAGCGCGACTTCAAGGGCGCTTCGGGCCTGTTCTCCATCGTGCTGAAGCCCTGCGCGGAGAAGGCCCGGGATGCCTTCCTCGACCGGCTCTCGCTGTTCGGCATGGGCTACAGCTGGGGCGGCTTCGAGAGCCTCGCCGTGCCCTTCAAGCCCTACCGCACCGCCACCACATGGACGGCGGAGGGACCCTGCATCCGCTTCCACATCGGGCTCGAGAACCCCGATGACCTGACGGCGGACTTGGGCGAAGGCTTCCGGGCGTTGCACGGGGCCTCTTGAAACAGCGGATTTAGTTCCTATCTAGGATGGATCGAAGGTCTGGAGGACGACATGACGACACAGTTCCGCATGATTGCCGCCGTTCTGATCCTGCTGGGACTCTCCGTGCCCGCCATGGCGCAGTCGGACGAGCCCACCATGATCTTCGAGAAGACCACCGTCTGGCGGATGCTCTCGCCCGATGCGACGCTCGCCACATTCGTGATCGACGATCCGGCAGTCCAGGGCGTTGCCTGCTATTTCACCGTGCCGAAGGTCGGCGGCTGGTCCGGCTGGGCGGGCTTCGCCGAGGAGCGCTCGGAAACCTCGATTGCCTGCCGCCAGGTGGGGCCCATCAAGATCACCGCCAAGTTCGGCCAGGGCGACGCCATCTACCGCGAGCGCCGCTCGCTGTTCTGGAAGCGGATGCAGATCGTGCGCGGCTGTGACGTCAAGCGCAACGTGCTGGTCTATCTCTCCTACTCCGACAAGCTGATCGAAGGCTCACCGCAGAACTCGACCTCGACCGTGCCGATCATGCCCTGGGGCAATGAAGCGGCCCCCAATTGCGCGGACTATGTGAACGAGTGAGAACCTCTTGTCCTCTCCCGCTTCAGCGGGAGAGGAAGGCGGATGCTCAGATCGCCCATGAGGCCCGGGTGATCCGTGAGGCGAACAGAGCTATTCTTGAAGCACACAATACATCGACTGAGATTGAAGAGCAGGTCCGCAAGGCGCTGTCGATTGCAGACATCAGGGCGTGATGAACAATGGCGACCCCGGCAGGATTCGAACCTGCGACCTAGTGCTTAGAAGGCACTTGCTCTAGTCCAGCTGAGCTACGGGGTCGGGGGCGTCAGTGGGTCCAGTTGACGGACCGGCCGAACTTGAAATTGTCGGAGTAGGACTTCTTGATGGCCTTGGCCACCGGGGCTTCCGGCATCACCTGGTAGGCGAGGCCTTCGCGTTCGCAGTAGGCGATGGCCTCTTCCTTTGTGGGGAAGGAGAGCTTCACCTGCTGGCGCATGTCATTGGACGAGGTCCAGCCCATCAGCGGGTCCACCGTGCGCGGCGATGCCGCCTCGAACTCGACGAACCAGTGATCATACTTCGCCTTGCCGGACTGCATGGCATTGCGGGAGGGCTTGTAGATGCGGACGGGCATGGATCTGTTCTCTCGCTCGGCTCTTGCTGCTGAAGGCCGTGGTCGGGGTGGCCAGATTCGAACTGACGACCCCCTGCGCCCAAGGCAGGTGCGCTACCAGACTGCGCTACACCCCGATACGGCCTTCGCCTGAGTCAGCCTCTTATCCGATAATGCTTGCCCGGGGCAAGGCTTGGGGCGGACGGAGGCCCTACTCTCCGGTCTTGAACAGGCGGTGGTAGACCATGTCGCCTGCCCGGATGCCGAGTTTCTTCGACGTGCCGCCGGCCAGTTCCAGCACCGCCAGCACCGGTTCGCTGACGCCTACGGTGTCGAGAGACTTCGGAACCGTGTTCTCGGCGATATAGGCGATGGTGCCGTCCTCACGGATGAACAGCATGTCCAGCGGGATGTAGGTGTTCTTCATCCACATTGAGACGGGGCGCGGCGAGCCGAAGTCAAACAGCATGCCGCGGTCCTCCGGCAGGCGCTGGCGGAACATCAGCCCCCTGGCGCGGAGTTCGTCCGTATCGGCGATCTCCACGGTGAACATGTGGGCGTCGCCATCGGTTGCAACCGTGACCGGCTCGATCTTGGAGAGCTGCGCCGCGAGGCCGGGGGCCGCAACGGGCTGCAGCAGGGCAAGAAAGAGGACAAGAAGGCTAACGGCAGAGCGGGGCATGGCCGCCATTATCTCCCGCAAGATTGCTGCAGAACGATGGCTTACTGCGTGTGGGCGTGGCTGCCATCAAGAGAAATGCGGACTTCCGCCGCCATCTTGCCCTTCGGCCCGTCGCCGAAGCGGACGTAGATCCAGCTGTCCGGCTGGAGTTCGGCGATGGCCGTCTTCCGCAGCGTTTCCATGTGGATGAAGATGTCGGGCGAACCCTCGCCCTCGGAGGCGAAGCCGAAGCCCCGCGCGCGGTTGAACCATTTCACCTTGGCCCTGACCCATGCGCTGGACGGTGTCACCGTCGAGTGGGTGCGCGGGC
>JBEILC010000048.1:0-16370 GCA_040379425.1 Hyphomicrobiales bacterium
CGCGGCGGACGTCACCTGGGGCAAGAAGCCCATCGTGAAGGTGTCGGTGGTGAAGGTTTAGGCAAACACGTCTTCTCGCGCATCTTCAGCGGGAGAAGAAGGCACCCGCGAAGCGGGGAGATGAGGGGGAGTCAAACACCGGAGCCCGCGGTCCCTCACCTCCCCCAACTCTCGGTGGGGCCCCTTCCTCTCCCGCTTCGCAGGAGCGTACGATTACCGTTCACTTTCCGTTCAAATCCTCCCAATGCTATAAGCCCCGAATCATGAGCAAGCACGTTCCTCCGCCGCAAGGCCCCCGCGACATCGAGAAGATCGACCTCAAGGAAGCCCTCGAAGAGCGCTACCTGGCCTATGCGCTGTCCACCATCATGCACCGCGCGCTGCCTGATGTGCGTGACGGGCTGAAGCCAGTGCACCGCCGGCTGCTGCATGTGATGCAGCTCCTCAGGCTTGATCCCAGCGCCGCCTTCAAGAAATCCGCCAAGATCGTGGGCGACGTGATGGGCGGCTACCACCCGCATGGTGACCAGTCGATCTATGATGCGCTGGTGCGCCTCGCGCAGGATTTCTCCTCGCGCTATCCGCTGGTGGACGGGCAGGGCAACTTCGGCAACATCGATGGCGATAGCGCCGCCGCCTACCGCTACACCGAAGCGCGCATGACGGATGTGGCGAAGCTGCTTCTCGAAGGCCTCGACGAGGACACGGTCGACTTCCGCCCCAACTATGACGGCTCCGTGCAGGAGCCCGTCGTGCTGCCCGGCGCCTTCCCGAACCTGCTGGCCAATGGCTCTTCCGGTATCGCCGTCGGCATGGCCACATCGATCCCGCCGCACAATGCAGCCGAACTCTGCGATGCAGCGCTTCACCTGATCAAGACGCCCAACACGACCGATGAGAAGATCGCACAGCTCGTGCAAGGCCCGGACTTCCCCACGGGCGGCATCATCATTGATGATCGTGCTTCGATCACCGAGGCCTACCGCACCGGCCGCGGCGGCTTCCGCGTGCGCGCGCGCTGGAGCCAGGAAGAGCTTGCCCGCGGCGCCTGGCAGATCGTCGTCACCGAGATTCCCTATCTCGTGCAGAAGAGCCGGATGATCGAGAAGATCGCGGAGCTGCTCACCGCCAAGAAGCTGACCTTGCTCGGCGATGTGCGCGATGAATCGGCCGAGGACGTGCGCGTCGTGCTGGAGCCCAAGAGCCGCACGGTGGACCCCACGCTGATGATGGAGCAGTTGTTCCGCAACACGGAACTCGAGGCACGCATCCCGCTCAACATGAATGTGTTGAGCCACGGCAAGGTGCCGAAAGTGATGAGCTTGAAGCAGGTGCTGCGCGAATGGCTCGACCATCGCAAGGACGTGCTCGTCCGCCGCTCCAGCTTCCGTCTCGCTGAGATCGCGCGCCGCCTCGAAATCCTTGACGGCTATCTCATCGCCTATCTGAACCTCGATGAGGTGATCCGCATCATCCGCGAGGAAGATGAGGCGAAGCCCGCGCTGATTGCGCGCTTCTCGCTTACCGGCAACCAGGCCGAGGCCATCCTCAACATGCGGCTCCGGGCACTCCGCAAGCTGGAGGAGATGGAAATCCGGGGCGAGCACGCCAAACTCGTCAAGGAGCAGAAAGGCCTCAAGGCGCTCCTGAAGTCGGATGAGGAGCAGTGGGCGAAGATTTCGGACGAGATCAGGTCCGTGAAGGAGAAGTATTCCAAAAGGACGCCGCTGGGCCGCCGCCGCACCGATTTCTCGGAAGCGCCCGAGATCGACGTGGACCTCGAGCAGTCGATGATCGAGAAGGAGCCCGTCACGGTCGTCTGCTCGGAGAAGGGCTGGATCCGCACCATGAAGGGCCACATGGAGGATGTCTCGGGCCTCTCCTACAAGGATGGCGACCAGGGCCTCTATACCTTCCACGCCATGTCGACGGACAAGGTCATGCTGTTCTCATCGTCTGGCAAGTTCTTCACGCTCGATGTGGCGAAGCTGCCCGGCGGGCGCGGCCATGGGGAACCGGTGCGCCTCATGTGCGATCTCGATGCGGCGGATTCGATCGTCGCACTCTTCGTGCATCAGCCGGGAACGAAGCGGCTGCTTGCCTCCACCGAGGGTGACGGGTTCATCGTCGCTGAGGATGAATGCCTGGCGACGACGCGCAAGGGCAAGCAGGTGCTGAACGTCAAGGCCCTCGTCGAGGCTTGCGTCTGCGTGCCGGTGCCGGAGGACGCGACCCACATCGCCTCCATCGGCGAGAACCGCAAGATGATCATCTTCAAGCTTGCCGATGTGCCGGAAATGGCGCGCGGCAAGGGTGTGCGCCTGCAGAAGTTCAAGGACGGGGGCCTGAGTGATGCCCGCGCCTTCAAGCTGAAGGATGGCCTCACCTGGACGGACAGTTCAGGCCGCAATTTCGTGGTGACCGACCTCAAGGAATGGATCGGCGAACGCGCCCAGGCCGGCCGCGCTCCGCCGAAGGGCTTCCCGAGCCGCAACAAGTTCGGTTGAACCGAAAGGCGCGGCGCCCGTAACTGATGGCATGATGCGCCGCCGTCTTCTCCTCCTGCTGGCCCTGTGCCTTCCCACCATCCCCGCCCATGCGGAAGATGACCCCTGGCTGATCATGAAGCGGGAGCCCAGCGCCGTCGTCCTCTTCCGCCATGCCAATGCGCCGGGCACGGGTGATCCCGCCGGTTTCGAGCTGGGGGATTGTTCGACGCAGCGCAACCTTGATGACAATGGAAGGGCGCAGGCGCGCGCCATCGGCCAGGCCTTCCGGGACAGGGGGGTTGCGGTCGGCAAGGTGGTCACGTCGCAATGGTGCCGCTCGCGGGAGACGGCGGAATTGGCCTTCCCCGGCAAGGTGACGGACGAGCCCGCCTTCAACTCCTTCTTCGGCGACCGCTCGGAGGAGCCGCAGCGCACCGCCGCCGCGGGGGAGATCATTGCCGCATGGAAGGGGCCCGGCGTTCTCGTCGCACTTACGCACCAGGTGAACATCACCGCCCTCACCGGCATCACGCCACGGCCGGGGGAAGGGATCATCGTCACGATGGAGCCTTCTGGCCTCAAACTCCTCGGCCGCCTGCCGCCACCTGGCTGAACGGGCCACGTTCTGTTGGCGCATCATGTTAAGGTTGTATTGACGTCATCATGCTATTCCTTTAGGTAGAGTCAACCATGGCATGCGCAGGGAATGACCAAGGGGATTTACTGGGTCGAGAACGGCCAGATCGTGAACGGGCCGGAGGCTGTGCCCTCCGCAGCGGACGAGCGTCATCTTCTGCAGCGGTGTGGGATGGTCAAGATCACCGCGGGCGCGGCGGGCACCACCATCCGCTGGAGCATGTTTTCCGCCAACTGGTCGTCGCTGTTCTTCGTGGCTGAATGGGTGCATGGCGCATTGGGGCCGTTCAGCGTGCAGTATTATTCGGCCGGCTGGTTCAATGAGCGCTTCGATCATGCCTATGCCGTGTCCGAACGCATCCACCATCTCATCCAGAAGAGTGACGTGCACCTGTCCCAGACCGTCTACATCCGGTCCGCTCCGGAAAAGCCGAAGAACGTGCCGGCCATCCTGCAACAGGCGCTCAGGGAGAAAGCGGCGAGCGAGGTCTGTTCGATCGACTGCCTTTACGATCAGGCGGCACAGCGCTTCCGGGTGGCGCGTGTCGGGCGCAACTCCACCATCGCCAAGCTTTGGGGGGTCAATCCCGTGTCCTACCCCTGCCTCACGGGCCATTCCTATGACCTTGCGGTGAGTTTAGTCTACTCGCAGGTCACCCGCACGGGGCAACCGCATTACGACCATATCTATGCCGCCATGGCCTCGGCCCGTGGCGATGTGGTGTGGGTGCCCTACCAGCGCGTGGTGCTGCCACTTGACGTCGGGCGGAAGGTCAAGGCCGTCCGTGTCGTTACGGAACTGGCTGAGGTAGACATCTGTCCTCTGTAGCCGCCATTTCCGCGATCGAGAATTCAAGGTGGCGGCGGAGCGCGATGCCGATCCATTCGGCCTGTTCTGCACCCTCGGGCTCCCACTCCCAGGTGAGGAAGCTCTGCTCCAGGTTGCCATAGCCCATGCGCACCATGTGGCCGCGGGTTGCCATGGATTGACCGGTCAGCGCCCAGATGGCCTCCGGCTGCCACTTCACCATGGCGAGCAGCATGCCAAGCCTCGGGAAGATGGGGAAGCAGCCCTTGGCGTGCTTATCGATCCACAGTTCGCCGTGATAGACGATGCGGCCGCGGATCAGGTGTGAGAGCGAGTGCTCCGGCGGCATCACCGCCCGCGGGATGATCATCTCGCGGCGCCTGGCATAGAGCCCCATCATCCAGCCCAGAACCCATTCCGCCAGATTGGGATCCGCCTCGTCCAGCCGGAAGGCCTGGAGGCTCACGGTCTTTCCGCGGCTGTCCTCCGCCGCCATCCAGAAGCCGCGTTCGGAGAGGTTGCGGCAGGCAAGCGGGTCGAACATGGGGCAGACATCGCTGTCGCGCAGCTCATGACGCAGCCTTGCCAGCTCGCTGAAATCCGTGCCGAGCCGGAACTTGAGCCCCGCTTCGGCCCCCTGGCGGATCAGCCCCGCAATTGCCGTGGCGGTCCGCAGCGGGTCCGCCAGCCCGGTGTCAGCGCCGAGTGGCTGCACACCCCCAAAACCGATGTTCAACGCATACATACCTGCAACCTCATTGCACTTCCCAGAGGAACTTGGCCGTGGATACAATTCCAAGTTTAGTTAATGGATGAACGCTACGTCAACTGAAATTTTGCGCCGGGCGTTCAGCCGGGAAGAAGGCGCTGTTGTATTTGGAGGAGATAAAACACCTAAGGTAAAATTTCTTTTCCAGGAGACACCTTTGGATCAGTGTGACCTGACCGTCATTTTATGAACCAGGCGAATTGAGAGAAGATAGCCTGGAAAGGGGAAGGGAGATGCCGAAAAAGAGGTTGGGAGCTGAGCAGACCGTCACGAAGCTGCGGCAAGTGGAGGTCTTGCAAAGCCAGGCCAAGAGCATTGCCGCGGCCTGCAAGGAAACTGGTCTGACCGAGCAGAGCTACGACCGGTACCGGAAGGAATACGGTGGTTTGCACGCCGAGCAGGCCCGGAAGCTGAAGCAGCTGGAACAGGAGAACGGCCGGCTGAGGAAGCTGGTGGCCGATCTGTCCCTTGAGAAGCAAGTCCTGAAGGATATTGCGGCGGGAAACTTGTAAGCCCTGAGCGGCGCCGGCAGGCTGTTGATGCAGCGCAGGATGAATATCGCCTGAGCGAACGCACAGCCTGCCGGATTGTTGGGCAACCACGCGGGACGCAGCGATACGTTCCGGCGCTGAAGCCCGACGGGGATGATCTGACCCGGAACATTGTCCTGATTGCGTCGAACTATGGCCGCTACGGCTATCGCCGGGTGACGGCCTTGCTCAATGACGGGTCCTGCATCCGGCTCCGGCCGGAACATCCAAACCACGTCCGGAGCTTCGACCTTGTAGAGGCCGCGCCCCATGATGGCCGCCGTATCCGGTTGATGACCCTGATCGGCGAGTTCAGCCGTAAGTGCCTGGCAATCAGGGTGGCTCGCCGGATCAATGCCATCGGCGTCATTGAGACGCTGGCGGACGCCATGCTCTTCGAAGGGGTCCCAACCTTCATCAGGCCGGACAATGGCCCGGAAATGGCCGCCAAGGTCGTGTGCCAATGGCTGTCAGGGCCTGGCACGACGAGCTTGTAGATCGAGCCTGGTTCACCCCGGGAGAACGGCTCCTGCGAATCCTCCAATGGCAAACCGCGAGATGAATGCCTTAACGGTGAGATCTTCTGCAGCCTCCGGGAAGCCAAGGTGGTGATCGAACAATGGCGCATCCATTACAACACGCGACGGCCGCACCCGGCCCTCGGATACCGTCCCCCGGCGCCCGTCACCAGCGTCCCGCCACCCACACGCGACGGAGCCGCAAACATGCAATAGTCCCTCATTCGACCTGGTACAAAATGCCGGTCAGGTCATCAGCACGCCCAGCGGGCAAGATCTCTGAAATACGTATAATAATTGTAGTATTTTAGGAGATGGATCGGCGCTAGCCCAGCACCGCTCTCGCCACCCACCAGGACGGATCAAGCGGCGGAATGGGGGTGGAATGCTCGCAGAGCGCGACACATGTGGCGCCCGAGCCCGACATGAAGGCGCGGGTGACGCCTTTTGCACGCATAAGCTGCTCCAGCACCTCGCCGATCACCGGGGCGAGCGCGATGGCGGGGGCGGCCAGGTCGTTGCGCCAGGTTGCGGGATCATCCTCGCTCTCAATCCCCGTGCCATGACTCTGGCCCTTTGCCAGCCCCAGCCTGCCGAACACCTCTGGCGTCGAGACGGCCACCATCGGGTTGACGAGCATGGCATAATGCGAGCTATAGCCTGCAAGCGGGGTGATTCGCTCGCCCACGCCCTGCATGCGGCAGGGGGTTCCCAGCAGGCAGACGGGCACATCCGCCCCGATCCGCAAACCTGCCGCAGCGATTTCCGCATCGGTTCCGTCAATTCCTGCAACCTTGAGAAAGCCCTTGAGAGCCGCGGCCGCATTGGCCGACCCGCCACCTATTCCTGACGCAACAGGAAGGTTCTTGGTGAGGTGTACGGCAACGGGCGGCAGAGGGCGCCCGCGCGATTCGGCAATCAGCCGTGCCGCCGCCCACGCCTTGGCGATGATGTTGGCGGAGGCTTCCGGCAGCGCGGCGGCAAACGGGCCGTCCGCCGTCACCGTGAACTGCGCCGCGGGGGAGAAGCGAAGCCAGTCGCCCACATCGGCGAAGGCCACGATCGAATCGAGGTCATGGTAGCCGTCCGCCCGGCGGCCCAGCACATGAAGCGCCAGATTGACCTTGGCGGGCGCGAAGAGGCTGAAGGGCCGGAAGCCCGCCCCAGCCCCTTGCTCAGCCGTTGGACTGGCCGGCGGCATTCTGCGCGGGCGTCACCGGGGTTTCCTCCGGCATGCCGTTCTTGATCTTGTCCTCGATGCGCTTCAGGTCCTCGGGCGTGGGCTTGTTGTCACGCGCGTGCTGCCACTGGAACTTGGCCTCGAGCTTGCGGCCCACGCGCCAGTATGCATCGCCCAGATGCTCCGCGATGATCGGATCGGCGGGGAGAAGCTCCACGGCGCGCTCGATGTGGACGACCGCCTGCTCATAGTCTCCGAGCTGGTAATAGGCCCAGCCGAGGCTGTCGATGATGTAGCCGTCATTGGGCTTCAACTCGACCGCCTTCTTCACCATCTCCATCGCCTCGGCGAGATTGATCTTCTTCTCGATCATCGAGTAGCCGAGATAGTTGAGCACGTTCGGCTCGTCGGGGGAGAGTTCGAGCGCCTTGCGGAAGCGCTGCTCCGCGATGTCCCATTCCTTCAGCCGCTCATGCGCGATGCCGTCGTAGTAGTAGGCGCGCCAGTGGCCGGCAACAGGCTCGGTGATCAGCGCGATCGCATCGTCATAGGCCTTGGCGGCGTTGGTGTAGTCTTCGTTGTTGCGGTAGAGATTGCCGAGCGTGACGATGGCGTCATAGTTCTTCGGTTCGCGCGCGATGAGCTGCTTGAGCCTGGCCAGCGCCTCGTCCTTGCGCTCCAGCCGCTGCAGGCTGACGGAGATTTCCATCTCGGCATTGGACCGCAGCGGCGATGCCGCATCGACCTGCTCATAGGCCTCGACTGCCTTGTCGAAGCGCTGCATGTCCTCGTAGATGTCGCCGAGCAGCGTGGTTAGCACTGGCTTGTCGCCGTCAAACGAGAGCGCGAGGCGCGTGTAAAGAAGGCCGACATTGATGCTCTGCTCGTCGGTCATGGATGTGGCGAGCGAGAACAGTGCCTCGGCCGCGCCCGCACCCGGCGTCGCGATGAAGGGCTGGGGCTTTGCATTCTTCTCGTTGTTCTCGAGCGCGGCCAGGATGAGCGGATTCTCGTCCGCCTCGAGGAAGTCGCGGTAGATCTTGCGCGCGTCCTCGCTCCGCCCATTGCGCTCGAGGAAATTGCCATAGGCCTGGACCACGCGGAGCGAGTTGCCCGCATCCTCATGGGCCTTGCGGTAGGACGCCTCGGCCCTGACGGGATTGCCCAGATAATCGGCGATCAGCGCGGCGTGGAACGTCTTGAAGTTGGCGAAGCTTTCACTGCTGTCCAGCTTGTCGAGCGTCTTCAGCGCGAGGTTGACATTGCCCTCGCCCGCATAGGACCACGCCTGGAGCAGCCAGGAGGTGAGTTCACCCACCGGCGTATAGGCGGCCTCCTCGAGGTGCTTGCGCGCCTCCACATAGCGGCGCGCACGGAATTCGCCGAGGCCCAGCACGATGCGCGCCATGCGCTGCTGGCTGTTGAACTTCAGGACTTGGGCTGCAAGCCGTTCGGCTTCCGCGATGCTGCCTTCGGAGAGATCGAGCAGGAAGATCTTCTCGATGAGGATGGGATTGCCCTCGTCCGCCTGCAACACGGTGCTGAGGTAGTCGGACGCTAGGTCGTTGTCGCGCAACTTCGCCGCCGAGCGCCCGGCCAGGTAACTGCCAGACGGGGAGGCCTCGGGCTTCTCATAGGCCGCCGCCGGCACCGCGGTGACAGGCGCCATGAGCAGTGCGGAGAGAGCCACGCAGTAAAGGGATCGCCTCATCATCATCCATTTCAATAGACGGGCGGCCCCTTGCCGCCCCTCGAACCGGCTTCAGTGATCCCCGCAAAATGCGGTGATTTTGGGATCGCCGCAAGGGCGGTCCGCTGCGCCCTTACATGTTGGGGTAGTTCGGCCCTTCGCCACCCTGCGGCACCACCCAGTTGATGTTCTGCGAGGGGTCCTTGATGTCGCAGGTCTTGCAGTGCACGCAGTTCTGGTGATTGATCTGGAAACGCGGCGGCTGGCCCTCCTCCATCACCACCTCATAGACGCCGGCCGGGCAATAGCGCTGGGCGGGCTCGGCATAGATGGGAAGGTTCTCGCCGATCGGGATCTCCGGGTTCTTCAGCTGCAGGTGGACCTTCTGGTCCTCCTCGTGGTTGGTGCCGGAAAACGCCAGGTTGGTGAGCCGGTCGAAGGAGATGACGCCGTCAGGCTTGGGATAGTGGATCGGCTTCGAGTCCGCTGCGGGCTTCAGCGTGGCGTAATCGGGCTTGCCGTGCTTCCAGGTGCCAAGCCCCGCGCCGAAGAGCTGATTCATCCACATGTCGAGCCCGCCCAGCGCCAGGCCGCCGACGAGGCCGAGCTTCGACCACATGGGCTTGACGTTCCGCACCCGCTTCAGGTCCTGATAGACCCAGGACTTCTCGTAAGCCTGCTCATAGTCGCGGAGTTCGTCGCCCGCGCGGCCGGCGGAGATGGCATTGAACGCAGCTTCCGCCGCCAGCATGCCGGTCTTCATGGCGTTGTGGGAACCCTTGATGCGGGGCACGTTTACGAAACCGGCCGAACAGCCGATCAGCGCGCCGCCGGGGAAGAACAGTTTCGGAACGGACTGGAAGCCCCCCTCGGTGATGGCCCGCGCGCCATAGGCGATGCGGCGCCCGCCCTTCAGCACCGGCTCGATCAGCGGATGGTGCTTGAAGCGCTGGAACTCACCGTAAGGATAGAGATGGGGATTGTCGTAGTTGAGATGCACGACGAGGCCAATCGACACCAGATTGTCCTCGAGGTGGTACATGAAGCTGCCGCCGCCGGTCTTGGCACCCAGCGGCCAGCCCATGGTGTGGGTCACCTGGCCCTGGCGGTGGTTCTCGGGAAGAACCTCCCAGAGCTCCTTCATGCCGATGCCGAATTTCTGCGGCTCGCGGCCCTTCGACAGTTCGAACTTCGCGATGATCTCCTTGGCGAGCGATCCCCGCACGCCCTCGGCGATGAAAACATATTTGCCGAGCAGTTCCATGCCGGGCTGGAAATCGGCCTTGGGCTTGCCATCCTTGCCAATGCCCATGACGCCGGCGGCGACGCCGCGGACGGAGCCGTCCTCCCGGTAGAGCACTTCGGAACAGGCAAAGCCCGGGTAGATCTCGACACCCAGGGCTTCCGCCTGCTGGGCGAGCCAGCGGCAAATATTGCCGAGCGACACGGCATAGTTGCCGTGATTGTCCATCAAGGGCGGCATCAGCGCATTGGGCAGCCGGAGCGAGCCTTGCGGCCCGAGCACGAAGAAGCGGTCCTCGGTCACGGGGGCGTTGAGGGGTGCGCCCTTTTCCTTCCAGTCCGGGATCAGTTCATTGAGCGCGATCGGGTAAATGACCGCGCCCGACAGGATATGCGCGCCCACCTCCGAGCCCTTCTCGAGCAGGCAGACGGAGAGCTCCGGGGAGAGTTGTTTGAGCCGGATCGCCGCGGCAAGCCCGGCCGGGCCCGCCCCCACGATCACAACGTCATATTCCATCGCCTCCCGCTGGACCTGAACCACGTCTTCTTCTCCCGTCTATCTTCAAGCGCCGAGCGCCTTTATAGTGACCCGGCATAGGGGCACAAGCCACCATTTCGGACATGGAAACCAAGCACGACGACATGACGCCGCATGAGGCGGCCGAGGCACTCCGCTGGCTCTCCGGGATGGGAGTAGGCGAGATCATCGGCGAGGAGCCGGTGAACCGGCTGGCAGCCCCGGTCCCGGCCCGCCCGGTGGCGGAGACACAGGCAATGGCCCCTGCCCGCCCGGCAACGGTGGCGGCCCCGGCCCTGATGGCGCAAGGGTCATCCCCGGCGTCCGCCTGCGGGAGCCTTGCCGAACTTGCGGCGGCTCTGGAGGCCTTCGACGCCTGCCCGCTCAAAAAGACGGCAACACAGCTTTGTTTCGCCGACGGCAGCCCGGACGCGCGGGTCATGCTGATCGGCGAGGCGCCGGGCCGCGATGAGGACATCCAGGGCAAGCCCTTCGTCGGGCGTTCGGGCCAGCTCCTCGACCGCATGCTTGCGGCGGCCGGCCTGTCGCGAGGCGCCGCCGACAGGGAAAGCGCGGTCTTCATCACCAACACCGTGTTCTGGCGCCCGCCCGGCAACCGCACGCCGACGGAAGCCGAGACCCAGATGTGCCTGCCCTTTCTGATGCGGGCCATCGAGCTTCAGAAGCCGGATGTGATCGTCTGCCTCGGCGCGACACCCGCCCACCGCCTGACCGGGCGCAACGACGGCATACTCAAGATGCGTGGAAAGTGGGTGACAGCGAATGTCAGTGGGCGGAACATTCCGCTGCTGCCGACGCTGCATCCCGCTTACCTGCTGCGCCAGCCCGCGCAGAAGCGGCTTGCGTGGCGCGATCTGCTCCTGCTCCGCCAAATGCTGGACGCTCACTGAAGTCACTGCGCCGAGCTGAAGATTGACGTTGGTTCCGGTTGCTGCAACCGGGATAAGGAAAGTTTTCCAGCCAGCCGAAAAAGCATGTCGATATGCACTTGTGGAGAGGAGTTCCCCTTGTTACGCGGAATTGAATCGTGTTTCATACTGTTGGGAAACGGACAGTTGCGCAGGCCATGCCGTTTTCCTTCGGCGGCATTTTTTACCCAAGGTACGTTCCCACATGACTGAGGCAAGGAAATTCATTCCCGTCAGGATCGCCATCCTGACGGTTTCCGACACGCGCACACTCGAAACGGATGTGTCTGGCCAGACGCTGTCAGACAGGGTCGCGGGGGCTGATCATCTGCTTTCCGCCCGCAAGATCGTGAAGGATGATGTCCGCGCCATCCGTCATGTGATCCGCGACTGGACCAACCGCGCGGATATCGACGTGATCATCACCACGGGCGGCACCGGCCTTACCGGCCATGACGTGACGGTCGAGGCGATGCGCCCGCTCTTCGAGAAGGAGATCGACGGCTTCGGCACGCTGTTCCACATGATCTCCTTCCCCAAGATCGGGACCTCGACCATCCAGTCGCGCGCCTGCGCGGGCGTGATGAAGGGGAAATACATCTTCTGCCTGCCGGGCTCGCCCGGTGCGTGCAAGGACGGCTGGGACCAGATCCTCAAGCCGCAGCTCGACTACACTCACAAGCCCTGCAACTTCGTCGAGATCATGCCGCGCCTGCAGGAGCATGAGATGCGCGGCAAGGGCTGATCAGGAGCCTGAGGCGGCTTCCGGGCGCTTGCGTGACGGAAGTCCTGCCCCTGAGACAATGGCGAGGCCTGCGAGGATGACGGCCCCGCCGATCAGCTGCTCGAGCGAAACGGATTCGCCAAGCACCAGGGCAGCAGTGATGATGCCCACGACGGGCATCAACAGGATGAAGGGCGCGGCCTCATCCATGCGGCACTGCTTCAGCAGCGTGAACCAGCACATGTAAGCAAGATAGAAGCCGACGACGCCGACAAAGGCCAGCATCGACCATTCGACCCATGTGGCGCTGGTGAGGGACTGCCATTGCCCCTGCTCCAGCAGCAGCGTGGCAAGTGCGAGCTGCGGCAGGCTGCCCAGCGCATTGGCTTTGAGAAGGCCGGGCCCGTTGTCCTTGCCGAGCTTGCGCGCCAGCACTTGGCCGAGCGACCAGCAGAAGGCGGCGGCGATGATCATAACGGTGGGGAGAAGGCCCGGCGCTTCCGCCGGAAGCCCGATGACGATGGCCACCCCGATGATCGCGAGGGCCGTTCCGGCCGCCTTCGTGAGGTCGAGCCTCTCCTTCATGATCAGCCAGTCGAGCAGGACCGCGAAGGGGATCTGGATCTGCAAGAGGAGGTTGGCGGCGGTGGCCGGCATCGCCTCGCTTCTCAAGCCCCAGAACAGCAGCGCGCCCTGGATCGTCACCGCGAAGGCCGAGATGGCGATGATCGAGGCCACCGGCGTCTTGAGCTTCTCCCGGTGGGTCAGCATCAGGGCGATGGCGATGCCGCCATAGACCAGCAGCATCATGAAGAGCGGCGGGAAATGCTGCACCGCCGGCTTGGCGATGGTGAAGCCCGTTCCGAAGAACAGGGGCGGCAGCAGGGCGAGGAGAATCTGGCGGCGAGTCATGCGAGCCGGACCATGCCCGGCTTCGCGGAGTCCGGCAATGGGAGGAACAATATTGTTCTTGTTTTGTTCTGATGGGTCTCATATGTTTGGAGCATGTCCAGTTTGATCGATAGGCGCCGGGCCCGCGAGCTTGACCCTGCCGCTCTTGGCGAGGGGCGGATGACCGCGCTTGGGCCCCAGGCGCGCGGGCGCGGCGCCACGCTCAACATGTCCGGCCGCTTCGAGGCTTATCGCCGCTCGCTCTTCGATGACGGCTGGCAGGGGCTGGAAGACCTGCCGGCCTTCCGCACCGAGGTGTTCGAGGAAAAGCCCAAGACCATCATCACGCGGAACGACTCGCCCGACATTTCCTTCGACCGCTCGATCAACCCCTATCGCGGCTGCGAGCATGGCTGCGCCTATTGCTATGCGAGGCCCGCCCACGCCTATATGGGCCTCTCGCCCGGGCTCGACTTCGAATCGAAGCTGTTTGCCAAGCCGAACGCTGCGGAACTGCTGCGCGCCGAACTCTTGCACAAGGCCTATGAGCCACGCACCATTGCTCTCGGCGCCAACACGGACGCCTACCAGCCCGTCGAGCGTGAGCGGCGCATCACCCGCGCCATCCTGGAAGTGCTCTCGGAATTCAACCACCCGGTCGGCATCGTCACCAAGTCCGCACTCGTCACCCGCGACATCGACATTCTCGCCCCCATGGCACGCAAAGGGCTCGTCAAGGTGGCGCTCTCCATCACCACGCTTGACCCGAAGCTCGCCCGCGCCATGGAGCCCCGCGCGTCCACGCCCATGAAGCGGATGGCCGCGATCGAGCAGCTTTCCGCGGCGGGAATCCCCACGGTTGTCATGGTGGCCCCCATCATCCCCGCGGTGAATGACAGCGAGATCGAGGCCATCCTCAAGACCGCCCGCACGGCCGGTGCGCGCGAGGCAGGCTATGTCATGCTGCGCCTGCCGCATGAGGTCAAGGAACTCTTCCGCGACTGGCTCCAGGCCACCATGCCGGACCGCGCGCAGCGGGTGATGTCGCTGGTCAAGTCTGCCAGCGGCGGCAAGGATTATGACGCGAGCTTCGGCAAACGCCAGACCGGCACCGGCCCCTATGCCTGGACCATCGGCCGCCGCTTTGAACTCGCCTGCCAGCGCCTGGGGCTGAACCGCAGCCGGCTGAAGCTCTCGACCGACCACTTTTGCCGCCCCCCGCAGCCGGGCGAGCAGTTGAGGCTGCTGTGACGGCTATGAGCTGACTCCGTACTCGCGGTCCCCCACCCCTACCCCTCCCCACGAGGGGGGAGGGGTAGGGGTGGGGGTCGCGCCGCAATTGACCCGCCTTCGGCCCCTCGCCCATAAAGGGCGGCATGGGCGGATTCGGACCGGACTTCACCATCGAGCTTGACGCCATGCGGAGCGGCATGCGGCATGTCTGCGGCATCGATGAAGCAGGGCGCGGCCCGTGGGCCGGGCCCGTCGTCGCCGCCGCGGCTGTGCTGGACCCAAACTCCATTCCGCCGGGCCTTGATGATTCAAAGAAGCTCACCGAAGCACAGCGAGAAGCGCTGTTCGCACCGATCCTCGCATCGGCCAGGGTCGGCATCGGCATCGCCGAGGTTGACCGCATCGACCGTGACAACATCCTCGCCGCAACGCTCTGGGCGATGAGCCAGGCGATGCAGCAAATCGACGGCGTGGAACTGGCCCTCGTCGACGGCAACCGCGCGCCGCAACTCCCCTGCCCTGTGCGTACCATCGTTGAGGGGGATGGCCGTTCGCTCTCCATCGCCGCGGCATCGATCATCGCCAAGGTGACGCGGGACCGCATCATGATCGGCCATGACGCCACCTACCCGCCCTATGGCTTCGCCCGCCACAAGGGCTACGGCACGGCCTTCCACCAGGCCGCACTCAAGCGCCATGGGCCGACACCGCTGCACCGGAAAAGCTTCGCGCCCGTTGCGGCATTCTTCAGCCGTTAACCATACCGCCCGAAAGCGATTCACGCGCGACTCCGCAAGACTCATGATGCCCGCTCTCGAGTCAGTTGCGTTTTTTGCGTTTTGGGGTGTGGGATGGGTTATCAGACTCGGCCGGAGCTACGGCCGTTGCACAATCGGATTCTGGTGGGCGATTGCCTGACCGAACTGAAGCGGATCCCATCGGGCTCGGTAAATCTGGTCTTCGCCGATCCGCCCTATAATCTGCAGCTTGCAGGAAGCCTCACGCGGCCTGACCAGAGCAAGGTCGACGCGGTTGACGACCATTGGGACCAGTTCGAGAATTTCGAGGCCTATGACCGCTTCACCAAGGGCTGGCTTTCCGAATGCCGCCGCATCCTGAAGCCCACGGGCGCACTGTGGGTGATCGGCTCCTATCACAACATTTTCCGCGTGGGCTCCATCCTGCAGGATCTGGGCTTCTGGATCCTCAACGATGTGGTCTGGCGCAAGACCAACCCGATGCCGAACTTCCGCGGCCGGCGATTCACCAATGCGCATGAGACGCTGATCTGGGCGGCGCGCGATCAGAGCACCAAGTACACCTTCCACTACGAGGCGATGAAGGTGTTCAACGGCGACCTGCAGATGCGCTCCGACTGGACGCTCTCGCTGTGCACGGGTGCCGAGCGGCTGAAGAACACCGATGGCGACAAGCTGCACCCCACGCAGAAGCCCGAGGCGCTCTTGCACCGCGTGCTGCTTTCCACCACCAACCCGGGAGATGTGGTGCTGGACCCGTTCTTCGGCACCGGCACCACGGGGGCCGCGGCCAAGCAGCTGGGCCGCATCTTCATCGGCATCGAGCGCGAGGAGGACTACGCGCAGGCAGCCCTCGCCCGCATCGATGCCACATCCGAACTTCCCGCCGAGGCCCTGAAGGTGACGACGAGCAAGCGCGCCGAACCGCGCATTCCCTTCGGCTCGCTCATTGAGCGCGGCCTCGTCAAGGCGGGTGACACGCTGTTCGACCCGACGACGCGCATCGCCGCGCGCGTGAGGGCCGATGGCTCCATCGCCTGCAAGGATGCGTCCGGTTCGATCCACAAGATCGGCGCCCATGTGCAGGGGGCGGAAGCCTGCAATGGCTGGACCTTCTGGCATGTGAAGAAGGGGCCGAACCTCGTTCCCATCGACATGCTGCGCCAGCAGGTGCGCACCGAGATGGCCTCCGCGGCATGAAGGCCCGGCAGCAGACCTCCTTCCTCTTCGACCTCGACGGCACGCTGGTGGACAGCGTCTATGACCATGTGCTGGCCTGGCACGATGCGCTGCAGGAGGTGGGGATCGACGTCTCTGTCTGGCGGCTGCACCGCAAGATCGGCATGTCCGGCGGCCTCTTCACCAAGGCGCTGGCGCGCGAGACGGGCCGCGAGTTTGGCCCTGAGATGCTGGAAACCTTGCGCCAGCTTCACATCAAGTATTACGGCAGCCGCTC
>JBEILC010000049.1:0-16340 GCA_040379425.1 Hyphomicrobiales bacterium
ATTGCACTCCCTTGGTCCACCCCTGAAAGCCGTCATCCCGGCGAAGGCCGGGATCCAGCTTTGGCGCCGCAGGCAAGCTGGACCCCGGCCTTCGCCGGGGTGACGCCATAAGGGATGGCAAATCCAACCTCACTTCAACCGATCTCCGCCAGCGGCTGTCCGGCCATCACCGGCTCTTCATTCTCGGCAATGAAGGTGATCTTGCCCGCCGCCTCGGCCTTCACCTCGGTGAAGGACTTCATCACCTCGATGAGCCCGATGACATCGCCCTTGGCGACCTTGTCGCCGTCATTCTTGTAGGCGGGCTTGTCCGGGGCGGGCTTGCGGTAGAAGGTTCCGGGAAGGGGCGAGAGAAGCTGGGCCATGGTCTGTCCTCGTGTCTGGAATGTCAGGCAGCATCGATATAAGGTTTGACCGCATTGCGCACGGCCTGAGCAATGGCCACGGCATTGGGCGTGTCGGAGTGGACGCAGATCGCATCGGCCCGCACCGCCACATCGCCGCCGCCGACACCCTTGACCTTGCCCTCGCGGATGGCGCGCAGGCAGAGCGCTGCGGCATGGGCCGGATCCTTCGCCTCATGCTCGCGCGTGATAATGAGGGAGCCGTCGTCGCGGTAATCGAGGTCGGCATAGAATTCCGCAATGAACTTGTGGCCGCGTGCGGTGTAGACCTTCTCGTGGAAGGTGTTGATCATGCCCATCAGCGGCACCTTGAAGATGTCGGCGGCATCCGCCACCGCATTCGCCACCTCCTCCATCCGCGCCGCCATGCCATAGAGCGAGCCATGCGGCTTGATGTGATTCAGCACCATGCCCTCGGCGTCAAGGAAACCCTTGAGGGCGCCCACCTGGTAGATGATGCAATTGGTGAGCTCGTCCCGCCCCATCTTCATCTCGCGGCGCCCGAAGCCCTGAAGGTCGGGGAGCGAGGGATGCGCGCCCACCTTCACGCCATGCGTCTTGGCCAGCTGCACCGTCGTGCGCATGTGGTTGAAGTCGGACGCATGGAAACCGCAGGCCACATTGGCCACGTCGATCAGCGGCATCAGGCCGGCGTCGTCGCCCATCTTGTAGAGGCCGAACGCTTCGCCCATGTCACAGTTGATGACCGTCATCCTGTAACCTCCCTCAAACGCGGCGCTTCAGCACCGTTCTGCATCGCAGCTTGCGGTAGGCCCTGATTATTGTAAAATCAGAAAAACTGCAATGCGGTATCGCAAAATCAGATATGACCCTTTCGCTCAAGCAGGTCCGCTATTTCATCGCCACAGCTGACGCCGGCCAGATCAGCCAGGCGGCAATCGAGCTCAACGTCTCGCAGTCTGCCGTCACCGCCGCCGTGAAGCAACTGGAAGAGGATGTGGGTGTTGCCCTGTTCAAACGGCTGCCGACGGGCGTGGCGCTCACCGCCGAGGGGGCCCGCTTCCTGCAGCATGCGCGCAACATCATGGCGGCCGTTAATGCCGCCCAGCACGCACCCCTGACCGAGGATTCGGCCATCAGCGGCACGGTCCGGATCGGCGTATCCTACACGGTGGCGGGCTATTTCCTGCCGCGCCACTACACCCGCTTCGCGAGGAGCTATCCGCGCATCCAGGCGGAGCTTTACGAACTCCCGCGCAACGCCATCGAAAGCGGGCTGAAGGACGGCTCGCTCGACTTGGCCGTCATGCTGGTCTCGAACCTCATGGACAAGAAGCGGCTCGCCTATGAAACGCTGATCCGCTCGCGCCGCAGACTGTGGCTCCCCGTGGAGCACCGCCTGCTCGCCGCCCCCGCCATCACGCTCGATGACGTGGCCTCCGAACCCTATGTGATGCTCACCGTCGACGAGGCGAACCAGACGGCATCGCGCTACTGGAAGCCCACGGGGCTCCGGCCCTCGACTATCTTCACCACCTCCTCCGTCGAGGCGGTGCGCTCCATGGTGGCGGACGGCATGGGCGTCACCATCCTCTCCGACATGGTCTACCGCCCCTGGTCGCTCGAGGGCCAGCGCATCGAACTGCGCAATGTGGTGGCCGACATCCCGACGATGGACGTCGGCCTCGCATGGAACCACACGCGCAACCAGAGCCCCGCCGCCCGCACCTTCCATGAATTCATGAGCCTGTCCTTCGGCGGTGCGGGAAGCTCGGTCTAGCCAGCGACGATTCCCTCGGCTAGCTTCGCTGGATGAGCATCGGGGTGGGCATCATCGGAGCAGGCGTGATGGGCGCGGACCACGCCCGCATCATCGCGCGCCAGGTCGCGGGTGCTCATCTGGTTGCAATCTCGGACGCCGACGAATCCCGCGCCAGGGCCGTCGCTACGGAAACGGGTGCGAAGCTCGCGCTCAATGATCCCTTGGCCGTCATCCATGATCCGGATGTGGGTGCCGTCCTCATCGCCTCCCCCGACCAGACCCACGCCGATTTCGCCATTGCCTGCATCAAGGCCGGAAAGCCGGTGCTGTGCGAAAAGCCGCTGGCGCCCACGGCGGCCGAGGGCATGCGGGTGATCGAGGCGGAGCTTTCCGCCGGCAGGCGCCTCGTGCAGTTGGGCTTCATGCGCCGCTTCGACCCCGGCTACACGGAAATGAAGGCGCTGCTCGAGTTAGGCCGCTATGGCGAGGCGCTGGCCTTCCACTGCATCCACCGCAATGCCGCCGCACCCGCCCATTTCGATTCGGCCGGGGCCATCGTGAACTCCTGCGTGCATGAGGTGGACATCTCGCGCTTCATGCTCTCAGCCGAATTGTCCTCGGTCACGGTGTTCAAGGCGAAAAGATCGAAACATGCGCATTTCGATGACCCGATGCTGGTGGTCTTCGAAACCGACAAGGGCCAGCTGGTGGACGTCGAGCTCTTCCTCAACGCCCAATATGGCTATGACGTGAAGGGCGAGCTGATCTGCGAAACGGGCACAATCTCATTCGGGCCTACGATCAACACCGAAATCCGCAGCAGCGGCGTCACCGCGACGAGCCTCGCCACCGACTGGCGCCCGCGCTTTGCCGCCGCCTACCGCATCCAGAACCAGGCCTGGATCGACTCGATCACGACGGGAAAGCCCGTGGGGTCCTCGACTTGGGACGGCTTTGTGGCCACCACAGTGACGGATGCCGGCGTCAGGTCGCTGAACACGGGTGAGACGGTTGCCATCGCCTATGAGAAGCGGCCGGGGCTTTACGCCTAGCTTAAACGCCGTCATCTCGGCGAAGGCATGAAGTCAGGGCAGATTATCCCGCAGGAAGATGTCGATCCTGATCCGCTCCTGCGCCTCGATGAACGGCACGTTGTCAGCCTTGGCGATCAGCACGCGGATGGCGCTTCTCACCTCGTGCCCTGGGTCCTGGTTGATGACCGCATCGATGGTGCCGCGGATCAGCGCCTTGCGGTTGGTGTCGCTGAGGTCATGGGCCAGCAGCACCACATCCTTGGCGTGGCCCGCGGCCTCCAGCGCGGAGACAATGCCGCGCGTGCCGCCGCCCACATTATAGATGCCGAGGAGATCCGGATGCTCGGCGAGGAGCTGCGCCGTCATCTCCTCGAGCTTCCTCCAGTCGTCGCGCGATTCGCGCACCGGCAGAACCTTCAGCTTCGGATATTCATGGGCCAGCACCTGCTCGAAGCCGAACTGGCGCTCGATGTGGTCGCGCAGCGCCAGCGAGCCCGCAATCAGGCCGACCTTGCCGCTGAGCCCCCGCAGGAAGCGTCCCATGAGGCTCGCCGCCGTGCGGCCGGCGGATGAATTGTCGATCCCCGCATAATGCACGCGCTTGGAGCCCGGCACGTCCGAGACCAGCGTCACCACGGTGACGCCGCGCACCGCCAGCGCATTGATTGATTCACGCACCGCCGGATGGTCGAGCGCCACCACCGCCACCCCGTCATGCACGTCACCGATGGAATCGAGCATGGAGGCGAGAAGCTCTCCGTCGAACACATCGACGCGCTTCACCGTGATCGCCACGCGCTCGCCCGCCATGCGCTCCGCCATGGTGCGCACATCCTCATTGATGCGCTCCCAGAACTCGCCCGCCCGGTCCGGCAGCACGAAGCAGAAGCGGTATTCGCGCGAGCGGGCAAGCCTCGCCGCGATCCGATCCGGCTGGTAGTTGAGGTCCCGGATGGCGCTTTCGACCTTGTTGACCGTGACCGCGCGCACGCCAGGCCTGCGGTTCAGCACCCGGTCCACCGTCGCGACACTCACGCCCGCCACGCGGGCAACGTCCTGAATGGTCACTTTCGCCATGAGCGGATTGATAGAGGGATGCCGCAGCTTCTGCAACACGCCCCTCAGGATAAAGATGCGAATGCCTCTTGAAAGCCCTGAGGTCCGGTCCTACGAGGTCATCATGGGAAGTCAGGCAAGACAGGCAAAGCTCGCAGCCGACATCGGCGGCACCTTCACGGACATCGTGCTGGAGGACGGACCGAAGCGCTGGAGCGGCAAGGTCCTCACCACCACGCATGCGCCCGAGCTGGGCGTGATCGAGGGCATCGCGGCAGTGCTGGCGCATTCGGGCCTGAGGCCCGAGGACATCGGCGTCTTCATCCACGGCACCACGCTCGCCACCAATGCGCTGATCGAGCGCAAGGGTGCGAAGACCGCCTTCATCACCACGCAAGGCTTCCGGGACATCATCGAGCAGGGCTATGAAAGGCGCTTCGATCATTATGACCTCATGATCGACCGCCCCGTGCCGCTGGTGCCGCGCACGCTGCGCCTCGAAATCCGTGAGCGTCTGGGGGCTGATGGCGAGGTTCTGGTGAAGCTGGACGAGAGGGCCATCAAGGGCCTCGCGCAGAAGATCGTGGCGGAAGGCGTGACGTCCGTCGCCATCGGCTTCCTCCACGCCTATGCGCATGACCGGCATGAGACGCGGGTGCGGGAACTTCTGGCGAAGCACCTGCCCGATGACGTCACCATCTGCATCTCGTCTGAGGTGGCGCCCGAGATCCGCGAATATGAGCGCTTCTCAACCACCGTCGCCAATGCCTATGTCCGCCCGCTGATGGCGAGCTACCTCTACCGCCTGCGCGACCGGCTGAGGGAGATGCAGCTCACCGCGCCCCTCTTCCTCATGATGTCCGGCGGCGGCCTCACCACGCTGGAGACCGCCGCGCGCTTTCCCATCCGCCTCGTCGAGTCGGGCCCCGCGGGCGGCGCCATCCTCGCGAGCCAGATCGCGGCGGAGTGCAACCTGCCGGACATTTTCTCCTTCGACATGGGCGGCACCACCGCCAAGATCTGCCTGCTGAAGGATGGCGAGCCCGAGCGCGCCCGCAAGTTCGAGATCGCGCGCGCCTACCGTGACATGAAGGGCTCCGGCATCCCGGTCCGCATCCCCGTCATCGAGATGGTGGAGATCGGTGCGGGCGGCGGCTCGATTGCGCGCGTCGACAAGCTCTCGCGCATCACGGTGGGGCCGGACAGTGCGGGCTCCACCCCCGGCCCCGTCTGCTATGGCCGGGGCGGCACCGAGCCTGCGGTGACGGATGCGAACCTCGCACTCGGCAAGATCGACCCTGCCTATTTCGCGGGTGGAAAGATCGCGCTGGACGAGGGGGCTGCGAAAGCCGCGCTGCAGAAGAATATCGGCGAGAAGCTGGGCCTTCAAGGCTTCTGGCCCGCCGCCGGCGTCACCGAGATCGTGGAAGAGAATAGGGCCACCGCCGCGCGCGTCCACGCCATCGAGCGCGGCCATGACATTGCGGCCTGCACCATGATCGCCTTTGGCGGCGGCGCGCCGCTCCATGCCTGCAGGCTGGCGGAAAAGGTGGGCGTCTCGACCATCATCGTGCCGAAGGGTGCAGGCGTGGGCTCGGCCATCGGCTTCCTTCGCGCGCCCGTGGCTTACGAGATCACGCGGAGCGCCGTCATCGCGCTTGACGACTTCGATGCCGCGCGCGTCAACGCCCTGCTCGCCACCATGACGGCCGATGCGCGCGCCGTGGTGGAGCCCGCACTGGTCAAGACGAAGCCCACCATCCAGATCATCGCCGACTGCCGCTATGTCGGCCAAGGCCACGAGATCCGCGTGAGCGTGCCGGTGAAGGCGCTCACCAGGGCGGATGGCGCCAGGCTCAAGGCGGAGTTCGAGCGGATCTATGAACAGGTCTATGGCCTGAGAATCCCGAACCAGGAGGCCGAAGCCATCACCTGGTCTGTCACCGTTTCTTCGCAGGCTGTGAAGCCCAAGCGCGCCGTCAAGGCCCGGAAGACAGCCGCACCGAAGCCGCGCTCGAAGCGCCGCATCTATGATCCGGCCCTTGGGCGGCAGGTCGATGCCCCGGTTTACTGGCGCTTCGACATGAAGCCCGGCAGCAGCATCAAGGGCCCCGCCATCATCGCGGAGGACGAGACCTCAACCATCGTCGGCGTGAACTTCAACGCGTCGATTGATTCACTTGGCTATATACTTCTGGAGCGCAGGCGATGAGCAAGGACGCACTGGCCGCCATCCGCACGCAGGTCATGTGGAACCGCCTCATCGCGGTCGTCGAGGAGCAGGCGCAGTCCCTGCTCCGCACCGCCTTCGGCACCATCACGCGCGAGGCAGGCGATCTCTCGGCGGGCGTTTATGACCCGCAAGGCAACATGATCGCGCAGGCGATGACCGGCACGCCCGGCCACGTCAACACTATGGCCACGGCCGTTGCCCATTTCTTCAAGCATTTCCCGCAATCGACGATGAAGCCGGGCGATGTCTTTATCACCAATGACCCATGGCTCGGCACTGGCCACCTCTTCGACTATGTGATGATGACGCCGGTGTTTCTGGGCAAGAAGCTCGTCGCCTTCTTCGCTTCGACGTGTCACGTCATTGATGTGGGTGGCGTTGGCATGTCGGCCAAGGCCAATTCCTCCTTCGAGGAAGGCACCCTCATTCCGCATTTGAGGATCCGCAAGGAAGGTAAGCTCAATGATGAGCTGCTCTCCATCATCCTCGCCAATTCGCGGAGCCCTGTCGAGGTGAAGGGCGACATCCTCTCGCTCGTCAGTGCAAATGACACAGGTGCCCGCCGCCTGATCGAGATGATGAAGGAGTTCAAGCTCACCTCGCTTGATGCCTTGGCGAAGCACATTCTCACCCAGTCGGAAAAGGGTGCGCGCGAGGCCATCAAGGCGCTGCCTGAAGGCGAATGGTCCTATGAGATGCCGCTCGATGGCTATGAGCGCGAACTCACCCTCAAGTCGAAGCTCGTCATCAAGGTCGGCAAGATCACGGTCGATTTCTCAGGCTCTTCGCCCGCCTCGCTCTTCGGCATCAACAGCCCCCGAACCTATACCCATGCCTATGCTGTCTTTGGCCTCAAGGCGGTGATCGCGCCGCATGTGCCCAACAACATCGGCTCGCTCTCCTGCTTCGATCTCATCACCGAGCCCGGCACCATCGTGGACCCGATCCGGCCATCGCCCGTGACGGCGCGCCACGTGATCGGCCAGATGCTTGCGGACAGCGTGTTCGGCTGTTTGGCACAAGCACTGCCCGGCACGGTGCAGGCGGAAAGTGCGGGCCCCATCTGGATCCTCTCGCTTTACTCCGCCCACGGACGGGTTCCGCCGGAGCAGACGGCAAAGGCCAAGCGCTTCGCCGTCATCAACATGGGATTGGGCGGCATCGGCGGCAGGCCCGGCAAGGACGGGCTTGCCACCACGGCCTTCCCCTCAGGGGTCGGCACAATTCCGGTCGAGGTCACGGAAACCCAGTGCCCGCTCTATTTCAAGCGCAAGCATTATCTGGCGGACTCAGGCGGAGCCGGCCAATGGCGCGGCGGCGTCTCGCAACTGATCGAGATCGCCAACCGTGAGGCCGCCCCCTTCTCCATCTCGGCCGCCACCTTCGACCGCATCACCCACCCGGCGCAGGGCCGCGAGGGCGGCAAGCCCGGCTGCAATGGTGCTGCGCGCAAGGGCTCCGGCGCCAAGCTGCCGGACAAGGGCATCCACATCATCGAGACGGGTGACTCGCTCGTCCTCGAACTCCCCGGCGGCGGCGGCTTCGGCAAACCGAAAAAGCGCGACCGCGCGGCACTGGCGGCGGACATCGCCGATGGGCTGGTGACGGTGGAAGGCGCGAAGCTGGATTACGGCTACAAGCCATAACGTCCTCTCCCGCTCACGCGGGCGAGGACGATCTGCGCAACACGGCCCTCACCGGGCTCGCATCCAGCCCTTCGAACTTCAGCGGCAGCGCAATCAGTTCGTAATCGCCCGGCTCCACATGAGACAGAACGAGATTCTCCAGAATACGCATGTCAGCCTTCCGGCACGCATCATGAGCGTCGAGCGTCTTCGAAACCTCAGGATCAACCGATGGCGTGTCGATGCCCACCAGCACCACGCCCTTCGCGGCCAGCAGTTCCACCGTCTCCGCCGCCAGCGCGCGGAAGCCCGCTGTCCAGGTTTTCGGGTCCAGACGGTCCATCAGCCGCAGCAGGATGCGCGGCGGGGCGTCTTCCAGCCCCGCGAGAATATCCTCCGGCATGCAAAGTGATCCCGTCCCCCGCGCCTCGATCACCCGGCAGGGCCCGATATAGGGCTCGAGCGGCAATGCCCCCACCGCAGCGCCCGTCGCGTCATAATGCAGCGGCGCATCGGCATGGGTGCCGCAATGGACCGAGAAGGCCACGCGCGAGACGTTCACCGGGCAATCCGGCCCCAGCCGGAAGGTCCAGCCCTCTTCATAAGCCGCATCGCCGGGAAACCCCGCTATGCCGGGCGACAGGCCCTGGCTGATATCGATGATCACGTGACGGCCTTCTTCGCCAGGAATTGCGGCCGGTCCCACTCGCGTTTGTCCAGGATGCGCGCAAGTATATCCACCGCATCCCACACATCGGCAAAGCTCGTGTAAAGCGGCGTGAAGCCGAATCGCATCATGTCCGGCATGCGGAAGTCGCCCACAACGCCAGACGCGATCAGCGCCTGCATCACCGCATAGCCCTGGGGATGGTGGAGCGAGACATGGGAGCCGCGCCCGGCCATCTCCCGCGGCCCCGCCACCTTCACGCCATGCGCCACACAGCGCTGCTCCACCAGCGCGATGAACGTGGAACACAGCGCCAGCGACTTCCGCCGCACCGCGCCCATGTCCACATCGTCCCATACGTCAAGTGCGGCATCGAGTGCGGCGAGCGAGAGAATCGGCTGCGTGCCGCACTGGTTGCGGATGATGCCCGGAGCCGGGCGGTAGTCGAGGTCGAAGGCGAAGGGTGCCGCATGGCCCCACCATCCAGCGAGCGGCGGCTGCACCTTGTCCCGCAGATCAGACCGCACATAGAGGAAGGCCGGCGCACCCGGCCCGCCATTCAGATATTTGTAGGTGCAGCCAAGCGCGAAATCAGCGTTCGCCCCCGCAAGGTCCACCTCCATCGCGCCAGCCGAATGAGCGAGGTCCCAGATCGTCAGCGCGCCCTTCTCATGCGCCATCGCCGTCACCGCCTTCATGTCATGAAGCCGCGCCGTGCGGTAATCGACCTCCGTGATCATGGTGAAGGCCACGCTCTCGTCGATGGCCCCCATCGCCTCCTCAGGCGCCACCACCTTCAGCGCGTATCCGTCATCCATCAGGTCGCGGAAGCCCTGGGCAACATAGAGATCGGAGGGGAAATTGCCGCTGTCGGAGAGAATCACCCGCCGCTCGGGCCTCAGCTTCGCCGCCGCCCCCAGCAGCTTGAAGAGATTGACCGAGATCGTGTCCCCCGCGATCACGCTGCCCCTGGGCGCCCCGATCAGCCGGGCGATGCGGTCCCCCACCCGGCTGGGCATCTCGAACCAGCCATGCGCGTTCCAGGAGGTGATCAGGCTCTGGCCCCATTGCCGTTCCGCCACCTCGGCGATCCGGGCGGGCACGTTCCGGGGCAGAACGCCCAGCGAATTGCCGTCCAGATAGATCAGTCCTTCGGGGATCGCGAAGGCGGCGCGCTTTCCCGCCAGGGGGTCGGCGCGGTCCAGCGCTTCGCAGTCGGATCGTTGCATGTGGAGACCTTTATGCTGCCGGGCGGACATTCCATGCCCCGGCGCCACCCGTCAACGGCGCACTGCACAATGAAAGAAACCGGGGCTGCGCGCCTTTGACATGGCGCCAAGCCTGCCACAGCGGTTGACCTTTGACCCCTCCCTGCCCCAAAATGCCAGGTGAAATTCCAACCAGGTGACAGACATGCAATATCAAGCACCAGAAACCACCAAGGCGGCAGTAGGCCTGCTCGCCAAGGCAAAGGGGAGCGCCTATGTGCTCGCGGGAGGGTCTGACCTTCTCGTGCGCATGCGGGGCGGGTTCGTCGAACCGGATCTCGTCGTCGACATCAAGCGCATCAAGGCGATGCGCGAAGTGAAGAAGACCGCGACGGGCTTTGCCATCGGCGCCGCCGTCTCCTGCGCCGAGGTGACCGAGAACAAGGCGCTGGCCAAAGCCTGGCCGGGCATCGTCGAGGCTGCGGGCCTCATCGGCTCGAAACAGATCCAGGGCCGCAGCACCATGGCGGGCAATCTCTGCAACGCTTCGCCCGCGGCAGACAGCGTCCCGGCCCTCGCGGCGGCAGGCGCAAAGGCGGTGATACAGGGCCCCAAGGGCAAGCGCACCGTTCCGGTGGAGCAGGTCCCGGTCGGCCCGGGCAAGACCTCGCTCAAGAAGGGCGAGCTGATCGAGGCCCTCTTGCTTCCGGCACGCAAGCCCCGCTCGGGCGATGCCTATCTCCGCTTCATCCCCCGCTCCGAGATGGACATCGCGGTGGTGAGCGCTGCCGTGAACCTCACGCTCGACGCCAAGGGCGTCATCACGGACGCGCGCGTGTCGCTTGGCGCGGTCGCCCCGACCGTGCTTCTGGTCTCCGCCGCCGCCAAGGCGATCATCGGCACGAAACTTGACGATGCGGCGCTCGACAAGCTGGGCCAGGCGGCGTCCGCCGCCTGCCGCCCGATCGATGACAAGCGCGGCACCGTCGAATTCCGCACCAAGGTTGCCGCAGTGCTCGCCAGGCGCGCAGCCAAGACCGCCTACCAGCGCGCAGGAGGAAAGTGACGATGGGCATTCTCGTTTCCACCACCGTCAACGGCGATGCCGTGCAATTCGCCTGCGAGCCGAATGAGACGCTGCTCGACGTGCTGCGCAATCGCCTCGGCCTCACCGGCACCAAGGAAGGCTGCGGCACGGGCGACTGCGGTTCTTGTTCCGTGCAGGTCGATGGCCGCCTCGTCTGTTCCTGCCTAGTGCTCGGCGCCGAGGCCCAGGGCCGCAAGATCGCGACAGTCGAGGGCATGGCCAATGGCGCGGAGCTTCACCCGCTCCAGACCAAGTTCATCGAACATGCAGCACTCCAGTGCGGCATCTGCACCCCGGGCTTCCTGATCGCCGCCAAGGCGCTTCTGGAAAAGAACCCGGACCCCTCGGAAGAGGAAATCCGCTTCGGGCTTGCCGGCAATCTTTGCCGCTGCACCGGTTATGACAAGATCGTGCGCGCCGTCCAGGACGCCGCCAAAGTGATGAGAGGAGCCTAACCATGCCGCTCGACGCCTCCTATACGGGTAAGGATTTCAAGTCCGTCGGCACGCGCCCGCTGCGCCCCGATGGCATCGACAAGGTGACGGGCCGCGCCAAATACGGTGCGGACCACAACATGCCGGGCCAGCTTGTGGGCCTCGTGCTCCGCTCGCCCCATGCCCATGCCAAGATCAAGAAGATCGACACCTCCAAGGCCGAGAAGCTCGCGGGCGTGAAGGCGGTGCTGACCTCCGCCGATCTCCCCGATCTCACCGGCGGCGACCAGGGCATGTTCGACATCCTCGACAACTGCATGGCCCGAACCAAGGTGTTCTATGACGGCCACGCCGTTGCCGCGGTCGCGGCGACCGACATGGAAACCGCCAAGAAGGCCCTGAAGCTCATCAAGGTCGATTATGAAGTGCTGCCGCACGTCACCGACGTTGATGAGGCAGTGAAGGCGTCCGCCCCCGTGCTGCACGCAAACTGCTTCACGGAAGGCGTGGAGCCCAAGCCCAAGAAGCCCTCAAACGTCGCCAAGGTCACCGAATTCGGCCATGGCGATGTCGAGGCCGGCTTCAAGGAGGCGGACTTCGTCATCGAGCGCAACTTCAAGACCGAGCAGACGCACCAGGGCTACATTGAGCCCCACGCCTGCGTGGCATCCGTCTCGCCGGATGGCACGGGTGAACTCTGGGTCTGCACCCAGGGCCACTTCGTCTACCGCAACCACTGCGCCATGCTCTTGGGCATGGACGTCTCGAAGCTCCGCGTCACCTCCTCCGAGATCGGCGGCGGCTTCGGCGGCAAGACCCATGTGTGGGTGGAGCCCGTGGCGCTCGCGCTGTCGCGCAAGGCCAACCGCCCGGTCAAGATCGTGATGAGCCGCGAGGAAGTCTTCCGCGCCTCGGGCCCGACGAGCGCCACCTCGATCGACGTCAAGATCGGCATCAAGAAGGACGGCACCATCACCGCGGGCAAGGCGGAACTCCGCTATGCCTCGGGCCCCTATCTCTCGATGTGGGGTGAACTCGGCGCCATGACGTCCTTTGCCTGCTACGACCTCAAGAACGTCAAGACCCGTGGCTACGAAGTGCTGGTGAACCGCCCGAAGTCGGCGGCCTACCGCGCGCCCTCGGCCCCCATGGCGGCCTTTGCGGTTGAGAGCGTCGTTGACGAGCTCGCCAAGAAGATCGGCAAGGACCCGCTCGAGGTTCGCATCCAGAACGCAGCCAAGCAGGGCACGCGCTCGTCCTATGGCCCGATCTACGGGCCCATCGGCATCGGCCCGACGCTGGAAGCAGCAAAGAAGCATCCGCACATGAAGGCCCCGCTCGGCCCCAACCAGGGCCGTGGCTATGCCTGCGGCTTCTGGTTCAACTTCGGCGGCCAGACCTGCACCGACATCAACGTGGGGCCTGACGGCTCGGTCACGCTGACGGTCGGCACGGTGGACGTGGGCGGCTCGCGCGCCTCCCTCGCCCTCTGCGTGGCGGAAGAGCTCGGCATCCCCTACGGCCAGGTGAAGTGCGTCGTGGCTGACACCAGCTCGCTCGGCCACAATGACATGACCGACGGCAGCCGCGGCACCTTCTCCTCCTCGATGGCGGGCATCTTCGCCGCCCGCAATACCATCGAGGTGCTGAAGGAACGCGCCGCCAAGATGTGGGAGATACCCATCGAGGACGTGACCTGGGAGAATGGCCAGGCCAAGGCGCAAGGCTCGAAATACGGCAACCTCGCGCCGCTCTCCTTGAAGGAGATCGCGGCGGCGGCGGGCAACACGGGGGGGCCCATCGCGGGCCATGCCGAGATTGTGGCGGATGGTGCTGGCGTGTCGTTTGCCACCCACATCTGCGACGTGGAGGTCGACCCCGAGACGGGCCGGTCGCGCGTCGTGCGCTACACGGTCATCCAGGATGCCGGCAAGGCGGTGCACCCGACCTATGTGGAGGGCCAGTATCAGGGAGGCGCCGCACAGGGCATCGGCTGGGCGCTGAACGAAGAGTACATCTACGGCAAGGACGGGCGGCTGCAGAATCCGGGCTTCCTCGACTACCGCATCCCGGTGTGCTCCGACCTTCCGATGATCGACACGCAGATCCTCGAGATCCCCAACCCCAACCACCCCTATGGCGTGCGCGGCGTTGGCGAAACCTCGATCGTGCCGCCCATCGCCGCCATCGCCAACGCCATGTCGAACGCCTTCGGCGTCCGCATGACGCATGTCCCGATGTCGCCCCCGCGCGTCCTCAAGGCGCTCGAGGCCGCAAAGGGCTGACCTTTGGCCGATATCCACCTTTGGGGGGCGCTCCGTCCGGCAGCGGACGGAGCGTCCGTCGTTTCAATCGAGGCCAAGACCATCCGCGAGCTCTTCCGCAAGCTCGAGGAAAACTACCCCGGCATGGCCCCCCACCTCGCACGCGGCGTCGCGGTCTCCATCGACGGCCGCATCTACAGGGATAGCTGGCAAACGGAACTGCCCGAGGGTGCGGAGATCTATCTGTTGCCAAGGATCCAGGGTGGTTAGCCGCCGCTAGTGAACCAGCCCGTATCGCGCGCGATCCGCATATCTCAGAATGCGCGGATCGTGGTTCGGCCGCCGGCGCTGATAGAGGTCGATGATCGCGTTGACTTCCTTGGGCCAATCGCATGCCATGTGACCAAGTCCGTGGAGCCCACTTTCCAAGCTGGCGATGTTCCCGGCATAAAGAGCCTGTTCAAGCACGGAGAACACGGCCTCGGCCATTGGCCTGACAGCGGCTCTCACCTCGGGATCGAGCGTGTTCACCACAGTTCGAAAACAGTTGATGGGCGTGACATCCCACAGCATGTAGCAAACGCTGTTGAGGCTATTCCCGCCGGGCTGACTGAGATGACTTATCACTGGCGCGCAGTGCAGATCGAAGACATCTTCATAAAGATGCGCCATGGCGCGGATCGCCTCGCAGCGATCGGCAATTGCCACCTCGCGGTTCTTCAGCGCGAAAACCAGGCTGGATTCGCCGTGGTCGAACAGCCGCATCACTCCGCGCGCAATATGGTCGAGTGAGCAATTCGCAAATTCTCTCCGAAGATTTCGCATCAGATGAAGATAGAGCGCGACAATCTCAGCCGGATTGCCGTCACAGCGCTCGCTGAAACCATGGGGGTCCCAGTCGCTGTCATTCGCATGAAGGTCGGTATCAGGGCTCTCGAAGATCAGAGTGAAGAACGCCCGGTACAGAGGTGGCTCTGGCAGGGGCAACAGCTTTCGGCGTGGTTTCGCAAAGAAGACACCGTCGATCATATTGGGTATGACTATGCTCTTTAGATGTTGCGATCAATCCGAACCGTAACCTCCCCGATTACCATTGAAATCCCCCTCCAAAACCCCGATATGCCGGTCTCCGAAACAGCGAGTCTTTCCCCATGAACCTCAAGGGCTTCCACCACCTCACCGCCGTCACCGCTGACGCGCCGGGGAACCACGAATTCTATACCCAGACGCTGGGCCTGCGCCTCGTCAAGAAGACGGTGAACCAGGACGACACTTCGGCCTATCACCTGTTCTATGCCGATGGCGTCGGCTCGCCGGGCACCGACATCACCTTCTTCGACTGGCCCACGGGGCGTGAGCGGCGCGGCACGCATTCTGTCACGCGCATCGGCTTCCGCGTGGCCAATGAGGAGTCGCTCAAGTGGTGGCAGCACCGCTTCACCATGATGGGCGTCCGCCAAGAGAAGATCGCCGAACAGGGCGGCTGGCTGACGCTCGCCTTCGAGGACCCCGAGGGCCAGCGCCTCGCACTCGTCGCCGACAATGCCGGCGAAGCGCACCACTGGGATCAGAGCCCGGTTCCCGCCGAACACCAGATCCGGGGACTTGGCCCCATCACCATGAGCGTTCCCGACATCCGCCACACGGACATGGTGCTCACCAAGCTCATGAACATGGTGCCGACGGGAAGCTTCGCCGGAACCCATGTCTACAAGATGGGTGCCGAAGGTGCCGTTGGCGAATTGCACGTGACGGTCGACCCCACGCTTCCCCCCGCCCAGCAGGGTGCGGGCGGCGTGCACCACGTCGCATTCAACATTCCCATGGCGGACTATGAGAAGTGGGCGGACCGCCTGCGCTCGATGCGCGTGCCGAACTCCGGCCCGGTGGACCGCTTCTGGTTCAAGAGCCTCTATTTCCGCGAGCCCAACGGCGTGCTCTTCGAACTCGCCACCGACGCCCCGGGCTTCGCAACCGACGAGCCGATGGACAAGCTCGGCACCACGCTCTCGCTGCCGCCCTTCCTGGAAGGGTGCCGCGATCAGATCGAGGCGGGGCTGAAAAAACTTTAGATCGTCGGGCGGCTTCACATGGCGCAAAGGGCCCGCCCCGATGGCGGATGCTTCTTGGCGTCATCATCGGCATTTCCACGGCCTCGACCACCCGCAGCTCTACTGCAAAACCGTCCTCCCCTTCCTGAAGCCAGCGCTGATCTCCGCCGCCGTCATCATTATCGGCCTCACGCTCCTCGGTGCCACCGACGAGGTGATGAAACGCCGCAAGGAAAGCGCGGCGGAGCGCGCGACCACCTTTATTCTATCGCATGTTCCGATCAGGTGGAATCGCCTGATCGACAAGAACATGCGCCAGATCAGAAGCTTGAGCATGATCTTATCGCAAAAGTGGTTCCACTTTTGCGGATCATGCTCTAAGCCTTCGCTACCGACTTCTCTATCCGAAGCAAATCCTCTCGCGTTCAAGAAGCAAGGTCTCTGCCTGCATCGCGCTCAGATAGATCATTCCTAAGTCACCCAGCAGGCGCTTCAATCGAATGCACGGCATCCGGCTGCCAAATTGGCACGGTCCCGATCAATTCGGTCTCTGC
>JBEILC010000050.1:0-16069 GCA_040379425.1 Hyphomicrobiales bacterium
GCCACATCGTGGGCGATGCGCTCAGCCCGCGCACGGCGGAGGAGGCGGTCTATGAGGGGATGCTGGCGGGATTGGCCATCTAGCTGTTGTTGCTCTTATGCAACAATGTTCCGAATTGTGGTGATCGCCCAATTCCGCCTGAATCTCAACCTTCTATCCGCCCAAATTGCCGCTTAGCACAACAGCCCTGCAAAGGGGGTCATCCTTTTGCAGGCATTCCGAGGGGGCGCAAGAGGCATGACCGGAATGGCCAATCGCTGCGGCACAGCTGCCCGGCGGAGGCTTGGTCTGTGCCAGGGGAAACTCTGGAATGTGCCGTTTGTAAAACGAGGAAGACTGGCTCCGAAAGTCATGATTGCCTGCCACTCCCACACTGCCGCCACGGCGCATCTCATGCGCGGAGTCTGAGCTATCGTGAGTGTTCTGGCGAAGCGCGCGTTTTGGCAGTGGGAAGCATATAGACTTGCCCGGCTCGCCTTGGCGGTCCTCGCCACCTTTGCACTGATGCTGCCCGCCGTCGCTGCCGATGACGAAGACAAGGGCCCCTTTGCCGGGTTTTATTCCTACCTGCCCGCCAAGCCGGACATCAAGCTGCCCGAAATCTCGATCCCGTTCTGGACGGATGATCTCAAGAAGGCGAAACGCGCATACAGGAACGGCAACTATGACCGCGCCGTGAAGCTGTTCCGCAATGCCTCCGATGACGGCAATGTGGTGGCCGACTGGTATCTTGGCCACATGTACCGGGAAGGCCGCGGCGTGGTGCGTGACGATGCGATGGCCTACACCTACTACCAGCGCGTCGCCGAACACTACGATCCGGACGAGGATGACCAGAACCGCCTGCGCATCACCGTTGATGCCATGGTCAGGATTGCAGATTATCAGCGCACCGGCGCGGTGAATGCCGGCCTCCAGCCCGACCCGCCGGGTGCCGCGCGCAGCTACCTCAAGATTGCCACCGCCTACGGCCACCCGGCCGCGCAGTTCTGGCTCGGCGTGATGAGCATCCGCGGCGAGGGCGTGAAGCGCAATCCGAGCCAGGGCATGAAATGGCTGATGGCCTCGGCCCGCAAACGCTACGCCCCGGCCGAGGCCTATCTGGGTGAACTCTACTGGGAGGGCAAGGTCGTCCGCCCCGACCGGACCCGCGCCCTGATGTGGTACATCCTCGCGCGCGAATCGGCCCGGCCCGAGGAGAACCCCGAGATCTTCGACCGCGCCCTCAAGATTGAAGCGGCGGTGGGAGACGACGAGCGAATCGAGGCCGAAGCCCGCGCCAAGGTGTGGGATGACCAATACCCCGTTGATGGGTCGAGATCGGCATCGAACGACTGATCAGCCGTGCAGCGTGACTGGTTCTAGCCGCGCGGGCGGCTCGGCCGGCTCAGCATGTACGCCGCGACGAGTACCAACACCACGCTGGCCGCGATCATCACCCAGGAGGGTGCGCCAACACCAAAGTAAAGATAGCCCAGCATGGCGAGCATCATCGTGATGGCGATGATCTTTGCACCAAGGGGAATCACCCCTTCATCCTCCCAGTCGCGCACATAGGAACCGGCGATGGGGTGGTTGCGGATTCTGGCAGCCATCTCCGGGGATGAGCGTGAGAAGGCCCAAACCGCAACCAGCAGGAAGGGAGTTGTCGGAAGCAGCGGCAACACAATGCCGACGGCGCCGAGCGCCACGCAAACCCATGCCAGCGCAAGCAGCAGCGGTCGCCGCAGGGCCTTCACCACGCGCCCTGCCGCGGGCTTGGAATCAAGCTCCGATTCATGTCTACTCGAAACTGCATGCCCCACCCATCCGATCCACAACCTGAAGTGAAGACGATCGACGTCGAAATCAAGTCGCATACCTCCTTCCTTGGCAGGTTGCGCGCGTATTTCTTCACGGGACTCGTGATCACGGCGCCCATCGCCATAACCGTTTGGGCAACCTACTGGTTCGTGACGATGTTCGACGCCTGGGTGAAGCCTCTGCTGCCCCAGGCTTACAACCCGGATAGCTACCTTCCCATCAAGGTGCCCGGATTCGGGCTGATCTTTGCGCTGCTCACCATCACGGTGATCGGCTTCATGGCGGCCAATCTCGCCGGCCGCACGATGATCGCCATCTGGGACAAGACGCTCTACTCGATGCCAGTGGTGCGCTCGATCTACAAGGGATCAAAGCAGGTCTTCGAGACCCTGTTCGCCCAGAAGGGCGCCTCGTTCCGTTATGTCTGCCTGGTGGAATGGCCACGCCGGGATGCCTGGTCGGTGGCCTTCGTCTCGCGCGAGGTCGACGGAGGTACGATCGGACTGGAACCCGGCCGCGCGATGTATGCGGTCTATGTTTCGACCACCCCCAACCCGACCTCGGGCTATGTGTTCTTCGTCGATGTGGCCGATGTGAAGATCCTCGACATGAGTGTGGAGGATGGGCTGAAGCTGGTGATCTCCATGGGTCTCGTCTTCCCAGAGCGGCCGCTGGCGCCGGAAAAGGAAGCCATGTCCGCTAGCCTGCGGACAGGAGCTTGACCGCCTCGTCGCGCTCGAAGAGATAGAGAAGGAGGCGCAGCGCCTCGCCGCGCTCGCGCTCGAGTTTGGGGTCCTTGTTGAGGATAAGCTGCGCGTCATCGCGCGCGGTGGCCAGCAGATCGCCATCGGTGGAGAGATCGGCCATGCGGAACAGCGGCAGGCCGGACTGCCGCGTGCCCAGCATTTCGCCCGCACCACGAAGCTTGAGATCCTCTTCGGCGATGCGAAACCCGTCCTCCGTCTCGCGCATGATGGAGAGTCGCGCCTTCGCGATTTCGCCCAGCGGCTCCTGGTAGAGCAGCAGGCAGGTGGACTTTCCCGATCCGCGCCCCACGCGGCCGCGCAGCTGGTGTAGCTGGGCGAGGCCGAAGCGCTCGGCATTCTCGATCATGATGGCGGTGGCTTCCGGCACGTCCACGCCCACCTCGATTACCGTCGTCGAGACGAGAAGTGAGAGCGTACCGTCCTTGAACTCCGCCATCACGCGGTCCTTCTCCGGTCCCTTCAACCGGCCATGGACGAGGCCCACCTTGCCCTTGAAGCGGGCGGCGAGTGCCAGGAAGCGCTCCTCCGCGGCGGCGAGGTCCACGGCTTCACTCTCTTCCACCAGCGGGCAAACCCAATAGGCGCGGTTACCCTGCGCCATGCTGCGCGACAATCCCTCGATCACCTCATCCATGCGCGACAACGGGATCACGCGGGTATCGATGGGGAGCCGGCCTGCGGGCTTCTCGGTGAGCTTCGAGACGTCCATGTCGCCATAGACGGTCAGGGCCAGCGTGCGCGGAATGGGGGTTGCGGTCATGACGAGAAGATCGGTGGCCCCGCCCGCCTTCGCCTGCAGCGCCAGGCGCTGGTGGACGCCGAAGCGGTGCTGCTCGTCGATGACGGCGAGGCCGAGGTCCTTGAAGGTCACATCATCCTGGAACAGCGCATGGGTGCCGATCACGATCTGCGTTTCACCGGATGCAATGCGCGCGACGATCTCGTCACGAGTTTTGCCTTTCTCGCGCCCCGTCAGCAGGACGACGGTGATGCCTGCCTTGTCGCAGAGCTTCGACAGTGTCGCATGGTGCTGGCGCGCGAGGATTTCGGTTGGCGCCATCAGCGCACCCTGCGCACCGCTTTCCACCGCCGCGGCGAGAGCAAGGAGTGCCACCACCGTCTTGCCTGAGCCGACATCGCCCTGCAGAAGGCGCAGCATCCGTTCTTCGCTGGCCATGTCGCGGAGGATTTCCGCGATGGCCTCGGTCTGTGCGCGGGTGAGGCTGTAGGGCAGGGCATTGACAAGCCTCGCGCGGAGATCCCCCGTGCCGGGCAAGCGGCGGCCCTGCGCCCGCTTCATGTTGGCGCGGACGAGGGAGAGGGCAAGCTGGTTCGCCAGCAATTCATCATAGGCGAGCCTGCGGCGTGCAGGCGACTCGGGACCGACGGCTGAGGGCGTCTCCGGATGATGAAGGAACTTCAGCGCCGCGCCGAAGCCGGGCCAGCCCTGGCGCTGCAGGAAGGCCTGATCCTGCCATTCGGGAAGTTCGGGCAGTTTCTGGAGCGCCTGTCCGATGGACTTGACCAGCACCTTGGCCGAGAGCCCCTCGGTCAGCGGGTAGACCGGCTCGATCAGCGGCATGCGGTCGAATTCTGCAGCCGGGACGATATGGTCCGGATGCGCCATCTGCGGGTCGGTGTTGTACCAGTCGACCTTGCCGGAGATGAAGCGGATCTCGCCCTCGGGCAGCATGCGGCGGATGGAATCGGCATAGGCGTGGAAAAACACGAGGCTCAGCACCCCCGTGCCGTCCGACACTTCCACCCGGTAGGGCACGCGCTTGTTCATGGGCGGCGGCGGGCGGTGGCGCATGACGGTTGCTTCCACGGTGACGACCCCTTCGCGCGGGAGGTCCGCGATGCGCGGGCGGAAGCGGCGGTCGACCAGCCCTGAGGGCAGGTGGAACAGCAGGTCGATGATCCGCGTCGTGGTGCCCGGCGTTCCGTGCGCGGGCCGCAGGAACTGAGCCAGCAGCTTGTCGAGCTTGTCGCCGATGCCCTTGAGGCCGGAGGCCCCGGCGAACAGCGGATTGAGGAGCGGTGGACGCATGGGCCTATTTCACCTTGAACCGGTTGCAGCGCAAGGGCGCTTGGGGCAAGAGACCATCGCCATGACGAGCACGCCCGATATCGACCTCCGCCGCAAGCGCCTCTTGTGGCGCGCCACCCATCGCGGCATCAAGGAGATGGACCTGATCCTTGGCGGCTTCGTGGCCGCCAATCTCGAGGGGTTGAGTGCCGGCGACATCGCCGAGCTCGAGCGCATCATGGACATTCCCGACCAGGACATGCTCACCTGGGCTACGAAGCAGGTGCCCATCCCGCAGGAGCATGCAAGCTCGCTCCTCGCCCGCATCCTCGCTTACGCGCCATGATCGACATTTCGAAGTTGAAGGACAGGCTGTCGAAGCCGGGCCGGAGCGCGATCTCGGGCGTGCCGCAGGGGCTCGATGCCATGCTGCTGCCGCAGATTGCAAAGGCATCAGGCAAGCGCGTTCTGGTGCATGTGGCCGTCGATGATCAGCGCGCGGCGATGCTGGCGGACCAGATCGCCTATTTCGACCCGAAGCTGGAAGTCCTGCGCTTTCCCGCTTGGGACTGCCTGCCCTATGACCGCGTCTCGCCCGTGCCGGACATCGTGGCGAGGCGGCTTGCGACACTGGCGCGGCTCCTTGAGCCGGTGAGGAAGCCTCTGCTGCTCCTTACCACCATTCCCGCCGTCCTGCAGCGCGTTGTGCCGCGCTCGCTTGTGGAGGGGCAGAGTTTCACCGCCGCGCCCGGCCAGCGCGTGAACTCGGATCAGCTCATTACTTTCCTTGGCCAGAACGGTTTCTCGCGCACCGGAACGGTGGTGGACCCCGGCGACTTCGCGGTCAGGGGCGGCATCCTCGATATCTTCCCGCCGGGTGCCGGCCAGCCGGTGCGCCTCGACTTCTTCGGCGACACGCTGGAGTCCGTGCGGAGCTTCGATCCCGAATCCCAGCGCACCACGGCCAGCCTCAAGCGCTTCGCGCTCAACCCGGCGAACGAGGTGCTGCTGAACGAGGCCGCCATCGGCAAGTTCCGCGTCAACTATGCCGAAGCCTTCGGCGGCATCGACATGAGCGATCCGCTCTATGAGAGCGTCACCGCGGGCCGCAAGTACCAGGGCATGGAGCACTGGCTGCCGCTGTTTCATGACGGGCTCGCCACGCTGTTCGACTATCTCGATGACCCCGTCGTGACGCTCGACCATTCGGCGGACGAGGCGGTGGCCGCGCGCCAGGAGCAGGTGGCGGAATTCTACAGCGCCCGCAAGGAAGCACTCGACCGCAAGGAGACCTTCGGTGCCGCCCCCTACAAGCCGGTCAAGCAGGAAACGCTGTACCTGACCGATGCTCAGTGGACGGAGCTTCAGTCGAACCTCACGGTGATGGCGCTCTCCGCCTTCGAGAGCCCGGGTGCCATCTCCTTCGGCGGACGCCGTGGCCGGAGCTTCGCCGCCGAGCGGGGCCAGGCCGGCGGCAATGTCTATGAGGCGGTGAAGGCCCATGCCGATGACATCCGCCGCGGCGGAAGGCGCGTGGCCATCGCCTCCTGGTCGGAAGGCTCCCGCGAGCGGATGGAGTCGATCCTCAAGGATCATGACGTGGCGCCCCTGGCGGCAGCGAAGGACTGGCCGGAATTCCTCTCCTGGGACAAGGCCATAGCAGGGCTGTTCGTGCTGGGCCTCGAGGAAGGCTTCGAGACCGATGACTTCGTCATCATCTCCGAGCAGGACATTCTGGGAGACCGCATGGTGCGCCGGGGACGGCGCAACAAGAAGGCCTCCGACTTCATCAGCGAATTGTCCGCCCTCACGCCCGGCGATCTGGTGGTCCATGTCGATCACGGCATCGGCCGCTTCGAGGGCCTGAAGACCATTGAGGTGCAGGGCGCACCGCATGACTGTCTGTTCCTCTCCTATGCCGGCGGCGACCGGCTGTTCCTGCCCGTTGAGAACATCGAGCTCCTGTCGCGCTATGGTTCGGACGAGCAGGGAGCCCAGCTCGACAAGTTGGGCGGCGGCGCCTGGCAGGCGAAGAAGGCCAAACTCAAGGAGCGCATCCTCAAGATCGCCGAGGGCCTGATCCGCACCGCCGCCGCGCGTGAATTGAAGCCCGGTGACGTGCTGCCGCCGCCCGAAGGCGCCTACGAGGAATTCGCCGCGCGCTTCCCCTATGAGGAGACGGAAGACCAGCTCACCGCCATCGACGCCGTCATCGACGATCTGCAGAAGGGCCGCCCGATGGACCGGCTGATCTGCGGCGACGTCGGCTTCGGCAAGACGGAGGTGGCGCTGCGCTCCGCTTTCGTGGCCGCCATGAACGGCAAGCAGGTGGCGGTCGTGGCGCCAACGACACTGCTGGCGCGCCAGCACTTGGCAACCTTCCAGGCGCGCTTCAAGGGACTGCCCCTCAATATCGCGCAGGCCTCGCGCCTCGTGCCGCGCAAGGAACTGGAGCAGGTGAAGGCGGGACTGGCCTCCGGCGACATCGACATCGTGGTCGGGACGCACGCGCTGCTGGCGGAGTCGATCAGGTTCCGTGACCTGGGCCTCCTCATCATCGACGAGGAGCAGCATTTCGGCGTCAAGCACAAGGAGCGCCTCAAGGAAATGCGCACCAATGTGCATGTGTTGACGCTGACAGTCACCCCCATTCCGCGTACGCTACAGCTTGCCCTGTCAGGCGTGCGCGAGCTCTCGCTCATCACCACGCCGCCCTTGGACCGCCTGGCGGTTCGCACCTACATCACGCCCTTCGACCCCGTCATCATCCGCGAGAGCCTGCTGCGCGAGCATTTCCGCGGCGGGCAGAGCTTCTATGTGGCGCCGCGCGTGACCGATCTCGACGAGATCGCCGCCTTCCTGCGGGAGAAGGTGCCGGAGGTGAAGTTCCGCATGGCGCATGGCCGCATGCCGCCGACCGAACTCGAGGACATCATGACCGGCTTCTATGACCGGGCCTTCGATGTGCTGCTCTCGACCACCATCGTGGAATCCGGCCTCGACATCTCGACGGCCAACACGCTGATCATCCACCGCGCGGACATGTTTGGCCTCGCCCAGCTTTACCAGCTCCGCGGCCGCGTGGGCCGCTCGAAGCAGCGCGCCTATGCGATCTTCACCACACCCGCCAACAGGCCGCTCACGGCGACGGCGGACAAGCGCCTCAAGGTCCTGCAGTCGCTCGATTCGCTGGGTGCGGGTTTCAGCCTTGCCAGCCATGACCTCGACCTGCGCGGGGCGGGCAATCTCCTCGGCGACGAGCAGTCGGGACATATCAAGGAAGTTGGATACGAACTCTACCAGCAGATGATCGAGGAGGCGGTCGCCAAGCTCCGCACTGGCGAGGACACGCTGGAGAGCGATGGCCAGTGGTCACCGCAGATCAACCTCGGCACCTCCGTGCTGATCCCCGAGAGCTATGTGGAGGACCTGCAGGTGCGCCTCGGCCTCTACCGCCGCCTGGCCGATCTTCATGACCAGCAGGCGGTTGACGGCTTCGGCGCGGAACTGCGTGACCGCTTCGGCCCGCTGCCAGACGAGGTCAACCACCTGCTCGCCATCGTCTCGATCAAGCTCCTCTGCCGTACCGCCAATGTGCAGAGCGTGGATGCGGGCCCCAAGGGTGCCGTCATGGGCTTCCGCGGCGATGCCTTCGCCAATCCCGGAGCCCTCGTGCAGTGGATCACGGGTCAGGGCAACAGCGCCAAGCTTAGACCTGACATGAAGCTCGTCGTCATGCGCAACTGGGACAGCGCGGAAGACCGCCTCAAGGGCACGCGGCAACTGATGCAGACGCTGGTGAAGCTGGCGGGGTAAGGCCGTCGCGCTCAGACGGTCGTGAGCGTCCGCGCAATTGCCGCCATGCCGAGTTCGGGGCTGGTCAGAAACGGTGCTTCCAGCCCGCCGCCGCTCACCGCATCCGCCATCGAAGCCTGCGCCAGCACGATCAGGTCGACCCCGGCGGCCAGTTGCGAAAAGCCAGCGCGCACGGCTGTGTTGTGCGCCTGCCTGTCGCCGGCGCGCAGCTTGTCAAACGCACCTTCGCAGAGCATGGGCGTGATTTCGCAGGCCGCACCGGCTTCGCGTGCGGCCTGCCGGAGCAGTGACGTCGTGGGTTCAAGTGTCGTCGGCAATGTCGCCAGGACCCCGATCCGGCTCGCCTGCCGCACCGCCGCCTCCGCCATGCCGCGGTCGATGCGGAACAGGGGAATGGGCGAAATCGGCCCTATGGCGTCAACCGTGGCGCCCAGCGTCGAACAGGTCACGACGGCGGCGGATGCTCCGGCATCGGCTGCGGCAAAGATGTAGCCGGTGAGGCGCTGCACGGTCTTGGGCGAGACGCTGCCGCGCGCGATCGCGTCGAGCAGAAGGCTCTCATCGACGACCGCATAGGAGGACCAGCCGCTGAGTACCGCCGCCGCAAGCTCGCGGAAACGTTCGGCGTGACCAGGTATCGTGTGAATGAATGCAAGTCGTTGCATGGCGTTTCTCTTTATGCGGGCGTGACGTCGAAACCGGCGCGCGGGAAGTGGACGTTTACTTCGCCCACACGCGGAGTCTCACAGCGCAAGGTAAGTTGTTGCGCATCAGCAGCAAGCAGCCGCCCGCGCACTGGGTCGCGGCCCGTGTCATCGGGCATGACGATCACCTCAGTGCCGATCTGTAATCCGGAGGGATCGGTGCCTATCGCCTGCGCGAGGTCATCGGGCTTGGTCCTGTAAGCAAGCGCCAGCGCTTCGCTGGCGGTCATCTCCTCGGGCGTGCCGTGGCCGATGGCGGTGACGCGGTCGTACCAGTCATTAAGCGGGGTGAGCCGCAGCATCGCCTCGGCCTTCGCACCCACGCGTGTCTTGAGGAGCCATAAGGGGCAATAGGCCGCGAGATCGGCAGCACCCGGGCTGGAGCCCAGCAGGAACGGGCGGCCGTCAGCCAGCATCTCCGCCAGCCAGCCGAAATGCGCAGCACCCTGCTGGACATGGCGGTGCAGCAGGGCATCCGCCTCATCCGCATCGAGCGGAAAGCCGAAGGCCTTGCGCTCGGCCACGAAGTCTTTCGGGATCTCACGCCCGACCATGGCGGCGAGCACGCCGAGGGAGGGCGGAAACATCGACTTGTCCGCCCACCAGGCAATGGCCTTCGCGATGCCTTGGGAATTCTCAGGGTAAAGGCTGGGCAACGGGTGCCGCCGTTCGAGCTCCGCCAGGATCAGCAACGTGTCGCAATAGATGTCAGCGCCGATCTGCATCACTGGCGTGCGGCGGTATCCGCCGGTCAGCGGCAGCAAGTCGGGCTTTGGCATCATTGCCGGAATGTCGACCGAGCGCCACGGCACGCCCTTGAGGCCGAGCGCCAGCCGCACCCGCTCCGAGAACAGCGAAATCCCATAGTGATGCAGGATGATCCCGGACACGCGCCGTCAGACCTTGGGGTCGGGGTTGGTGGTGTTGTCGCGGCCCGCCTGCAGGATCATGCGGCCCTTGGAGGCGAGGCGGCGGAATTCCGAGGCGCTCTGGTAATCGGCGTCATTGTACCAGGCCAAGGCCGTCCCCCGGTCCGGGAATTCAATGAGGACGAGCCGCTCGGTGAAGGCAGGGCCGCCCTCGATGGTCTCCACTGCATCGCCCCGCGTCAGGAACTTGCCGCCATAACGTTTGATCGTCGCCGGGGTCAGCGCCGTGTACTTCCGGTAGGTCTCTGGGTCGTGAACGGTCATGGTGCAGATGAAATAGGCGGGCACGCTCAGGTCTCCTCTGGTAAGCCGAATGCTATATCCAATCGCGGCGGGCGAGGAAGGCGGATTTCTCATGCACGGCCTGCGCGGGGGCCTGCTTGCCAGATACGGCAATATGCTTAAGGCTCGGGGCATGATCAGTCTTCCTCCCTCTCTCGCCCGCAAGGCCTGCAGCATCGCCGCCACGCGGGAGCTCGCCTTACGTGCGCTGCCGCGCGCTGTGTTCGATTTCTCGGATGGCGGTGCGGAGGATGAACGCACGCTGCGCCGCAACGAGGCGGCTTTCGGCGATTATGATTTCGTGCCGGAACCGCTGAGGGGGGCCAGCCAGCGAGACCTCTCGGTCGAGCTTTTCGGCCGCCGCCTCAGCATGCCGCTGATGATCGGGCCCACGGGGCTTGCCGGGCTGTTCTGGCCGGGCGGCGAGATCGCGGCCATGCGCGCGGCGACGTCGGCGGGAACTGCCTATTGCCTCAGCCACGGCTCCGTCTGCTCGCTGGAGCAGCTTGCGGCGGCCTCGAATGCTGCGAACCGCTGGATGCAGGTGTTCATCTATCATGACTGCGGCTTCACCCGCGAACTCGCCGAGCGCGCGGCGGCCAGCAATTACGATGCGCTGGTGCTCACCATCGACAACCAGCTCCTCGGCAACCGCGAGCGGGACATCCGCAACGGCTTCGTCATTCCGCCGCGCTTAGGGGTCTCCGAAGTGGCCGCCATGGCCTACAAGTGGCAGTGGCTTTGGCGCATGAAGGCGGATCTGTCGCGCCTCACCATGGGTAACTACGTGAAGCCGGGAGACAGTGCAGGCATCCGCGAGATTGCGGGGCAGCTGGCCGCGCGGCTTGATTCCGGCATGAGCTGGAAGGACGTCGATGCGCTGCGCGCCATATGGCGCGGACCGCTGATCCTGAAGGGTGTGCTGAGCCCCGTTGAAGCGCGAGAGGCCGTGGCGCGCGGGATTGACGGCGTGATCGTCTCGAACCACGGCGGCCGCCAGCTTGATGGCGCGATTGCCAGCCTCGATGCGCTGCCTGGTATCGTCGCGGCGGTCGAGGGGCGTATCCCGGTGCTGATGGATGGCGGCATCCGCCGTGGCGCTGATGTGGTGAAGGCCATTGCACTTGGCGCCACCGCCTGCCTCATGGCACGCCCGCAGCTCTGGGGTCTTGCCATGGGTGGAGAGGCCGGTGTCGCCCATGTGCTCGACATCTTCCGGCGCGAAATCGACCGCACCATGGGCCTGCTGGGTGTCACCACCGTCGCGGCCCTCAATTCTTCCTTCCTGTCCCGGAGGACCGCACATGATCGATGATCCGCCACTCCTTCAGATCCGTCGCAACTTCCCGCGCCCCGCTGCGGCCGAGCTTGCGGCCTTCGCCGGGCTGCAGACGGGCTATGTCACCGACGCGATGGGCGGGCGTGGCGCCCTCGATTACCGCATCAAGCCGCTGGCGCCGCTGGCCCAGCCCATGGTCGGCGTGGCGGTCACCTGCCACTGCGGGCCGGCGGACAATCTGGCGCTCCTTGGCGCGCTCCATACCGCCAAGGCCGGGGACGTGCTGGTGGTCGCCACCGATGGCTTCACCGGCACGGCGGTGACGGGCGATCTCGTGATGGGCATGGCGCGGAACAGGGGAATTGCCGGACTGATCACGGACGGCATGGTGCGCGATGTCGCTGGCATCCTTGGGGTCGGCCTGCCGGTGTATTGTGCAGGGGTGACACCCAATTCCCCCGCGCGCAACGGCCCCGGCACGGTGGGCCTGCCGGTGGTGATCGGCGGCGTTTCAATCGAGTCAGGTGACATCATCATCGCCGACAATGACGGCGTCGTGGTGGTGAGCAGGGCGGCGATTGCCGCCGTCATCGCCCAGCTCCCCGCCATCCGCGCGGCGGAAGCCTCGCTCGAGGCGAAGGTGAAGGCCGGGCTTGAAGTTCCCGGCTTCTTTCAGGACATCATCGACCAGGGCCGCGTGACGGAAGTGCCTTAAGCCTCCTCGGCCAGTTCCTTCGCCACGCGCCCGATGGCATCGGCCAGCACCTCGGGTGATTGCGCGCCGACAAGGGCGTAGCTCTGCCCGAGGATGAAGGTCGGAACGCCGGTGACGCCGATGTTGGTGGCATGCGCGATCTCCGCCTTGGTTTCCTCAACATCCTGCGCGGTGTCGAGCAGCTCGCGGATCTGTGCGGCGTTGATGCCAACCTCGCCCGCACATCGGGCCAGCACGTCGCGGTCGCTCACGTCCTGCCCCTCGCTCCAATAGGCCATGAACAGGCGTTCGGCGGTCTCGTGCTGGCGCTCCACCGTGTGGGCCCAGCGGATCAGCCGGTGCGCATCGAGCGTGTTGGGCGTGCGGGTGATGGCATCGAAATTGTAGGGAACGCCCAGCTCCTCGCCCGCAGCAATCAGCGGATCGTGGATGGTCTTGAGGCGCTCCGGCCCGAATTTCGCCAGCATGTAGTCCTGCCGGTTGAGGCCTTCGGGCGGAATGGTCGCGTCCAGCATGAAGGGCCGCCAGCGCACGAAGACGTCGATGTCGTCGAGGCGGGCCAAGGCCGCATCAAGCCGTCGCTTGCCGAGGAAACACCAGGGGCAGATGACGTCGGATACGACGTCGATGATGAAGCGGTCAGCCATGGATCAGGGTCTCTCCAGCGCTTTCCGGACGAGCTTGCCGTTGGCGGTCCGCGGAAGCGCAGGCACGAACCAGATCTGTCTCGGGCACTTATAGGCGGCAAGCCTTTCCCTGACAAACGCGAGGATCGCTGCTTCGTCCGGTTGCGCGCCTTCCACAGGCACGATGAAGGCGGCGATGATCGTGGCCGTCTCGGACACCCGCCACTCGCGCACCCCCGCATCGGCCACCTGGGCGTGCTGGAGGAGTGCCGCCTCGACCTCGAGCGGCGAGACGCGGAAGCCCCCGGCATTCATCAGGTCATCTGCCCGGCCGCGATACCAGACATAGCCATCGGGATCGATCTCGCCCGTGTCACCCGTGGCGAACCACGGTTCGGAGGAGGGCTCCTCGCCCCAGTAGCGCAGGAACAGGCCTGGGTCGGTGCGGTGAACGCCGATCTGCCCGTCCTGCAGGATGGTGACGGCGCGGCCAGCCTGCGGCTTTCCCGGTGATCCGGGCCTGACGGGCACGGAGGGAGAGGAGGAGATGTATGTCGAGATCTCGCTCATCCCGAGGGCTTCATGCAGTTCGAGGCCCGTCTGCTCCCGCCAGGCGTGGAGCAGGGCGGGGGCCAGCGCTTCGCCTGCGGTCAGCCCATGCCGGAGGCGCGAAGCGGAACGGAAACCGGCCCGCAGCATCTGCCTGTATAGACCGGGCACGGATGCCATGATCGTGACGCCGAACTCAGAGACCAGATTGGTCCATGTTTCCAATGAGGTGCTGCCTGTATAGACAAGTGCAGTCGCCGCATTGGCGAAAGGGTCGCACAGGCCGGTGCCGATGGTGTAGGTCCAGTTGAATGCCCCCGTGTGCAGCATCACGTCCTCCGGGCCGATGCCATACCAGCCCTGATACATGGGCCTCCGCCCCCAGACCGCGCGCTGGGCATGGAGCACGCCCTTGGGCGTGCCGGACGTACCGGAGGTGAAGATGAGATAGGCGGGGTCATCCGCCGCCGTGTCCGCGTAGCTGCCCGCGGGCGAGCGCTTGGCCTCGGCGATGTCGTCAGGTGTCAGCAGCGCGATGTCGTCAACTCGTGGCAGGTCGAGTGCGCCGTCCCACGCGATCATGCGCGCGCCGCTGATGCGGAGGAGCTTTTTAACCTCTGGCGCCGTCAGCATGGGCGAGGCGGGGATCGGCACCGCGCCCATGGCATTGGCGGCAAAGTAGAGGAGCGCGTAATCCAGCGAATTCCCCATGCGGATGAAGAGCCGTTCGCCAGGCTCGAGGCCCTTGCGGCACAGCCCTTCGGCCAGCCGCAGCACCTGATCCTCCAGCGCGCCATAGCTCCAGCGCTCCGTCGCGGCGCCGGCCACGATCAGGGCCGTCTTCTCCGCCGGTTTGCCCGACAGGCAGTAGCGCGCGAGGTTCAGGCGGGCCGGCGGCGCCTCGCGCGTGTAGCTTACGGATTGCGCCAGAGCGTCGTTCCCTCGAAGCCAGCGAGCGGCTGGCTGTCCGGCCGCCCGATGTAATTCCACCGCGCCACCCACTGGCCGCCCGCATCGTAGAGCGGCACGATGTAGAAGCCGGACATGAGCAGCCTGTCCTCGGCGCGCACGGCCGCCACGAAATCCTCCCGGCTCTTGGCGTCGAGCATCGCCTTGATGGCGGCATCGACGGCGGGGTCGGCGATCCCCGGATAGTTGCGGGTGCCCTCGACGGTGCGGCCGTTCGAGCCGAAATACAGCATCTGCTCATTGCCGGGCGAGAGCGAATTGAACCACGTCGCCGGGATCATGTCATACTCGTAGCTCGTCTGCAGGGCCGAGAACTGGGCCGAGTCGACGATCCTGACCTCGGCATTGATGCCAATGGCCTTGAGGGTGCGCTGATAGTGCAGCGCGATCTTCTCCTGGTCGCGGTTCTGCACCGTGATGGTGAAGGCGAAGGGCTCGCCCGCGGCATTGGTCAGGCCCTTGCCGGTGACGTTCCAGCCTGCCTGGCCCAGAAGGTCCACCGCCTGGCGCAGCACGTTGCGGTCACGGCCGGAGCCGTCACTCACCGGAAGCCGGTAGCTGCCGTCGATGAAGTCGGCGCGCAGGCGGTTCGCGGCCTCGCCCAGCACGGCGCGTTCGCGCTCATCCACCGGCTTTCCTTCAGAAGAGAGTTCCGAGCCCGCGAAGAAGCCATAGGTGCGGCGATAGGAATTCGCGAAGAGATTGGCATTGGCCCATTCGAAATCGAAGGCCATGATCAGCGCCTCGCGCACGCGCGGATCCTCGAACAGCTTGCGCCTGGTGTTGAACACGAAGCCCGATGCCGGGGCGGGCGTCTTCTGCTCGATCTTCTCCAGCGTGATCTTGCCCTCCTTCACCGCGGGGAAGTCATAGCCGGTGTTCCAGCGCACCGGATCATTCTCGACGCGCACATCCGCAAGCCCGGACTTGAAGGCCTCGAAGGCGGCATTGGCATCGCGGTAATAGTCGAAGCGCACCTCGTCGAAGTTCCACAGGCCCGTCTGCAGGGGAAGGTCCTTGCCCCAGTAATCGGGGTCCTTCGCATAGGTGATGGTCTCGCCCGCCTTCACCGACTGGATCACATAGGGGCCGGAGCCTACGATGGGGTCGAGCGTTGTCGCCGCGAAATCCTTGCCCTCCCAGAAGGCCTTGGAGAGGATGGGCATGACGCCGATGATCAGCGGCAGTTCGCGGTCGCCCGACTCTTGCGTGAAGCGGATGGTGCGCTCGTCCGGCGTTTCGATCTTGGTGATCTTGGAATAGGAATTCTTGAAATTGGGCCGCCCCTTGCCGCGCAGCGTCTCGAGCGTGAAGACGACATCCGCGGCGGTGACCGGGGTTCCATCCGAGAACTTCGCCTCGGGCCTGAGCCTGAAGGTGAAGCTCTGCCGGTCATCCGAGACCTCGATTGATTCCGCCAGCAGGCCATAGAGCGAGAAGGGCTCCGCCCAGTTCCTCCCCATCAGGCTCTCGTCTTTCGAGCTGAGAACCGTTGATCATTCCATCGCTCCTTGTGTGTTTGGCCCAACGGCGATCTGCCTGCACCCTCCTGTTGGGGTTCTCCGTTCGACGGTCAATCGCCTCAGCAGGAAAAATAGGAA
>JBEILC010000051.1:0-15943 GCA_040379425.1 Hyphomicrobiales bacterium
CACGCAACTCCATCGGATATGGCTTGGTCATCGAAACTGGCCTCCGCCCAGTGGCCAGTTTGAATCACACTTTCAATGCGCCGGGAATCCCTCCTGATTCCGTCAAGCCTCATTCCGCTCTAGGCGGCTCGAAGCGGTATGAGGCAAGCTCGATCAGAAGGCCGAGTGGATCGGTGAAGTAGATCGAGTCCATGAACCCCCGGTCCTTGACGCCGGAATGCTTCATGCCGCGCTCGTCCAGCCGCTTGACGGCCTGCAGGAACGTGACCCGCGATACAGAGAATGCGATGTGATGCACGCAGCCAGGTTCGCTTGGCGTGCGGCGCGGGTCAGGCTTTCGCCCCTCATCCGTGAAGATGGTGATGAGGCGGCCGTCGCCGGGATCGAAATAGAGATGGCTTTCCGATGCCTTGTCGAGATTGGGCTACTCAAACACGAAGGGCATGCCGAGGACGCCCTCCCAGAAGTCGATGGACGTCTGGCGATCGGCGCCATTCAGGGTGATGTGGTGCACGCCCTGGCTATGTAGCTTCTTCATGAGGGCCCCTCCCGAACAGCATTTCAGCCCGGATTATCGACGCCGGGCATGCGCCGCCGGACATCATCCGACATGAACTCCGATGTAGCTTCGAGAGAACTCTAATTCAAGTTTGTGCATCCGTCGAGGGCTGCTGGCCGGCGCTTGAGGGTCAACCAGCTGCCCTCAGGGCCTTCGGCAGTTCCTCGGCAAGAATGCCGAGGTCCGCCGGTGTCCCCGCCGTGACGCGGATGCAGCGGTTCAGGGGCGCCACGCCCGGCATGCGCACGAACACCCCCGCACCCACCAGTAAATCGAGAACGCGCCGCGCATAAGCGCCGTCGCGGCCGAGGTCAATCGTGACGAAGTTGGTGGCGGAGGGAAGCGGCGTCAAGCCATTGGAACGCGCGATCGCCGCGATGGTCTCGCGCGCGGCTGCGACCTTCGCGACGACGGACCTGATATGGACTTGATCGTCCAGTGCAGCGAGACCAGCGATTTGCCCGAGGCGCGTGACGCCGAAGTGATTGCGGATCCTGTCGAAGGCGGAGATCAGATCCGCGTGGCCGATGCAGTAGCCCAACCGCATGCCCGCCAGGCCATAGGCCTTTGAGAAGGTGCGGAAGCGCAGCACCTGCGCGTTTGAAACATCGAGCGGCGGCAATGTGCCCTCCGGCGCGAATTCGCCATAGGCCTCGTCCAGCATGAGGAGCGTTCCCGAAGGCAAACCCGCGATCATGCGGTTGACCTCTTCGGCCCCCCACCAGCCGCCCATCGGATTGTCGGGATTGGCGAAGTAGATGAGCCGCGCCGTCTCGCGCCGCGCCAGATCGAGAAGCGAGGCGGGGTCTTCCTTGTCATTCACATAGGGCGTGGTGACGAGCGTGCCGCCGAAGCCATGGACATGGAAGTTGAAGGTCGGATAGGCGCCCGCCGAGGTGGCGACGGTGACGCCCCGCTCGACGAAGAACCTCACCGCGAGACCGAAGAGACCGTCGATGCCTTCACCTACCATGACATTCGACGGCTGAACGCCGAGATGACGGGCCAGGGCCTTGCGGATCTCATGGTTCTCGGGATCGCAATACTGCCAGACCTCCGGCGCGGCCGCCGCGATGGCGGCGGTGACCCTGGGCGAAGGCCCGAACACGCTCTCATTCGCCCCGATGCGGGCGCGGAAGCGCGTGCCGGTGCGGCGTTCCAGCGCCTCCGGCCCGACGAAGGGCACGGAGGAGGGGAGCGTCTCTACCAGCGGCGTGAAGGGCAGCTTCATCTGACGTATTTCCGCCAGTCATGTTCCTCGCGGAAGCCCAGAACCTCGCGAATCTTGGCGTTGGAAAGCGGGGCCTCATAGCCCTTCATCTCGCGCTTCAGGGGAATGTGAGGCACGTGTTTTTTCAGGAACTCCGCCGTCGACTCCTTGGTGGTGATGGTGTCATTGACAGCATTGAACACCTGGAAGCCCAGGCCATCCTTCTCGATGCAGAGATGCACAATCTGCCCCAAGTCGCGCGCATCGATGTAGCTCCAGGCGTTGCGCTTGCGGCTCATCGGCCTTTCGAGGAAGCCCCTGAACATCGGGTATTCATGGGGTTCGATGACATTGCCGATACGGAGCGCGTAGATGTCCGCGCCGTAGCGCATGGCGAAGGCCTTGGCGGTCTTCTCGTTCACGAGCTTCGACAGGCCGTAGGAATCCATCGGGTCGATGTCATAGTCTTCCTCGAGGGGGAAGTAGTGATAGTCCTTGTCGCCCTCGGCGAAGCACACGCCATAGGCCGTCTCGCTGGACGCGATGATGACCTTCCTGACGCCAAGCTTCATCGCCGCCTCGATGACGTTGTAGGTGGAGACCGTGTTGGCAGCGAAGGTGGTGTTGTCCGGACTGATGAGGACGCGCGGCACGGCGGCGAAATGGACGACCGCATCGGGTGCGGACGGAACCTTGCCCTGCTCGAAGCCCTCGAAGCCGAAATGCATGGAGAGCGCGTTGAAGACCTGGCCCGAGTTGGTCACATCCGTGATGAGTGTGTTGACACCCGGGCAGTCGAGCGGCTTCAGGTCTACATTCAGGATGTCATATCCCTTGGCCTTTAGCCATGGCACGACGTGCTTTCCCGCCTTGCCCGAACCACCCGTGAAGACGATACGCTTTGCCATCCGGCACTCCCATTTTTCAGCTGTCCGGTCCTGTTAGGTGACGGGGCGCGGGCTGGCAAGAGGCGGTGCGTCTAGCTCGACTGGGTGGAAGGTTGCGGCGTCTGGCCATGCGCCACCTCGCGGGCGAGGTTGCGGTGGGTCTCGGCCTGCAGGGGCGGGGTTTCCGGCGGCATGACGACGGGCACGGTGAGGCGCAGGCTCTGGGTGGGGAGCACGTTGCGCCAGTCCGCGATGAGCTGGCGATAGGCGCGGGCGGCATTGCGGATGTTGCGGTCGAGATCGTAGAGGCCAAGCGGATTCACCCTGTTGTTGTGGTGGCGGAGTGCCATATCCCAGTCGACCTGATCGGTGAGGCTGTACCAGGTGAAGCCGACGATGGGCACGCCGTTGTTGCGTACGCGCAGCACATTGGCCCATTCCTTCCACAGCCAGTTGACCGCTTCCTGCCCCGTGGGCCCTTCCATGTGGTTGGTCTCGGTGTGCATCACCGGCAGGCGGTAGCGGTCGAAGTATTGGCGCGTGATCTCGTCATAGCCGAAGATCTCGCCTGCCGGACGCACGAGGCGGTCCGCGCAGACGCGATGCTCGTTGGTGACGTGATAGTCATTGCCCATGATCGAGTGCTGCTTCAGCCGGTGCTGGAGGAAGAAGCGGTACTCCTCCCGCGTCATGCCATTGTCGAGGAGATAGTCATAGACCTCGCTGTCCACGCGGCGGCCGTAGTTGAGATCGAGCGGCAGGAAGCGCAGCGCGTTGAGGTGCTCCGCCTGGGCGATGGCGGCCGGGTTCTTGGCATGGAAATACTCAGATGACTCGGATTGGATAAAGATCGCATCCGGCCTCAACTTCAGGATCGCCTGCATGGCCATCACATTGGCCTTCACGATGTGCTTGATGGCTGTCACATAGCAGCGGTCCGATGTTTCCTGCTCGTTCCACCAGCCGTATCTGGCGGAGAAGGTGGCGCAGATGAACATCTCGTTCACCGGCGCGAAGTCCTCCCGCCAGCGCTTGTAGAAGTGGCAGCTCTCCATTTCGTCGATTCGGGTCCTGCCGTGATCGATGGTCGGGTTGCTGTTCTCGATGCCGGTGCAGAACATGAAGCTGGCGATGGCGGTTCTCCTCCCTGCTGGCCTTGCAGGAACGCCATGGCGGCGAGCTGGTTTCATAAGGGCAAGGTTACACTCGATGCTGCGCCGCTGGGCCGAGATGCTGGGGCGGCGCAATGCCGCTTCTTTGCTCGAACGCTCCCTCAAGGAGCAATCCCAGACCAGCGAGCAACTCAACATGATCGCCGAACAGGCCAATCAGGTTGCCAAGACGCCGCCGGGCCGCAAATCGCCCGCCAAGGCGGGGCGGAAGAGCACCCCGCGCAACGAGCAGGAGAACGGAAAGAGCCTCGTTCGCACATGATGAACGAGGAGGGGATCTGACGCGGAGGCCAGCACGTCCTTACGCCAGCCTGCAGGCCGCCGGGGCTGTGTCCTGAATGCCTCATGGAAACGGCGAATGAAAAGGGATATGGTTCCTCCACCAAACGAAGGAATCATTCCATGAGTCGCAATTCCGCCCGCCCGATCCTTGCCGCCACGGCCCTCACCGCCCTGGTCACCGGACAGGCCCTTGCCGCCGATGCCATCACCGACGAAGCCGCAAGCGATTGGACCTTTACCGGAGCAGCCTATCTCTGGGCCGCCGGAATCGACGGCCAGGCAGGGGTCTTCGGACTGCCGGTCCAGGACGTGGAGCTGAGCTTCAGCGACATTCTCGAGAACCTCGAGTTTGCCTTCATGGGTATTGGCGAGGCGCGCAACGGCCGCTTCTCGCTGGGCATGGACCTGACCTATACGAAACTCGGCATGACTGTCGAGAATCCGCGGGAGGATGCTGTCCCGATCGACAGCATCGATGTCGACACCACGATCTGGATGGTGACGGGTTTCGGCAGCTATTCGATCGTCGATGACGAAGCCCTCCGTGTCGATCTGATCGGCGGTGCGCGGTACTGGTCCGTCAACAACGAGTTCGAAGTGAGCGGCGCGGCGCCGCCCGGCGGCAGGACCTTCGATGACGGCGGCGACTGGATCGATCCCCTCGCAGGCGTGAAGCTCCGCCTTAGCGTGTCGGAGAATGTCTATGTCACGTCCTGGGGCATGATCGGCGGCTTCGGCGTTGGTTCAGACCTGATGTGGGACGTGATGGCGGGTGCCGGTTATTCCTTCACCGACCACTTCGATGTCTTCGCAGGCTACCGCGCGGTGAGCGTCGATTATAGCAGTGACGGCTTCGTCTACGACATGGTGCAGCAGGGCCCGGTGATGGCCGGCGTCTTCCGGTTCTGAGGCGATGCTTCGCGTTTCATACTTCGCTGCAGGTCTCGGTGCGATGATGCTCGCAGCTCCGGCCGCCTGGGCGGATCAATCCGAGGACCTCGCCAAGCAGCTCGCCAACCCGGTGGCGGCACTCATCAGCGTGCCGATCCAGGGCAATTACAACAGCGGCATCGGCCCCCTCGAGGAGGGCGAGCAGGTGCTGGTCAATATCCAGCCGGTCATTCCCTTCACGCTCAACGAGGACTGGAACCTGATCTCGCGCACCATTGTGCCGGTGATCAGCCAGCAGGACATCGGCCCAGGTACGGGCGAGCAATTCGGAATCGGCAATACCGTGCAGAGCCTCTTCCTGTCGCCCAGCAAGTCCGTGAACGGCTGGGTATGGGGCGTGGGGCCGGTGCTTTATGTGCCGACCCGGACCGATGAGTTGCTGGGTTGAGAAGTGGGGTGCGGGACCGACGGGCGTTGCGCTGTGGCAGAGCGGCGGCTGGACCGCCGGCATGCTTGCCAACCACATCTGGTCCTTCGCGGGCGCGGAAGAGGACACCGGCATCAACGCAACCTTTCTCCAGCCCTTCCTCTCCTACACCACGAAGGACTCTTGGACAGTCTCGATCAGCACCGAGTCCACCTATGACTGGGAAGGCGGCAACTGGTCCGTGCCGCTCAACGGAAGTGTGTCCAAGCTCGTCAATCTCGGCGGCCAGCCGGTAAGCATTTTTGGCGGCGTTCGCTACTGGGCCGTGTCACCTGAGGATGTGGGACCGGAAGGCTGGGGCGCGCGCTTCGGCATGACCTTCCTGTTTCCAAAGTAACCGCCGGCGGCTTTTATAGCGTTGCCAACAAGGACATTCTCCAACTTGAAACTGATCCGATACCTGTCCGTCATCCTTCTGGGACTGGCGCTTGCCGCCTGTGCCGGCCCGACCGTTGAATCGCTGCGCGATCCGGTGCCGGAACCGCTCGTCAAGCAATCTTCTGTTCCGGGATACCAAGGCATCCGCTACTGGGGCGACAGTGGCGACGGCCTGACGGCGGAGGCCATCGCGGAGATCGCGGCTCAGCAGAAGGCCGCGGGCATGACCACCAAGACGCGCAGTTATCTCGCCGTCTCGGGCGGTGGCAGCAACGGCGCCTTCGGGGCGGGCGTGCTCTTTGGCTGGACGGCTTCGGGCACCAGGCCTGAGTTCACGGTTGTCACCGGCGTCAGCACTGGCTCGCTCATCGCACCTTTCGCCTTTCTCGGTCCGCCCTATGACGCGCTGCTGAAGGAATCCTACACCGAGACTTCGGGCAAGGACGTTTACGAGAAGAAGGCCATCTTCCGCATCATTGGTTCGGAATCGGTTGCCGACAACACGCCGCTCCGCCACCTCGTTGCGCGCTATGTGACGGACCAGATGCTGACGGACATCGTGCGCGAGCACAAGCGCGGCCGAAGGCTTCTCGTCGGCACGACGAACCTCGACGCCGAGCGCCCGGTGGTGTGGGACATCGGCGCCATCGCGATGAGCGGTGTCGCGGGCCGCAAGCAGCTGATCCAGGACATTCTCGTTGCCTCGGCCTCGATCCCCGGCGTGTTCCCGCCCGTCAACATCAAGGTCGTGGCCGACGGCAAGACTTTTGATGAACTGCACGTCGATGGCGGCACCAGCAATCAGGCCTTCATGTTCCCGTCGAATTTCTCGGTCCGCCAGTCCGACAAGGACCTGAAGCGCACGGGCATGAAGCGCACGCTCTATGTGATCCGCAACGGCAAGGTCACGCCCGAATACAGCACGGTGAAGCCGAAGCTGGCCTCGATTGTGGGCAAGTCGATCAGTTCACTGATCAAGATGCAGGGCATCGGCGATCTCTACCGCATGCACTCCAATGCCCAGCGTGACGGCATTGCCTTCCGCGCTATCTGGATCCCCGAGAGCTTCACCCGCAAGGAGCCGGCACCCTTCGACCCGGACTACATGAAGGCGCTGTTCGACTTCGGCTACGAGATGGGCAGAAAGGGCATTCCCTGGGAACTGCAGCCGCCCTGACCAAAGGAGACAAACGAGAATGACGAAGGCCCCGATAGCACTGGCGTTCCTTGCCGCCGCCGCAGCACCCGCGCTTGCCGACGGCTACCCTGCGATCAAGCTCTCTCCGGCAGCACTACGGTGATGGGCGAGGAGATCGCCTAGCCCACCGCCGGAAAGGCCCATGTCAACGCGATGATCGTGACACTTGCACCGGGCGAGAAGACGATGGCCCACCAGCATGGCGTGCCCGTCTTCATCCACATTCTCGAGGGCGAGGTGACGGTCGACTACGGGCCCAAGGGAAAGAAGACGTTCAAGCAGGGCAAGTCCTTCCTCGAAGCCATGAAGGTGGCCCATGCAGGGATGAACTCAGGGACTGTGCCGGTGAAGATCCTCGCGGTCTACATGGGATCCGGGAACGCCCAGTTCGAGCTGACGGCCTGTGCCGCGCCTGGCGCGCTGGCGGCCGCTCTCCGCCTGCATCAGGTGGCGCACGTAGAGATAGACGCAGATCCAGCTAACGATTGCGGGATAGAGCGCGAAGGCATAGTACGCGAGCTCGTTATGGAACGAAGCCTGGAACAGGGCCATGACCGCCGCGACGCTCACCAGCAGAACCACCATGGTGATTGCCATGGCGCGCGCTGAATCGAGCTTGCCGCGGTAGGCCGCCGCCGCAACCCAGCCCCAGAAGAACAGCAGCATGAAAAAGCTGCTGCCTAAAAATCGTCCAACGACGAAGGAGTGCGCCGCCATTCCAATGGCGATCCAGAACAGGACCCAATAGCGCCGGCTCATCACGCGCGTTCCCCCCCCTGAGGCTCGCAGATTCCCTGGAAGATGAAATCATTTTCATATCTGTGTTTCATCCCATTGCAGGACAGGAAGCAAAGCATTCGTTAACGATTTCCGCAATTCTTTGCAAAGGGCGGGGCTCCCCGTCCAATGATTCGACGAAGCCGTGCCCGGCCCCATGAGACGGCGGTATATGACCCGAATGACGTCAATCAGGGATCGAAGCATGCGCCTTTTTTTAATCAGATTTGCATGAAAGTCTCGATAGCTGGCATGGATGTCTTGCATCGGACAACGCAACCACGCATGAATGCGGTCGCTCAGAATGAAGAAACATCGCATGGTTGACCATCTTGCCCTCTGTGTTTGAACAGCTGGCGGCCTGGCTTACTGCGGCAACGCCCGCATGGCTTGTCATCTGCCTCATCGTGGCATGCGGCGCACTGTTCTGGCAGTTGCGTGCGGTGATCCGGCGTCTCGACAACCACGCCGAAAGCATCGCACACATGGATGCCTGGGCGGATGACGTCGAAGAAGCGATCACATCGCTCGAAGATAAGGCAAAGCGCATGGCGCCGGCTTATCTTCCGGTTCGGACCCAGCAGCCTGTCGACCTCAAGCGCTGGTGGCAGAAATAGCGACCGGGCCACACTTGGCAAGCAACTCAATGTTGCGGCTTCCGACCCACGTGTTAATTTCCGGATGATTCATGTATTGGGCGCCGGCAGTGAATACGACAGTACGAACGCACTATGACGTTCTCGGCGTTGCTCCCGACTCGCCGGAGGTTGTCATCAAGGCAGCGTATCGCGCGCTCGCGAAGGAATTCCACCCCGACCGCGCCGATGCGGATGCCGCGGAAACAAACCGCTTCATCGAAATCCAGGAGGCTTACGCCGTTCTCTCGAAGTCCGCTTCGCGGAGCGAGTATGACGAGGAACTGCGCGATGCCGCGCTGTTTCAGTCCCCTCCCATGGTGCCCGAGGCCGAGGTGGGCGGAGCGCCGGCGCCATCCACCCTGAACGGGGCTGAGGACCGCGCTTCCGACATCGAGCGCATCTGCGCCAGGCTGGCGCTTTACTCCGATACGCTGGCGCAGTCCTTCCATGAGGCCTATTTGCGCGGGGAGTGCGGCGAGGATCCCTGGCGCTTCGCGGGCGAGATGGAGAAGGGATTCTTCCGCCAGTTTTTCGGCGAGGATCCCGACATACAGGCCTTGGCGAAGATGCTGATGCTGTCCTCGCGCACCGCCGCCGCGATGGCGCTGAACGAGCTTGTCGCCGCCGACCCCGCCGCGAAATCAGTCGGGCTGCGCGATGCCATGGCCGCGATCCTCGAAGAGCATTTCCCGCAGGACACGCTGTTCACTGAATGGCTGAAGGTGAAGCTCGGCATCACGCCCCCGGCCGCGGCGGCGGTGGATGTCGTGGCGGACAGTGCCGCCGTTGCCCCCGATGCAGCGGACGCCCGCGATGTGGCTCCGGGATTTGCGAAGGATTTGCGCGCGGCCCCGCCGATCCGCAAGGTTTCCCGCGCTGTCGCGTCGAACCGCGCCACATCTTCGGCAACGGTGCCGGCACGGCGCAAGGCCCCCATCGCTCCGGCGCCCGACATGGATGACGACGAGGACTTTTCGGACCTGCAGCCAGAGTCCACGTTCCAACTGCCGCGCCCCTGGCGCTCTGTGGGGCTTCTGATCTTCTGGGTTGTTGCGATCTACTTCCTGCTGTTCATCGCGCTGCCGCTGCTGATGTAGGCCCTCAGCGGCGCCAAAGGCGAGAAAGCCCCAAGAACCATCCCGATGACGCCTTCTCTCCGGTCAGATATGGCCGCCGGTCGCCCCTGAGCTTCGGAGCGCGCGCGCCTCCCGTCAGAACGGCCTCGCCATCCGCAGTGCGGGCCTGGGCTTCGGTCTCGAGAAATTTGCGATGGGCCACATACTGGCGCGCCAGAACCTCGCCATCGATTTCCCGGAAGGGCGCGGGCGCCAGCGTGCTGCGGTAATGACGGCCCGTGTCCGGCTGCCGGGGCTCGCGCCCCGCGATGAGGTCCTTGACGATCTCGAACTCCTTGTTGCGCATCCCCTTTGGCTCCGGCCTTTCGCGTCTCAGGCGTGTTTCAGCATTTCACGAAGCTGCGCGCCGCTCATGACGGCACCTGTTCGTTTTCGAAATTCATGGCGTTCTGCCCCAGGTAGCTAGAGAGGAGGATCTCGTAGGCGAATTCCTTCTCGAGCCCCGCCCTGTCCGGATCGATGGCGGGCCGGCCGTCCTGGTAGACCGCCTCGCGGCACTCGGGATAGATCATGTGGCGGTCCTCCACGACACCGTTGTAGAGATCGACGACCCGCTTCAAATCCACCAGGCTGCGCCGGCGGATTGGATGCCCGTCCGGCAGCACGCGGCGCATCACGTCATGGGGCGTTCCCTGGGTCTCCTCCACAAGCCGCGCGAAGGCCTCACGCAGGGTGCGCAGCTTGGTGTCATTGCCGGTGTCTTCGCCACACATGTCCTCGGCGACAACGGCCGTCCAGAAATAGGAGATCGTGCAGCAATAGTTCGATTGCCAGAGGCCCGGCATCACGCGGGGCTGACGCGCCTTGAGCAGCATGAACGGGCGGACCGCCAGGCGGTGGACCTCATCCACATGTTTCCGATTGCGCAGCCAGTTCAGCACTGCAGTAACCTGGAGATCATTGGAGCGCTGCCCATCCCCATTTCTGCTGGTGGACTAGGCGCCGCTGGACGCAGGGCGCGGCTCTGCGGGCGGCATCTCGACTGGGATAAGCTGTAACTCCTCCGCCAGGTTCGCCGCGCTGGGGCCGCTCGTTGGGTGATCGATTGCCGCAGGTGTCCTGATCGTCACCGGATCCTTTGGCACCGGCGCGGGGATCAGCGCGATGCTGGTTTCGAGTTCCTTGCGGAAGCTGGTGTTGAGCACTTCCATCTCCGAGCGGAACCGGTTGAGTGCCAGGAAGATGAAGTCGACATAGCTTTCGAGCACGGCTTCGGTCGTGTCGGTGGCGTTCTGCCGGAACATCTGGTTGAGCGATTCCGAGCGCTCGGCCACGCCGTCGAAGGAGCGCTCGAGATCGTGCTCCAGGGACTGGAGCGTCTCGCGCGTCATCGAGGTGAGACGGGCCGGGATGCCGTCGATGATAGTCCGCATCTGGTCGGAGAGGCCGACGATGGAACCCTTAAGCGATCCATCGACCTTGGCGATCTCGCTCTCCATGCGCAGCGACAGTGCCGCCGGGAGATCCTTGATGGCGCCTGCGATGCGCATGGAGGTCTTTTCGGCCGCCTCGTCGATGAGGCTCTCGAAGCGCGTGGCATCGGTGTTGACACGCTGCACGAGGTCGCTCGAGCTTGCGGCAAGGCGCGTCTGAAGCGCGATGGTGGCGGCATCGATTTCCCGGCTCACAGCGCTGATGACATGCGAGGCCGCGGTGTTGAGCTGGGTGACGGAAGCGGAGAGGTTCTTCTGGATTTTCTCGTCGAGCGTGGCGACGGAGGCGGTCATTTCCGCCAGGGCCTTGTTCGCGGTTGCCGACACCTGGCTCACCGGGTGGTGCAGCCTGTCGACGAGGGAATTCGCGGTCTCCGCCAGGAAGCCCAGTTCGCGCGACATGGCGGAGAGCCTGGTGACCTCCTCCGTGATGACGCCCGAAAGAAGTTCGCGGAAGCGATCGACATGGCCGTCGACGGCGCTGCGGAACATGTCCGTGTTGGCGTCGGAGAACTCCTTGAACATCGTGCGGTTGTTGTGCAGGCTCGAGGTGATCTCCTTCGCCAGCTGCTCCATCACGTCGACATTGGCGGTCGAGAGCATTGCCGCATCGGAGATGGTTTCGGAGATCGGGTTGAGGCGGCTCAGTGTCGCCTCGAGCTGGTCGGGAAGGCGCGACATGATGGCCTCGAAACGCGCCACGCGCTTCTGGATTTCGGGCGCGATGGTGAGATTGGCGCGGTTGAACTCCTCCAGGCACACCTGCAGTTCGCGCGTGCTGAGCTGCAGTTGGCTGCCGACCGCGCCCAGAATTCCACCCGCGCTCTGCGAAACGTCCTCAAGCGAGGTGACGGTGCCTTCGAGCTTGCTGATGACGGGGATGACTTCGGCCGAGATCGCCGCGCCGATGCGCTGCAGCGAATCCTTCTGGGCCTCGGTCGCGTCGGCAATGCTCCGCATCTGGGAGATGTTGATCTCCGCGGAGGCTTCCGACTGCTGCATGATGGAGGACATCTGCTCGGAGAGTGCCGCAGTCCGCTCATCGAGCGCCGACATGCGGGAGTCGAGGTCGCTTACCAGCCGGTCGAAGGAGGCGGTCAGGCTGCGGCTCGCTTCATCCGCCAGCGGGCCAGGATCGTTGAGGCGCTGGGTGAGCGTGATCACGCGGCGCCACATCTCGTAATTCACCGCCTGGCGGTGGGCGGACATGGCGAGCAGCCACTGGATCGCGGCGATCACCACGATCGACAGCAGGAAGGACGAGAACTGGAGCGGATTGCGCAAAAGGGCCGCGATGGCCCCGGTGCTGGTGAAGCCCATGATGATCGCGAAGATCACGCAGAAGGCGACGGTGGTGATGGCTGCGGCCCAGAAATAGCGGGAGCCGACAAAGCTCAGGCGTACGCGCGTCTGGCCGCGCGCACGCGACTGGCCGTCATTGGCGGGTTGCTTGCTGATGCCATCGAAACGCTCGACGTCGTGGCGTGCCGTCAAGGGGCGGTGCGAGGTGTTGCGGTCGGACCAACGCTGCGACCGGAGACTCGACACGTCTGATAGCGTGCCATCCGAATCCAGTTCTCTGGATGATTTCCTGGCGAAGGCCGTGGTATTCATCATACTTCCCTTGACACACAACACGCGTGCACGTGCTAAATTGGTTATATCCAATCGTAATCAAAAGAAAAACGAAATTCGATCCGGGGTTGGCGAAGGGCAGCGTGCGTTGCAAATCCGCATCTGTGCACGGTGCAACTCTAAGCTGTGCACGGTGCAACTTTAGAATGTGTTTTTCACCCGTTTTGAACTCGGGCAGATCGGAGGTTCTGCTGGAGAATTCGCCACGGAGTGCCCTTAATGCTTCGTTTCTTAATGCTTCGTTTACCGCATCTTGGCGGGACCCTGCCGGCGTCCTTCGATCACGGGCGGAAATGCGCACGGGCTGTTTACCATAAGTGCAATTTGCCGGCAGATTCGGGTCACCCGGTCCTGTTCAGGCCGTTTCTCGCTGCTGCGATCACGGCGACATCGATCTTCTTCATCTCCATCATGGCATCGAAGGCCCGTTTGGCCTCCTCGCCGCCCGCTGCCAGTGCCTTCATCAGGATCCGCGGCGTGATCTGCCAGAACAGCCCCCAGCGGTCCTTGCACCAGCCGCAGGCACTTTCCTCCCCGCCATTGCCCACGATGGCATTCCAGTAGTGATCAGTCTCCGCCTGATCCTCCGTGGCAATCTGGAGGGAGAAGGCCTCGCTGTGCCGGAAGGCCGGGCCGCCGTTGAGCCCCAGGCAGGGAATGCCCGCCACGGTGAACGCGACGGTGAGCACGTCACCCGCCTTGCCGGAGGGATAATCGCTGAGCGCGCGGTGGACGGCGGTGATGGCACTGTGCGGAAAGACACTGACGTAGAAGCGGGCGGCAGCCTCCGCATCCTTGTCATGCCAGAGGCAGATGGTGTTCTTCGGCATGTTGCATCCTTTCCCGAAGACCGGAGGAGCACGAGCCCTTGTCCCGGTTCAATCGACTGGAACAAGCATGCCGCGATCACGGAGTTCCATGCCGAAGCCGGGGCTGTCCGGGATTTTCATACGGCCGTTGACCGGCATGGGCTCGCCCTCGAACAGCTTGCCGAAGACCGGCTGAATGGACTTACCATCCGGGCTCGCGGCGACATATTCGCAGAAGGCAGGGCCTGTCTGGCTGGCGATGAAGTGATAGGAATATGGTCCGCTGCCATGCGGCACCACGGGCGTGTCATAGGCGGAAGCATGCGCCGCGATCCTCAGCGTCTCGGTGAGGCCGCCGACCCACATGACATCCGGCTGCAGGATGTCGATGACGCGCTCGGCGATGAGTTGGCGGAAGCCATAGCGCGTGTATTCATGCTCGGCCGTTGTCCACTTGAGTGTGGGATGTGCGCGCTTGATCTCGCGGTAGCCATCGTCATCATCGGGCGAGAGTACTTCCTCCCACCAGTGGATGTTGAGGGGCTTGGCGGCCTCCGCCAGCCTGATCGCATAGTTGACGGTGAGCGACATGTAGCAGTCCACCATCAGCGGGTAATCGGGCCCCACGGCGGCGCGGTGGCGGGCGAGGAATTCGATGTTCTTGCGCAGTCCTTCCTCGCCCTCGAAATGGCTGTGGGGCAGGGGAACCTTCGCACCCCAGAAGCCCAGCTGCTTGATGGCGAGTGGCTCCGGCGTCGTGCAGTAAAAGGTCATCTCGTCACGGCTCAATCCGCCGATCAGATTATAGACGGGCTCTTTCCTGATCTTTCCCACGAGGTCCCAGAGTGCCAGGTCCACGGCACTGATCGCCATGATCGGAATGCCCTTGCGGCCATAGGGCAGCGAGGCGCGATAGAGCTGGTCCCAGATGCGGTTTATGTTGCGCGCATCCTCGCCGATCAAAAAGCGGGTGAAGTGATGGCGGATGAGCCAGGCCGCGGGCATGCCGCCCGAGCCCGTGGCAACACCAACCGAACCGTCTTGAGTCTCGATCTCGACGATGATGGCGCTCAGCACACCGATGCCCCAGCTCGAGCGCTTCTCGCGGTATTCCAGATAGCCCGACATCGGGTTGGCGATCAGGCTGTCCACCAGCCAGTGTTTCGCATCGCCGGGTTTGAAATAGGTACCCTCATTGGCCGAAGGGTTGAGCGTGAAGACCCGCACCGCCTTGATGGTGAAGGCAGGGCTCATGGCAGATAGAACACACGCTTCAGCGGCACGGCGACCGGTGAATTGTCCGGGTTGCTCTGCATGATGTCACACATGAAGGCCCACCAGCGCTTCATGACCTCATGGTCCGGGAGAAGATCGAGCTTGTGATCGTCGGCGCGCGTGAGGATGACGAAGAGGTGATTGTCCTCGGGGTCCAGCCAGATTGTGTAATCGGAGATGCCCGACTCTTTCAGCAGTGTAACGAGTTCGGGAAAGATCTCGTCATGGCGCTTCTCATATTCGGCGGCCTGGCCGGGGTTGAGGTTCATGCGGAAAGCGATGCGGTCTGGCATGTCATCCCCGTTGTGCCGGCGTGATCGCGGCCATGGATTGAATGGTTGAATCGCGGACATGTTCGAGATGCCGGCGGTAGGCTTCCGTCGCCTTTCTGGCGTCACGCGCCATGATGGCTTCCGCCACCTCGATGTGCTGGCGCACACTCGTCTCGATGATGCCGGGAACGGTGCTCGCCACGCGGCGCACCTCGAGGCCCACGTCATAGAGAATCCGCGCCATGGTGCTGAGCAGTTGATTTCTGGCGCCGCCATAGAGGGATTCATGGAACTCGATGTCAATGAGCCGGAAGGCGACGGGATCCTGGTGGAAGGCGCGGCCATCGACCGCGAGTTTCAGGATGCGATGGCGGAGTTCGGGGCTGGCGCGCTCGGCGCACAGGCGCACCAGGGTGGTTTCCACCGTCACGCGCGCCTCGAAATGTTCGTTCACGTCATAATCCGCGCCGAACATGACGTTGAAGGGCACCGCCATGCGGGCGGGCGACAGGTCCGTCACCGTGTAGCGCCCGCCTTGGCGGCTTGCGAGCACACCCATGATGGTCAGCGCCTTTAGCGCCTCGCGCAGCGGCGGGCGGGAGATGGCGAAGGCGATGGTCATCTGGGCTTCGGTTGGCAACTGGTCGCCGGGCTTGAGGTTGCCCGACTTGATCATGGCAAGGATGCGGTTGGCGACCTGCTCCGAAATCGAGCGGCGTTCGAGTGCGGGTCCGCCGAAACCTGCCGCCACGCGCTCCTCACGCACGGTGGTCACGAGGCCGGAAAAAGCATCGATGGGCTCTGCTGCAGCGGGAGGCGGTTTGGGCATGGTGCTGCGGGCCACGTCACGCTCCTCAGAGGCCGAGCCGGTAGAAGGAATTGGCGTTGTCACGGTAGATGGCGC
>JBEILC010000052.1:0-15607 GCA_040379425.1 Hyphomicrobiales bacterium
CGCTTCGGCCTGGTCGAGCCCGGCTCGACGCGCGTCCAGGACATCGCCGTCCAGAAGAACGACAATTTCGCCTCGCTCGAGGATTCGATTGCCGCCTATTTGACCGCAAAGGGCCTGACCGGGCTTGCCGCCGCCGCCATCGCCGTCGCCGGCCCCATCGAGGGGGAGACGGTGGGCCTCACCAACCGCGACTGGCGCTTCACGCGGGAGAGCCTGCGCAAGGCCGCAACCGCGCGCCGCTTCCGCCTGCTCAATGATTTCGAAGCACTCGCCCTGTCGCTTCCCCATCTCGATGGCGATGACCTCGTGCAGGTGGGTGGCGAGACGCCCGCCAAGCCCGCCGTCAAGATCGTGCTGGGCCCGGGCACCGGGCTCGGCATGGCGACACTCGCGCCGCTGCCCGAAGGCGGCTGGATGGCGCTGCCAGGCGAAGTCGGGCACATCACGCTCCCCGTCGCCACGCGCGAGGAGTTCGAGTGGCGGGAGAAGATGACGCGTCCCGGCGTGCTGTTCGAATCGGAGGATGCGATCACCGGCGGCGGCCTTCTGCGCATGTACCGCGCCGCCTCGGCGGCGCCTGCGTTCTCCACACCGGAGGAGGTGCTGCAGGCCGCCCTTGCCGGAACGGATGAGGCCGCGGTCAGGACGCTCGACCAGTTCATCACCTGGCTCGCCCGCATCGCGGGCGATGCCGCAATGACCATGCAGGCGCGCGGCGGTGTGTATCTCGCGGGCGGCATCGCGCCGTCGATCGCGGAGAAATTGAAGACCGGGTCCTTCCGCACCATCTTCCAGGAAAAGGGACGGCTGGCGGGCGTGATGCGTCCCATCCCGGTCTATGTCATCATCGACCGGTTCCCGGCCTTCAAGGGCTGTGCCGCCGCCATTGCAGACATGAGGTGAAGCCATGTGGAAGAATACCGACGTTCTCCTCGTCATCGATGTCCAGAACGACTTCTGCCCCGGCGGCAAGCTCGCCGTGCCCGGCGGGCATGAGGTGGTGCCGATGATCAATCGCCTGGCGAAGAGCTTCGCCCATGTGGTGCTGACACAGGACTGGCACCCGGAGGGCCACTCCTCCTTCGCCTCGCAGCACCCCGGCATGGGCCCGTTCCAGACCACCACCATGCCTTACGGCCCGCAGACGCTGTGGCCCGACCACTGCATCCAGGACACGGAAGGTGCGGCCTTTCACAAGGACCTGCACATTCCCCATGCCGAGCTCATCATCCGCAAGGGCTTCCGCAGCGCCATCGACAGCTATTCGGCCTTCTTCGAGAATGACAAGACCACCCCCACCGGGCTCGGCGGCTACCTGAAGGAGCGCGGCTTCGAGAAGGCCGTTTGCGTGGGCCTCGCCTTCGATTATTGCGTGCGCTTCTCGGCCGAGGACGCAAGGAAGCTCGGCTTCGACACCGAGGTGATCGAGGCCGCCTGCCGCTCCATCGACCTTGACGGCTCGGTGGACGCCACGCACCGCAGCTTCGCCGAGCGCGGCATCGTGCTGGCCTGAGGGCCGCACGTGCCTCTCAAATGACTCCACGCATCACCGGCATCCTGCTGATGACGGCCTCGATGGTGGCCTTCACCAGCCTCGACACCGCAGCAAAGCACCTGACGCAGGAGCTGCCCCCGGCGGTCGCGGTGTTCGGGCGCTATGCCGTGGCCCTCCTGATTTCGCTGGCTGTCGTCTTCCGCTCCGGCGGCCCGTATCTCCTGGTGACGCGCCATCCTGTGCTGCAAGCCTTCCGCGGCGTGCTGCTGATGGTCTCCACCATCCTGAACTTCATCGCCATGATGCACTTGCAGCTCGCGCAGACGGCGGCGATCTTCTTCACCATTCCCTTGTGGGTCTGCGCGCTCTCCGTGCCACTGCTGGGCGAGCATGTGGGCTGGCGGCGCTGGCTCGCGGTGATCGCCGGTTTCCTCGGCGTTCTCGTCATCATGCGGCCGGGCAGCGACAGCTTCCACTGGGCCATGCTGCTGTCGATTGCCTCCTCCTTCTGCGGCGCCGCCTACAACATCGCCACCCGCAAGGTGGGCGGCCGCGACCGCGCGGAAACCTCGCTGTTCTACGTGGGCTTCGTGGGCGCACTTGCGGCGGCAACGCCGCTCCCTTTCCTGTGGCAGACGCCGCAAGGCCTGCAATGGCTGCTCATCATCTTCATCGGAATCGCGGGGGCAGTCGGCCACCTGATGCTGATCCAGGCGCACAGGCTCGCACCCGCCAGCGCGCTCGCACCCTTCCTCTACACCCAGATCGTCTGGATGATGATCGCGGGCTATCTGTTCTTCGGCGACCTGCCGGACCTCTGGACACTGATCGGCGCAGCCATCGTGGTGGGCAGCGGCCTCGTGCTCTTCGCGCGCGAGGCCGCAACCGGACGGATGAAAGAGGTGCCTGCGCCGGGGGATTGAGAAAACGAGACTCGCGGGCCCCCCACCCCTGCCCCTCCCCGCGAGGGGGAGGGGCAGGGGTGGGGGGCCACACGCTCAGCCGTTGCAATCACGCCAGCGTATAGGCCGTCTTGATCGACGTATAGAAATCCACCGCATGGCGGCCCTGCTCGCGGGCGCCATAGCTTGAGCCTTTCCGGCCGCCGAAGGGCACGTGATAGTCGACACCCGCAGTCGCGAGGTTCACCATCACCATGCCGGCTGCCGACTTCTTGCGGAAATCGCCCGCGTGTTTCAGCGACGTCGTGATGATGCCCGACGACAACCCGAAGGCCGTGTCATTGGCGACACTCAGCGCCTCGTCATAGCTGTCGACCTTGATCACCGAGGCAACCGGCCCGAAGACCTCCTCGCGGTTGATGCGCATGCCGTTCTTCGTGCCGACGAACAGTGCGGGCGAGAGATAGTGGCCCTTCGTGTCGCGATTCAGCCGCTCGCCGCCCCAGGCGAGTTCAGCACCTTCATCGCGCGCGATCTGGATGTAGCGCTCGTCCTGCGCCATTTGGGCTTCATCGACGACGGGGCCGATCACCGTGCCATCCTTCAGCGCGTGGTCCACCTTCAGCTTCTTCATGCCATCCACCATGCGCTCCACGAACTGGTCATGGATCTTCGCCTGCACGATGAGGCGGGAAGACGCGGTGCAGCGCTGGCCCGTCTGGTAGAAGGCGCCATCGAGAGCGGCAGCAACAGCGATGTCGAGATTGGCATCGTCCATCACCACCAGCGGGTTCTTGCCGCCCATCTCGAGCTGGAACTTCGCACCGCGCGTGGCGCAGGCCATGGCGACCTTGGCGCCCGTCTCGACCGAGCCGGTGAAGGAAATCGCATGAACGTCCCGCGACTCCAGCATCGTCTGCCCCACGGCAGAGCCGCGCCCCATGACGAGGTTGAACACGCCCTTCGGAATCCCGGAGCGCGAGATGATCTCGGCCAGCGCCCAGGCCGAGCCCGGCACGAGATCGGCGGGCTTGAACACCACGGCATTGCCGAAGGCCAGTGCCGGCGCCATCTTCCAGGCCGGAATGGCGATCGGGAAGTTCCACGGGCAGATGAGGCCGACAACGCCTAAGGGCTCGCGCGTGATCGTCACGTCGACACCGGGCCGCACGGAGGCAAGGGCGACACCCTCAACCCGCAATGTTTCCTGCGCGAAGAACTTGAAGATCTGCGCCGCGCGCATCGTCTCGGCGATACCGTTGGAGAGGGGCTTTCCCTCCTCGCGCGAGAGCAGCCTTCCGATCTCGTCCTTGCGCGCCAGCAGTTCAACGCCGGTGAATTCCAGCGCATCCGCCCTCGCCTGTGGCGTGGCAGCCGCCCATGCGGGTTGCGCTGCCTTCGCGGCGGCAATCGCGGCCTCAGTCTGCGCCTTGTCGGCCTGCGCATATTCGCCGACGATGTCGGTGATGTCGGAGGGGTTGATGTTCTCGCGAACGCCCTTTCCTTCCAGCCATTCGCCATTGATGTAATTGCGGTGCAGCGCCATAGTGAAACTCCCGGTTCGTTTTGCTTGCCTCATCGTCCTCTCCTCGCGCAGCGGGAGAGGAAGGGGCCCCAACGAAGTTGGGGGAGGTGAGGGGAAGCGGGCTCCGAACGGCGTTGGGCGTCCGCCTCCCCTCATCTCCCCGTTGCTTGTCAGCAACGGGTCCCTTCTCCCGCTGAAGAAGCGGGAGAAGACGACAGTTCAAGGCCTGCTTAACGGCGGCAAAGGAGTGAGGCAAGCATGCATGTCGCACTGATTGGGGCGGGAATGATGGGCCATGGCATGGCTGCCAATCTGCTCCGGCATGGCCACCAGCTGAGCGTCATCGCACACCGCAACCGCGCGCCGGTCGAGGATCTGGCCGCCAAAGGCGCCCGCGAGGTGCAAAGCCTCGAGCAGATGGCGAAGGCCGACGCCATCCTCCTCTGCGTCACCACCTCGAAAGTGGTGGAGGAAACACTCGACCGCCTCACCCCGCACCTGCGCGCCGGCCAGATCATCCTCGATTCCGGCACCTCCGCCCCCGAGGTGACAAAGCGCCTGGCGCAGCGTCTCGATGCGCTCGGCGTCGCCTATGCCGACATTCCGCTGACCGGGGGGCCGGAACAGGCCGAACAGGGCGTGCTGGGCGTGCTGTGCGGCGCAACGCCTGAGACCTTCGCGCGGATCGAGCCGCTGCTCGCCTGCTTTGCCACCACCATCCGGCATTTCGGGCCGCCGGGGTCAGGCCACACGGCAAAGCTCATTTCCAACTATCTGGTGACCGGCATGGTGGCGCTGGTGGCGGAGGCCTTCGGCACCGCGCGGCGCGCCCAGATCGACTGGAAGGACCTCTATGAGGTGATGCTCAACGGCTCCGGTAATTCCGGCGTGCTGCGCAAGATGGTGGAACCGGCTCTTTCCGGCGATTTCGAGGGCTACCGCTTCGCAGTTGCGAACGCAGCGAAGGACATTGCTTACTATGCCGAGATGGCGGAAGGGCTGGGTTGCAATTCCGAACTGACGGAAACCGTTGCGGAGATCTACGCCCGCGCCGTAGAAGCAGGTCTTGGCGGACGGAACGTCAGCCACCTGCTGAACCCTGCGAAAAATGATGTGAGCTGATGCTGAAGATCAATCCCTCCGTGGCGGCCATTGAAGAGGAAACCGCCTTCACCGTGCTGGACCGCGCCAACGCGCTCAGGGCCAAGGGCCATCCGGTCATCAACTTGGGGATAGGCCAGCCGGACTTCACGCCACCGAAGCACATTCTGGAGGCGGCCGGGAAGGCGGTGCGCGACGGCCCCCACGGCTACACCTCGCCGCAAGGCTTGCCGGTGCTGCGCGATGCGGTGGCGCAATATGTGGGCGGCCGCTTCAAGGTGCCCATTTCGGGCGATGAGATCGTGATCGTGCCGGGCGGCAAGGTGACCTTCTATTTCGCCTGCCAGCTCTTCGGCGGGCCCGGCGCTGAAATCCTCTACCCCGATCCGGGCTTCCCGCCCTATCGCGATGCCGCGCGCTCGAGCGGCGCCAAGCCCGTGCCCTACCCCATCCGCGAGGAGAAGGACTTCGGCTTCGATGCGGAGGAGGTGCTCTCCCTTATCACGCCCGCGACCCGCCTCATCATCATCAACTCGCCGGCGAACCCGACGGGCGGCGTGGTCTCCCGCGAGGAGATCACCAAGCTCGCCCATGGCCTTGCCAGGCACCCCGATGTGGCGATCCTATCGGACGAGATCTACAGCCACCAGGTCTATGACGGGGTGGACTTCGTGAGCTTCCTCAACTTCCCGGAACTCCGGGACCGCACCATCATCCTCGACGGCTGGTCGAAGACCTTTGCCATGACGGGCTGGCGGCTCGGGTTCGGAATCTGGCCCAAGCATTTGATCGAATATGTGAAGAAGCTCATCACCGTCGATCACTCCTGCACCAGTGTCGCCACACAGATGGCGGGCCTTGCGGCGATCACCGGGCCGATGGACGAGATCGAGGGCTTCCGCAAGAGCTTCCAGCGCCGCCGCGACATTGTCGTGGCTGGCCTCAATGACATCAAGGGTGTGCGCTGCCGCATGCCGGGCGGCGCCTTCTATGCCTTCCCCAACATCTCCGGCACCGGCTGGCAATCGCGCGATCTGGCGCGCGAGCTTCTGGAGAAGGCCTATGTGGCATTGATCTTCGGCGACAGTTTCGGCGCCAATGGCAAGGGCTTCATGCGGCTCTCCTATGCGGCGAGCGAAGCCGACATCGTCGAAGCACTGAAGCGGATGAAGGCCTTCATCGAGGGATGAGCGGTAATCTCTACCGCCGCTTCGAGGCGAGCTTCGCTGCCCACGCGGAGCGCATCGCCATCAGCCCTCCCGATGGCGATGGCTTGAGCTTCGGCGATCTCGCGCGTGGCGTCGCGCGCTATGCCAATGCGCTGGCGGTGCTGGGCGTGGAGCAGGGTGACCGCGTCACCGTGCAGGTCGAGAAGTCCATCGCCAATGTCATGCTCTATCTCGCGGTGATGAAGGCGGGAGCGGTCTACCAGCCGCTCAACACGGCCTATACGGATGCGGAAGCCGCTTACTTCGTCGCGGACGCGGAGCCAAAGCTCATCGTCTGCGATCCGTCGCGGCAGCAGGCGATGCGTGCATTGGCCGACCGCTGCAAGGTCTTCGCCGTCGTCAACCTTGATCAGCAGGGCCAGGGCTCGCTTGCCGCCATCGCGGCCAGCATGGATGAGCGGCATGAGACGGCGCAGCGCGAGGCGGACGGTCTTGCGGGCCTTCTCTACACCTCCGGCACCACGGGCCGCTCCAAGGGCGCGATGATCACCCATGGCAACCTGCAGTCCAATGCGGAGGCACTGGTTGAGCTCTGGCGCATAACGCAAGAGGACAGGCTGCTCCACGCACTCCCCATTTTCCACGTGCACGGGCTTTACGTGGCGCTCAACACGGCCTTCCTCGCCGGAGCCGAATTGATCTGGTTCGCAAAGTTTGACGCCAGGGCGATGATCGCCGCCATGCCGCGAGCCACGCTGATGATGGGCGTTCCCACCCTCTATACGCGCCTCATGGCGGATGAGAGCTTCACTCGCGAAGCGGCTAAAAACATTCGATTATTCATATCTGGCTCCGCGCCCCTCCTGGCCGGGACGCACAAGGCTTTCGCGGAGCGCAGCGGGCACGCCATCCTCGAACGCTACGGCATGACCGAGACGGGCATAATCACGTCGAACCCCTACGATGGCGCGCGCGTCCCGGGCACGGTGGGCTTTCCGCTCCCCGGCGTCTCGGTTCGCATCCGTGGCGAACAGCCCGGCGTCATCGAGGTAAAGGGCCCCAACGTCTTCAAGGGCTACTGGCGCATGCCGGAGAAGACGCGCGAGGATTTCACGCCAGACCACTGGTTCATCACGGGCGATGCCGGCGCCATCGACGCGGAAGGCCGCGTCACCATCACGGGCCGTGCGAAGGACCTCATCATCAGCGGTGGCTTCAACGTCTATCCGAAGGAGATCGAGGACGCGCTCGATCAACTTCCAGGCGTCAGCGAGAGTGCGGTGATCGGCGTGCCGCACCCGGACTTTGGCGAAGCGGTGGTGGCTGCCCTCACCACCAGGGGCGAACTGCCCCCGGAGTCTGAGATCATCGCCACGCTCTCAAAGAGCCTCGCGAAGTTCAAGGCGCCGAAGCGCATCTTCGTCCTCTCCGAACTTCCGCGCAATGCTATGGGCAAGGTGCTCAAGGCCGAACTCCGCAAGCGCTACGCGAACGTCTTTACGTAAGCTCGCGCAAGCGGGTGGCATGGCGGAGGCATGGGCAGCGAGGTCGTGGGTCCCGCCGCCACCATCGAGGAGGCACTGCGCCTGGCGCGAAGCGAGGCGCTTGATGGCGCGGTGCTCGATGTCAATGTGCGCGGCGAGCGTATCGACCCCGTGGCGGAAGCCCTGATGGCGCGCGGCGTTCCCATGCTCTTCGCCACGGGCTATGGCGAAGTGAAGCTGAAGGGCAACTCCAACCCGGCCGTCATCGACAAGCCCGACACGAAGGACAAGCTGGCTCGTGGGCTTGAAGCCGCAATGGGAAGCATCTCGCGGCAGCAGAGCTGAGCGCCCGCCTGCCCCGGACTTGGCGTTACCGCGTCCGGCATGTATCTGCAAAGGCCTTTGCTGAAGGCCAGGCCATGGCATAATGCATGCAACTCCGCAGATGGACGCCATGGCGCGGAAAGCGGCCGGGCCCTCACGCGATACATGGCCCGTTCGGTGAACCCCCATGCTGAAGGCGTCATCGCCGAACTGGGGCCCGGTCCCGGAGCGCTGACGCAAGGCCCTGCTTGAGGCCGGAATCGCGCCAGGCTGCCTCCTTCTCATCGAGGCCAATCCCCGCTTCGTGGACATCCTTCAGCATCGCTTTCCCGGTGTAAGGGTCATCAGGGGCGATGCCTTGGGATATGCGCGCGCATCTCGCGGCCTGCTGTGCCGGGCAGAACTGCGCCGCGGCGCTTTCGGGACTGCCGCTTCTCAACTTCACGCAAGAGAAAAGAGTGGCCTTGGTGCGGGACGTGATGGCGGCGCTGGCGCCGGCCCGTGGCAGCTTCATCCAGTTTTCCTGCGGACTGAAGGCGCCTGCCGCGGCGCCGCCGGGCATCGCCGTATCACGGTCGAAATGGCTTTTCATGAACATCCCGCCGGCACGCGTCTGGATCTACACGCACGAACGGGCCGCCGTCACGGCCTGATGAAGTCCGCCACCGCCGGAAGCTTGCGCAGCATCTCGAGATCTGCGGCCTCGGGCAACTGCGGCCTGTCGCGCGTGGCGGAGACAAGGCAGAGAAACCCCAAGGGCGCATCTTCCGCCGCGCGGAACTGGTGCCACTTGAGGCGGGGCACCTCGATCAGATCATGCTCGCCGATATCGGAGAGGGTCTCGCCCACGAGGCAGCGCCCGCGCCCTCTGAGAATCAGCACATAGTGAATATGTTCATGGCGCTCGAGGGTTGAATGCCCGCCGGGCTCCACCTCGAAATAGCGCCACTGCACGGGCAGCGACTCCTCGCCCTCGAACAGCACCTGGCGTGTGACACCCTTGTAGGGCCCGCCCTCCTTGTAGGCGAGGAGCGCCACATCTTCCCAGCGGAAGCCATCGAAGCGGCGCACGGTCATGACTTCGCCTTCCGCGCGACGGCCTCTTCCAGCGAGGTGAGGAAGGCACGCGCGCTCACCTCGGGGTCCGGCGAGTATTTGAGCAAGGCGCCGCCGATGAGAAGTGCGGTGTCGTTGCCATACATCCCGAGCATGGCGCCGACCTTCTCGATGGTCATGCCACCCGCGGGGCTCGGGAAGCCGGAGTTAAGTCCGCCCAGGGGCTCGCGCATTGCGTCCGCCAGGTCGAGGCACTCCTCGTTGCTGAAGGTGAAGCGCCCGCCCGCATTCGGGAAAACCGATATGTCCGCGCCGAAGATGCGGAACAGGCGGCCCAGCAGCATGGCGGGTGTCATGCCGTGGCGCGGGTCATGGAAATGCGTTCCGGTGAAGGTCGGATGCGTCATCACCGCGAGCTTGTATTTGCGCGCGAGGTGGAAGCCCGTATCGGGCCCGATGAGGAGTGGCGGCACGAGCACGCCATAGCAGCCCTGGGCGCTGGCGAAGGCCATCTGCGCCTCGACCTGGTCGAAGCGGCCGGCGATCATCGGATAGTAATGCGTGGTGCGCCCGGTCTTGGCATTGGCGTTGTTGATTGCCTCCTGGATGCGCGCGATGCGCTCCTCGAAGGGGTGGAAGTGCTGGTCGATCAGGCCGTGATCGTCCTTGATTACATCGAGCCCGCCCTTGGCGTAGCCGCCGCAAAGCCGTGCCAGTTCCTCCGCGGGCAAGCCCAGCGGCTTGATCGCCGTGGCTGCAAGCGGCCGCCCATGCACCTTGAGGTCACGGCGGATGCCATCGATGCCGAGGCGCGGGCCGCCAAAGGCCTTGAGCTGTTCCGGCGTCAGCCGGATATCGACGATCTTGATGCCGCGGCGGATCGAGATATTGCCGAACAGCACATTGAGCAGATTCGGAATCGCGTCATTGGCGATATCGGTGCGGTAGCTGATGTCGACGTCATAGTCCTCAGGCGCGCCGCCGCGGGGCGTGATCGATTCGATTTTCCCGACGATTCCGGCCTCCCAATGTGCCTTGGGCACGCAGTCCTCGGGGATCTCGACGGTCTCTTCGATGCAGATGTCCTTGGCATGCGCCTCGACGGGACGCGGATCATCGGGGGTGATGCGGTAGACGACGTGAAAACGGGGTGCGCTCATGGGCGGAAGGGAACAACAAGCGCGCGCTCCCGTCAACTTCAATGCACGGGGGGCATATGTCTCAAAGGCGAGTTGACGCGGGTGGCAATCAGGACCGTGAGTGGGGAAATCATCTCAATCCATGCCTGAATTGACCAATACTGATCTCGATCTCCGTACCGCGCGTGAACTGCAATCGATCGGGGAAGACGCCGCCGGCATGAATGACGGCATCACCAAGCCGGTGAAGATCGGCACCTCGTCGAGGCGCTGCGGCGGAACATCCGACCCTGATCCCTCAGAAGCTCCGCCGCATCATCTCGCGGCCGAGGTCTTCCGCACAGCCATTGCCGTCCTGGTGACCGGCAAGGCCGGCGTCCTGCTTCAACCTCAAAGAGAGTTCGCCATCCGTGACGCTGGCGGCCACGGCCTCCCACAATGCATTTACAAGGCCCGGAAGGGCGGCGGCGAAGCGGGCGGCGCTGGTGGACTTGCTGGTGATGCTGGTCATTTGAGGTCTCCCTTGCTGATGTAAGCAAAGTGCCAGCGGCGGGCCGCAAAGGGAAACGAGTTGCGCAAATCCGGCGCATGAGTGATCCTCATGGCCATGGCTTACCTTCATGGCCTCGATCTCGGCCTGCTGCGCAGCTTCCTCTGCATCGCGGAAGAAAAGAGCTTAACCCGCGCGGCGGAGCGGGTGGGCCGCACCCAGTCCGCGGTCTGCCTCCAGATGCAGCGGCTTGAAGGCGTGAACGGAAGTGGCGAAGGTGAACCTTCCGGTCGCCGTGCTGGTCTGGCTGTTCATCGGTGGGCTGTTCCGGCCGCTGCTGCCCGAAGCCGAGATCGAGAGCGACATCGCCGGCCTCATCCTGCTGGGGGCAGCACCCTGCACCGCCATGGTCTTCGTGTGGAGCAACCTCACCAAGGGCGAGGCGCGTTGCATCGGCGCGCCATCAGCGTTGATCGGGGCGAGCAACGTCTTCGAGCTCGCGGTCGCAGCGGCGATCAGCCTCTTCGGCCTCAACTCCGGCGCGGCCCTCGCCACCGTCGTGGGCGTGCTGATCGAGGCGCCGGTGATGCTGTCGCTGGTCAGGATCGTGAACGGCTCGAAAGGCTGGTACAAGAAAGGACTGAAACCCCATGCTTGAATATCGCGTGTCCGCCCGCAGGCTCGATGCCCATGGCAGCGAAGCCACCACCAAGCAGGCGAGCCTCACCCTCGATACGGACATCCACGGCCGCCCCGACGCCTTCAATCCGGCCGAGCTGTTCCTGGCATCGATCGCCGCCTGCATGATCAAGGGCATCGAGCGCGCGGCGCCGATGATCCACTTCAGCTTCACAAGCGTCGAAATCAGGCTCCATGGCATCCGCCAGGATGCGCCGCCGATGATGGTGGAGGTCCGCTACGAGATCATCGCCGGGACGGCGGAAGATGACCGCCGCCTCGAGCTTCTTCACACCAATGTCCGCAAATACGGCACGATCTCCAACACCGTGGCGAAGGCCACGAAGCTCGAAGGCACCATCAGGCGCGCGGGGTGATACCGGGTGCGGCGCGCACCGTCAGTCGACGACAACCACCCTCATGTTCCGCAGGCCTTCGGACTGAACCAGCCTGAACAGCGTCGCGGCATTGCGCGGATGAAGGCGGATGCAGCCGGAGGAGGCAGGCCTCCCGAGCTTCCCCACCTGGTCGGTGCCATGAATCGCGAAATGTCCGCTGTAGAAGATCGAGAACGGCATCGGTGCGTTGTCATAACGGCTCGACCGGTGATGACGGCTGAGCGACTTCGCCGACCAGCTGCCCGTGGGCGTGACCTTTCCCGGCCGCGCCGTCGATACCTTCCAGCGGCCGATCACTTCACCGTGATGGTACACCGTCATGGTCTGCTGGGACTTGTCAACGCGCGCGATGACGCTCGCCGCCTCGGCGGACGGAGCGATGAGAAGCGCTACGGCAACAGCAACGATGATTGCCTTGATCTTCATAGGAATTCCCCCCGCAACTTGGCCCGGTGCGCCGCCTGATTCGGCGGCCGCCCGGGCTCATTGGTTGACAAGTGGATTCCAGCAAAGCAGGCGCAAAAATCAAGACCCCCGTACCAAGTTCCATTGGATCGCGCGGCACGTTGCACGCACGAGTTGCCGGTCTGGCGTGAGTATCTTCGCCACCCTCGGCTGTTTTGATTAGTTCAGCCGGATCAACGGCATGCCAAGCAGCGCCTGCGCAAACAAACCGAAAGTTAGTGCTGAATACAGCGCAGCCCCGATCCAGACCTTCAGGACGGGCGTGCGAACCCCCCGGCGGTCCAGCAGGAGGCCCAGAAGCGGAAGAACCTGCATCGCGTGAAGGGCAGCGAAATGCGCGGGCCGCAGATCACCCGTTGCGCCTGACCATCCAAACAGCGGCAGGACCGCCGCGCCATCGGGATGCAGGCCCACGAAATGGCCGCCGTTGTCCGCGAGATATCCCGCCGTGATCATGGTCAGCACGAAGGTCAGCACGAAGCCAAGGAAGATGCCTGCCCGCAATCCATCCCCCAGATCGGCGGCGCTGTCGCGGCGCGCGATCCAGCCAATCAGCGCAATGCTCAGCACCAGGGCAACGGCCCCGCCGCTCATGACGGCCTCATACATGAAGCTATGGAACGGCGTCGCGATATTGAAATGCGATGGCTCCGCGAGGGCGGCCTGATAGGTCATGTAGGCCATCTCCGAGAGGAACGCGAGCGTCATGACCCAGCCGATCACGCGCAGCGGCCAGCCGGTGCGGACCTCCTTGGAAAGCCGGGCCTCGACCAGGGCGATGGTGCCGAACAGGACCAGAAAGCTCAGCGCGAATTTGAGCGGTTTCATCCAGACCGCGTCACCCGCCACCTGCCGGGCATCGACCATGCTCCAGAGCACAGCGAAGGTCAGGAATACCATCGAAAGAATGGTGAGCGTCACAAACTGCGACGCGGGCGCTGACGGGGTCGCGGAACGGGTTGCAGGCAGGCTGTCGTCAAGCAGCATGGCGGGGTTCTTTCGACAGGTGGGGTTGCAGGGCAAGGCGGGCACGCAGCCCCAGTTCGGTCAGCGCCGCGATGACAAAGCCGAAGGGGCCAAACATGAAGATCGCGAAGAGGATCGGCCCCTGCACGGCGCGGCTGATGGCGGCGCGGTCCATGCGCGCGGCCATCACGGCGCCCACGAAGAGATCGAAGGCCAGAAAATGCACCCATCCGGCAAGCAGCGCCCAGTCATGGGACATCAGCGTGGCGACCGAGGCGAGGCTGTCGAAACCGCCGCCGGCCCCGGCAAAGCGGCTGACGACGATCAGGCCATAGACCACCGACAGCCCCGCCGGGATGACCCACAGCGCTATGGCGTTGAACCACGCATATCGGCGCGGTCCAAGGATCAGCAAGACCCACCCCACCATTGCGGCAGTCGTGGAATGATCGAACACGGCTTCGGGCGACACGCGTATCTCCACTGGAAATTTCCAATGGAGATATTTAGGCAGAACCGGCTTGTGCCGTCCAGAGGAAAAGTTTACACTGGAAATATGAGGGTCTGGAAATGCCGGCCAAAGGCGCAAAAAAGTATCACCACGGCGATCTGAAGCCTGCCCTGGTTGCGGCTGGCATTGCGGAGCTGGAGGAGAAGGGGCTGGCGCTCTTGTCGCTTCGGTCCATCGCCGCGCGGGTCGGGGTCAGCCATACCGCGCCCAAGAATCACTTTGACGGGATGCGCGGCCTTCGGACGGCCATCGCGGCCGAGGGGTTTCGCCGCCACGTGGCCGCCATGCGCCAGGGCGTGGAAGGAGAGCCGCCCGGCAAATCCCGGCTGGACGCGGCATGCAACGGCTACCTCCGCTTCGCGCGGGAGAACCCGGAGCTTTTCAAGCTCATGTTCTCTAGCGCGCTGTGCAACTTTGAGGACGCCGACCTGCTGCATGCGGCGAGGACCAGCTACGCGGTCCTGCGCGGCGTGGCCCATGGACTTGACTGGGACAAGGCCAGGGCGACCGGCGGCCCCTGGCGCACCGAATGGATGCTTTGGAGCATGGTCCACGGCTATGCCACCCTGTTGATCGAAGGGCGGATTCACCGCAACGAGGACGGCACGCCGGTCTTCGAAATGGCGGAGCTGATGCCGGATTTCGGCTATCTTCCCGGCGCCGCCGAAACACAACCGGCGCCGTTTATGGGGATGACGTCCGAAGGGAACTCATTCTCATAACCACACGCACGCGCCGCGCCACCCGATGGTGGCGGCAATTCGCAACGTGCCGTCATCAAGCGATGACAAGCCTTCCCGAGAGGAGGACGCGCACCCCAGCGGATATGTTACCGACTTGCTGAATGGCGGAGGGAGCGCGACTGCAGTCCAACCTTCTCTTGTGGATGCCGCTCTCATTTGCAAGGAATTTCTGACCCTTATACCAAGTCCCGAAGAGCGTGACTCTGTTGGGCTTTTCAAATCAGTGTGGGACTGATTCACCATGGCAAAAGAGGGATATCTGCCATGCCGATACCGCTTCGGGCCGATTTTGATGCGCGAGCGACGCGAGCCGCGGCGAAGCGATCCAAGGACGGGCCGCAAGCTCGCCGGCTTCTGGCGCTGGCGGCGATCTATGACGGCGCCACGCGGACAGAGGCGGCCAGGATCGGCGGAGTGACGCTGCAGATCGTTCGCGACTGGGTGCTGAAGTTCAACGCGCACGGTCCCGATGGTCTCATCGACCGCAAGGCGCCGGGACAGACGCCCCGTCTCAACGGCGCGCATCGGGCGGCGCTGGCCGCGATGATCGAGAACGGGCCGATCCCCGCGATCCATGGCGTCGTGCGTTGGCGGATCATCGATCTTTGCCAGAGGCTGTACGAGGAGTTCAAGGTCACGGTCGCCAAGCAGACGCTCAGCTGAGAGCTGCGGGCCATGGGCTATCGCAAGCTCTCGGCCCGTCCGTGTCATCATGCGCAGGCCGAAGGCGCCATCGAGGATTCTAAAAAAGTTTCCCCGCCCGCGTGGCGCGGATCGCCCAGGACAAGTGCGTCGATCCGGGCGCAATAGAAAACTGGTTCGCCGACGAGATCGCGCCGGGCAAGCATGCCATCCTGCTGCTCGATCAGGTCGGCTGGCATCTTTCGGCGCGCCTGGTCATTCCAACGAATATCACGCTCGTCCCGCTGCCGCCAAATTGCCCCGAATTGAACTCGGTCGAGAACATCTGGCAGTTCATGCGCGACAACTGGCTGTCCAACCGCGTCTTCCACTCCTACGACAATCTCCTCGATCACTGCTGCGACGCTTGGAACCGCCTCGTCGATCAGCTATGGAAAATCATGACCATCGGAATGCGCGATTGGACGTACCGGTCTTAATCACAGGGTCTTGGTATAAGACATGTGATTGAGTGCGGGC
>JBEILC010000053.1:0-15426 GCA_040379425.1 Hyphomicrobiales bacterium
AATCGGCGCGTCTTCTCGCCCCAGATCGACGGCTCCAAGACCGGCCTCGAACTGCCGGGCATCGTCGATGAAGTCCTGACGATGGCGGAGTGGGGCAATCTGGGCCGGGCGCTGGTGCGCGCGATCCTCAACTCGGCGCGCGGCATTTCCGACAAGGACGTCTCGCCCCAGGCCCAGTCCGCCCGGCGCATCCGCGGGATCAATGATCTCGACGGCATCGAGTTCGTCGCCAAGACCGATGTCGGAACCGACATCAACGGCGATCCGAAGAACGAGATCCGCACCGCCGTCACGCCCGATCACAAGGAGTACGCGCCGCTGGCGGGCGCAGCGGCAAGGGCGACGGCTGGCTGGAACAGGGGCTGCTGGCTGTGTCGCTGGACGATCAGCGGCTCACGTGGGTCGAGCGCGAGTTCGTGAGGCAACTGGGCGAAAAGCTCTACGGCAGGCGCCGTGTCAGCAAGGAGGTGAGGTGATGGCTCCCGGACGCAAACGGAAACCGGGCAAGCGCTATCCTTGCGGCAAGCGCACCAGGCAGGAAACGGAGAGGGACGCCATGAGCGTAGCGATCGATGCGCGGCGCCGCCACTTCGGCGTGACGGCGAAGCAGGCGAAAGACGAGAGGCTTGGAACTGCGCTGGGACGACTCGCGTTCCGTGAACTCATCAGCGAGACGCAGTACCAGGCAGGCGTGGCGTTTGCCGAACTGTACCGGCAGCACCATGCCGTGTGTGGCTTGCCATCGCCCAGTCCGCGCTCCGTCGCCGGACTGCTGATCAACGACGGCATTTTCGGCGCCAGCCGCAGTGAGCCGGTTCTGGAGGTCATCGAAAAGCTCAAGCGGCGGTTCAAGTCCGCCACCGGCGCGCTCGATGCCTGCGATCGTGAGCACCGCACACCGCACGGGCGGCGTCCGACGCTGCTGGTCTATCGCGTCATCTGCACGGACGAGGACGCCATGCACTGGCCCGAGGAGGACATCGGCAACCTCAGGGTGGCATTCAATGCGTTGGTGCGAGTGTTTCGCTTGCGTCCGTAGCAGCAAGAGGTGGCGCTAGCCCTTAGGTGCTGGCTTTTCCCTTAACCGCAATATGTGTCTCCCTATCTCGTCACTGAGAGCACCGATGTCACCTGTTTTGAGCAGATCTCGGATGCGCTTATGCTGCGGCCCCATAACAGCCGCGTCGCGTTCGTCGCGGTTCTCGTGACCGAAGACGATGAAAACGTGTCGTGCGAGAGACTCCCACAGCTTTGCGACGATCTCGTTGCCACTGATGCGACAGATCTCGCGATGAAAGTCCAGATCGGACTTGCTGACCTCGATCCAGTCGAGACGGGCGGCTGCGTGCTCCATGCGCGCAATGATGGTATCGAGGGTCGCGGCAAGCTGTGGAACTGACTTCACCCGCAGAACGGCATCCGCCATCGCAAGTCTTTCCAGCGCAATGCGGGCCTGGCATATTTGCGTTACGCGCTCTTCGCCGAACAGCGCCACATGCGTGCCGCGATGCGGTGCGCTTTCGACGATTCCCTGTGCTTCCAATATCTTCAGCGCTTCCCGCAGCGGAACCCTGCTCATCTTCAGCATTGCGGCAAGTTCGGTCTCGTAGAGACGCTGCCCCGGCTTCAAGGCACCCGACGAAATGCCTGTCACGATGATGTCTGCCGCTTGCTCGGCGAGGCTGGGAACGCGCGACATCTGCAGTGCAGAGGGCATGATCTCCAAGGGTATCGCAGATATCGTCATCAAAATCTCTTGCGTTGACATCAGTAATGTATACATTTAGTACGTTAGCAGAAGGTGAGGCAATCCTGCAATCAACAGGTTGCCGAAAGGCACGCACAGGGAGCTGACAATGGTGGGAAAACTGGCGGGACGCCGGGCCTATGTCACTGGCGGATCGAGTGGAATCGGTGCCGCAGTTGTCGCTGCCGTGGCCGCGGAGGGTGCCGACGTCGCCATCGGTGCATCCAGGCATGCTGGGCAGGCCGAGGTGGCGGCCACGAAACTGTCCGCCGCGGGGCGGCACGCCGTGGTGATTACGGCCGATCTGGCGAACCGCGCCGAGGCTGATCGCGCGGCCGAGAAGGTCCCGAAGGAACTCGGCGGACTCGACATCTTCGTCCATTGTGCGGGGATCGACGTGACCAAGACCCACCCGAAGCACCATACGGCTGGTGAAACACGGGCTTCTCAATCTCGAGGGTCTCATCAGCGAAGTCTGGCCCTTCGAAAAGATCAACGAGGCGATCGCGCTGGTAGAGACCGGACGCGTCAATCTCATGGTTCTGGGTTTTAACGGCTCGACCTCAGTTCTGAACAGAAACACTACATAAACTAGGGAGAAATGTCATGAAGAGTTTATCTCGAATCAATCGACGGCATTTCCTGAAGGGAACTGCCGCCGTCACCGCCGCCACTGGCATTGGCGCCCCCGCCATCGTGCGCGCCGCCGACCGCGAACTCCGCATCCTGACGTGGGAGGGTTATGCCGACTCCGAATGGCTCGACAAGTTCAAGTCCGATACGGGAGCCACGGTGAACGTCGTCTATGCGGGCTCCACCGATGAGATGTTCGCGAAAATGCAGGGCTCGCAGGCCGCCGACTTCGATCTCGTTTCCTTCGATACGTCGCTTTTCCCGCGCTACATCGATGCGAAACTCATCCAGCCCATGGATCTATCGAAGATCCCCAACATCAAGAACATTGCGCCCGAATTCGCGGATGTGAAGGCCGTAATGCGCGGTGAGGAACGCTATGGGCTTCCCTTTGCTTGGGGGTCCCTGCCGCTAGTCTACGATACGTCGGCTTTCCCCACGGCGCCCGAGTCCTGGGAGGTCATGTGGGACGAGCAATATGCCCAGCAGATGCTGTGGATGGACGACGCCAACAACTCCATCACGCTTGGCGCGCTCATCGTGGGGGCTGCCAATCCCTATCAATTGACCGATGATGACTTCGCGAAGATCAAGGAAAGGCTGATCGCACAGAAGAAGCTCTCGCTCAGCTATTATGCGGGCTTCGACGACGGCGTGAACCTCTTCGCCCAGAACGGCATCAAGCTCATGTTCTCGATGGGCGAGCCGCAGGTACCGGCACTGGTCAAGAAGGGCATCCCGGCGGCTCTCACCATTCCCAAGGAAAGGGCCGTTGGCTGGCTCGACTGCTGGGAACTGTCAGCCGGTGCCAAGGACCTGGATCTTGCCTATGCCTGGATGAATGCCTGCATGGACAGCGCGGTCGGCGAGATCCTGACCGTCAAGAATAATTATGGAAACACGACGAACGTGGAGGTGAACAAGGCCGCGGGCATGACCTACGGTGACAAGCTCTCCTGGCTTGAGACAGCCGAGAACTACGAGAAGCGCGTCGCCGTCTGGAACGAGATCAAGGCGAGTTGACCTCTCCGCGAAGCCGCCGACACACCGGGCCGGAGATCTTCTCCGGCCCGTCTTGCCCAACGGGAGCCGCCATGCCTCTGCACACCATCTCGCCTGTTCTGAAGTCAGCTCCACCGCGCCTGAAGATCACCGACGTCGAATGTCATGTTCTCCTCGCACCCGACTTCGACGTCACCTTCACCTCTTCCGCACAGGACAGCCTGGTGGTCGTCATCCACACCGATGGCGGCATCACTGGCGTCGGCGAATGCGATGCGAATCCCTGGATGGCGAAGGCCTGCATTGAAGCGCCCGGCACGCACACCATGGGCCTTTCTATTCGCGACACGTTGATTGGCGCCAATCCCTTCGAGATCGGCGAGCTTTGGCGCAAGATCTACATCGGCACAGCGATGAACGGACGGCGCGGCATGGTCATTCATGCGCTGAGCGCTGTTGAGATGGCGCTCTGGGATCTGTGTGGCAAGGCCACGGGCCAGCCGGTTCATGCGCTCCTCGGCGGCGCCACACGAAACTCCATCACGCCCTACGCCTCGCTGCAGCCGGCTGGCGGGCGGTTCGAGGAATACCGTGATGCGCTCTGCCTCTCCGCCGAACGGGCCAAGGCGCTCGGCTTTAAGGCGATGAAGACCGAAGTCACAATGAACGGCCCCTATGCTCACAACGGCATGCGCGAAAGCTACGATCGCCACACGGAGGTGCTTGCTGCCGTCCGCAAGACGATCGGCCCGGACATCACCCTCATGGTCGATGTCCAGTATCTGTGGGAGGACGCAGCGACGTGCCTTTCGGTGATCAAGGACTGGGGCGAATTCAATGCCTATTTCCTGGAGACGCCACTGTGGTCGGACAACGTCCATGAAATGGCGAAGCTCGTGGAGAAGGCACCCATGCCCATCGCGTTCGGCGAGTGGCTCGCCACGCGCTTCGAGTTCGAGGAGCTCATGGACATCGGCAAGGTGCAGGTGGCGCAGCCCGATGTCGGCCGGGTGGGCGGCATCGGCGAGGCGAAGATCGTCTGCGACATGGCCAAGGCCCGCGGTCGCACCATCGTGCCGCATTGCTGGAAGACGGGCATCTCCATTTCGGGCACGGCGCATCTGGCCTTCGTCACCAATCACTGTGCCTTCATCGAATATCTGCCGCCGCAGCTCTGCCATGAGCGCCTGCGCCGGGAACTGGCGCAGGAGGAACTGGTACTGAATGCTGACGGCACCATTCCCCTGCCGACCAGGCCCGGCCTCGGCGTCGAGGTCGATTGGGATGTGGTCAAGCGCTATACTGCCGCCTGACCGGATGAGCGGCAATGGTCTTGAACTGAGAGACGTGGCCAAGCGCTATGGCATGCAGGAGGTCCTGCATCCGATCTCGCTCGCCGTCGGCAGCGGCGAGTTCCTCACGCTCCTCGGGCCATCGGGATCCGGCAAGACGACGGTGCTGCGGCTGATCGGGGGATTCACCGAGGCTTCGGCAGGCCAGATCCTGTTCGACGGCGCGGACATCACGCAGCTTCCGGCCAACCGGCGCCCCTTCAACACAGTGTTCCAGGACTATGCGCTCTTCCCGCACATGACGGTGCTGCAGAACGCAGGATACGGCCCGCTCGTTCAGCGCCGGCAGGGCGCCGACACGCGGAAGCTGATCGACGAGACGCTGGAGATCGTCGGGTTGGGCTCCCTTCGCGACCGCTATCCGGCCCAACTCTCGGGAGGTCAGAGGCAGCGGGTGGCGCTTGCGCGCGCCATCATCTGCCAGCCGAAGGTCATCCTGCTGGACGAGCCGCTCGCCGCGCTGGACGCCACGCTCCGCCGTCAGATGCAGGTGTTTCTCAAGCAGATCCAGCGCCGCATCGTCACGACCTTCATCTTCGTGACTCACGATCAGGATGAAGCCATCACCATGTCCGACCGCATCGTGGTCATGAACCTCGGGCGGATCGAACAGATCGGCACACCGCGCGACCTTTACTTTCGCCCCCAGACGCGATTTGTGGCTGGCTTCTTTGGCGACAACAACCTGGTCCCGGGAACGGTGTCGGATGCGGCTCATGTCGACACGCCGCTGGGCGCGCTTTCCGTCCACATGCCGCCTGGACTGGCGCGCGGCGCGAAGGTGCTCGTGGCGATCCGGCCGGAGTCGCTACGGCTCGACACCAGCCCGGCCGCCGTCCCCATGATCGTCTCGGATACCATGTTCGGAGGCCCTCTTACCAAGCTGCTTCTGCATCCCCGGGGCGATCCGACGCTGACCATCGATCTCCGCCTCTCCGGAGCGGACCGTGGGTCCTCGCCTGCGCCGGGCAGCATGGTCGGTGTCATCTATGACCCCGCCGATGCCATCGTCATTCCGGAGCACGGCTGAGATGCGGCGGGAGCCGGCACGCTGGCTGATCTTCGCGGCGGTGGCGATTGTTCCCCTTGGACTCATCGTGGCGCCGATCGCGAGCTTCATTGTCCTGTCTCTCTTCCGAGCCGAGAAGAGCGTCATCATTCGCGATGTGACGCTCGACAACTACGTGAACTTCTTCACCAACTGGACCTATGCCGGAACCTTTCTCGGAACGCTGGTCTTGTGCTTCGAGGTCACCGCAGTCTCGGTGATCCTGGGCTACCCGATCGCCTGGTTCATCTGGCAGCAGCGAGATTCCCGACGCTATCTGCTGCTGCTTCTCGCCGTCGTGCCGCTTTTCATGAGCTACATCGTCAAGCTCTATACGTTGAGATCCATGCTTGGGCTCAATGGGCTGGTCAACCAACTGCTACTTGGCATCGGGGCGATCGACAGGCCAAGCCAGGTCTTTCTCTTCAATCAGCGCGCCGTGCTGATCACAATGGTTGTAATCTATCTGCCCTTCGTCATCCTGCCGATCTTCCTGGCACTGGAACGAATCCCCAAGTCCTTGCTGAACGCCTCGACCGATCTGGGTGCGGGCGCCTGGGACACGTTCCGCCGCATCGTGCTGCCGCTTTCGCTGCCGGGCACCATTGCAGGCGCACTGTTCGCCTTCGTGCTTGCCCTTGGGGACTTCATCACGCCGCAGATGGTGGGCGGCACCACGGGCTTTACCATCGGACGCGCAATCTATTCGCAGTTCGGTCTCGCCTATGACTGGCCATTCGGGGCAGCCATGGCAGCCGTTCTCCTTGTTACCTCGCTGGCCGGAATCATTCTAGCCGGGCTCGCCGTCAGCAGGCAACGCATATGAGAATTCACGGGAGTGGACAGATGCTTGCAATGTGGCTGGCAGGAGCACTGACCGTGATCGTCTTTGCCCTGCTCTATGCGCCCGTCTTCATCAGCATACTGTTCTCGCTGGTGGAGATCAGGCAAGGCAAGATTCTCTGGGAAACGCTGAGCTTCAGCCCCTATGTCACACTGTGGTCCAACACCAGCGTCACCGACGCGTTGCGGAACACCACGGTCGTGGCGATCATCTCGGTTCTCGTCGCCTCATGCCTTGCCGTGGTTTTGGCTCTCTACACGGAGTGGGAGGGGGCGATAGGGCGGCGAAGCCTCGAACTCATCATCTACCTGCCATTCCTGCTTCCGCCGATCGTGACCGGGCTTGCGCTGCTTGTCGCGTCCGCCGAGATCGGCCTCAATCGTGGCCTTATGACGGTGGTCCTCGGCCATGCCATCTTCGTGCTTGCGGTCGCCTATCGGCTGGTCCTCACAAGGCTGCAGGCCCTGCCGCAGTCTCTGGTCGAGGCCTCCTTCGATCTCGGAGCCAGTCGCTGGCAGACGCTGCGTTACGTCTTGCTGCCCCATCTGGCATCGGCGGTGACGACAGGAGCCGTGCTGGCCTTGACCCTGTCATTCGACGAGACGCTGATCAGCACCTTCGTGGCGGGGGATCAAATGACCCTGCCGCTCCGCCTGTGGGCCATGATGCGGGTTGGCTTCACCCCGGAGATCAATGCCCTGGTGACGCTCGTCCTGCTGATCACCATCCTGCTGGCGATCATCGTCGCCTGGCGCATGAAACCCAAGAGCCTTGTCGAGGAGTATTGACGTGAGCAGTGACCGGAGACTGAAGGATCGCGTTGCGGTGATCACGGGAGCGGCCCAGGGTATCGGACTTGGGATCGCGGAACGCCTCGCTGCGGAAGGCGCAATCACGATACTGGCAGACATCAAGGCCGCTGCCGCAACTGATGCCGCGAAGCGGATGGTCGATCAGGGCTATGCTGCCGAGGGCATGCCGGTCGACATCAGCGACGATGCCTCCGTGTCAGAACTCGCCGCCGCCGTGCGCCGCAAATACGGACGTTGCGAGATACTGATCAACAATGCGGCGGTCGGCGCCGACACGCACATCGAGTCGATGAAGATGGAGGAGTATCACCGGGTCGTTGGCATCAACCAAGATGGCGCAGTGCGAATGGCTATGGTCTTCGTGCCGCTGATCAAGATGGCGGGCGATGGGCGCCGGATCGTCAATGTCGCGTCGATCCAGGGCCTTCGCGGTTGGCCAAATCAGCTCGCCTACGCCACCGCCAAGGGTGCTATCGTGAACTTCACCCGTGCGTTGGCCTGCGAGCTTGCGCCCTACGACATCATGGTCAATGCGATCGCGCCGGGGTTCGTCGATACGCCGATGTCGATCCTGCCTGACGGATCGCACGAATACGACTCGGACTGGTTTCGCGACATCTATGTCAAGTACGGCCGCATCCCCATGCGGCGCTTCGGGAAGCCCATCGACATGGCTGGCCCGGCCTTCTTTCTCTGCTCGGACGACGCCCGCTACGTGACCGGCCAGATCCTGAGCGTCGATGGCGGCGCATCTGCAACATTCTGAGGGCTTCCCATGACACCCCAGAACATCCGCATCCGGTCCATCGTCGCAGCACCGCTTCTGGGAGACAGTCCAAAGGGCGGCTGGTCAGCTGAAATCCGGCCTGACGATTCCGTGCATGCGCTGATTGCTGTCCATACGGAGGACGGCATCACCGGCTACGGCAGCGTCTTCACCAATGGCGGCTTGGTCGAGGCGGCGCTCAAGGTGCTGGAACCGCTTTATGCCGGAGAGAACGCGCTGGAGCCTGAAAGGGTGATCGAGAAGCTAAACCAGAACACGTTCTGGATGGGCCGTGGCGGCACTCTTACGCACACGATCAGCGGCATCGACATTGCGCTGTGGGACATCCTCGGCAAGGCGCTGGGGCAGCCTGTGGGCCGACTGCTGGGCGGCGTCTACCGCAGCCGTGTCAGGCCCTATTGCTCGCTCCTCATGGAGGAGCCGGCGCAGATGAAGGCCGTGCTGGAACCCTTCATTGCCCAGGGCTTTCGCGCTTTCAAGATCGGCTGGGGGCCATTCGGTCGGCGCGGCAGCGCCAGGCTGGACGAGGCAATCGTCCGGGCCGCCCGCGAAACCGTGGGTGCGGAGAGCCAGCTCTTCATCGATGCCGGCGGCAGCGACGCCTATTGGCCAAATGGCCTCAAATGGGCGCTCAATACCGCGGACATGCTCCGTGACTACGATGCCGGCTGGTTCGAGGAGGCGCTGAAGCCGGATGCCATCGATGACTTCTGCGAACTGCGCCGGCGGAGCCCGGTACCAATCGCAGGTGGCGAGGTTCTCACGCGCCGGCAGAGCTTCCTGCCGTTCCTGCAGCGCGGAGCCTTCGATATTGTCCAGCCAGATGCGACGAAGGTGGGCGGCATCTCGGAACAGCGGCGGATCGCCTGGATGGCCGAGGAGTTTGGCGTGAAATACATCGGTCACGGCTGGAACACGGCCATCGGCGTTGCCGGCGACCTGCAGATTGCCGCTGCAATGCCCCACGCAGATGTCGTGGAGTTTATCGGGGGCAGCGGCTATGTCGATGGTATCCTTACTGAGCCATTCAGGCTGGACTCCGAAGGCTATCTCGAGATTCCGATGAAGCCTGGCATTGGCGTCGATATCGACCCGCATAAGGTCGCGCGATATTCACCCAATGCAGCTGCGCTGTTCTCAAGCTAACTCGGGGTCTCTTTCCGCGAGCGGAGCAACCTCCGTCGATGGTAATCACTTGTGATTCGTTGGAATTCATCAACTACCACCACCGTCCGGCCGCTATGACATAGCGCCCATGCCATTCTCGATCTTTTACAGCGGGCACTTCGCGATCAATGGAACCAACCAGGTGAAGAGGCTTGGCCGCCCAGCATCAGCAGGCTGTATCCGACTTCATCCCGCCAATACAGCGAAGCTGTTCAGTCTTGTTCAGTCGGAGGGCCTAGGCAACACGCAAGTGGTGGTTGTTGAGTAGCTCCGCCGCATTGACGTGTTCGGAAAAAGTGTAGCGCGAGTTGTTGGAGGCGATTGGAGTGCTGGCGGGCCTAAAAACAAACTTACTAAAAAAAGTGAAATTTAGTTGAAAAATCCTGTTGACAGGTTCCTGCGACGCGGCTAAAAATTCCGATATTGAAAGCTCACAAATGCGCCCGGAGATAGCTCTCCGGGCGTTTTGCGTATCGGAGGGTAGCCATGCAGGTTCGCTTCCTCGAGGCCGACGACGTCCGCACCCGCTTCGAAGCGGCGTGCACCCGTCTCGGCGAGAGCGAAGTCCGCCGCGCCTTCTCGATGGCGCTGAACAAGGAAGGCCGCAAGTCGTTTACGCAGCTGCGCCGGTCGCTCGCCCTGCAGTCCGCGACACGCGCCACGATGGCGACGGTCACCTCTGGCACTGGCCGTCATCTGCCGCTGTCGTTCTTCGGCGCGAAACAGTTCTCCTATGGCGTGCGTGCAAATATCTGGGGCAGGGCGCAGACGTTCCGCTCCGCCTTCGTGGTGAAGCGCTACGGTGGCGGTGTGTTCAAGCGCACCGGCAAGGCGCGCTTTCCCATCGAGCAGCTGTGGGGTCCGTCCGCGCCGAAGGAAATGCTGCGTGATGAAGCCCATGCCGCATGGCAGGAGCAGCATCCGCGCATCCTCACCGAGTCGTCGCGATTGATCGCCCTGATGCTGAGCGGTGGAGGGCTCCGTGGTGCCCCGCGCAGAGTGCGTCCGCCGTGAGGGGTGGGGGGCGGGTAGGATCCCCATTTTCAACCAGAGATATGCGCGGCCGCCGCAGCCCGGTTTTCGAGCGTTTTTCTGCTTTTGATTTTTCCGTTTGTTTTGACTCGGCAGGCTCCAACCCCCTGTTTTCATTGGACATGACTCCCGAGTTGACGGGTTCTGGCCATTTTGATTTCGGCCCTGCAAGCGCCGCTTTGATTTCGGCGCCATGCCGCCACTATCCACGATGAGGTTCCGATGATCGTCACCGACATGCCGGTGGAGAGCCTGGTGCCCCATGCTCGGAACCCCCGCAACAACACCGCCGCCATCGACGCGGTGAAGGCGTCCATTGCCGAGTTCGGCTTCCGCCAGCCCATCGTGGTCGATGAGAAGATGGTGGTGATCGTCGGTCACACCCGGCTCGAGGCTGCCAAGGCCCTGGGGCTTAAGACCGTTCCCGTGCATGTGGCTGAGGGGCTGACCTCGGCCCAGGACCGGGCCTACCGCCTCATGGACAACCGGTCCCACGAGAACGCCCAGTGGGATGACGAGCTGCTGAGGCTGGAGTTCGGTGACCTGAAGCTCGACGGCTTCAACCTGGAGCTGACGGGCTTCGATGGCAAGCAGCTGGAGAGACTTCTGGGGGCCGAGCAAGTTGAAGGCCTGACCGACCCGGACGAGGCGCCGGAAGCTCCCTTGGTCCCGGTCAGCAGGCCGGGAGACCTTTGGGTTCTTGGCAACCATCGTGTTCTCTGCGGGGATGCGACCGTTCTGACCGACGTCGAGAAACTGATGGATGGCCAGCTCGCCGACATGTGCTGGCAGGATCCGCCCTATAACGTCGATTACGCCAATGCCGCGAAGAAGAGTGGCAAGGACCGCCGTATCCTGAACGACGCCCTCGGCGACGGCTTCTACCAGTTCCTCTACGACGCCATGGTCAACACGCTCATAGTGACGAAGGGAGCCTGCTACATTTGCATGAGCTCGTCCGAGCTCCACACCCTTCAGAAGGCCTTCACCGACGCGGGCGGCAAGTGGTCGACTTTCATCATCTGGGCAAAGAACACCTTCACCCTGGGCCGGGCCGACTACCAGCGCCAGTACGAGCCGATCCTCTATGGCTGGAAACAGGGAACCAACCATTTCTGGTGCGGCGCCCGGGACCAGGGCGATGTCTGGTTCCACGACAAACCGCGGGTCAACGACCTCCACCCCACCATGAAGCCTGCGGAACTGGTGGAGCGGGCCATCACCAATTCCTCAAAGAGCCGGGACATCGTCCTCGACCTCTTCGGCGGTTCAGGTTCAACCCTCATTGCAGCGGAACGCACCGGGCGTTCGGCCAGATTGATGGAGCTCGATCCGAAGTATGCCGACGTCATCATCGAGCGCTGGCAGAACCTGACAGGCCAGGTTGCCACCCTCGAAGGCGAGGACCGGACCTTTGACGACCTCCGGACGGTACGTACGAAGCACGCGACCGGGGCCGCCTCGGTCGACTGATTACGACTTCAGCTTCGCTTCCAGCTCCGTGATCTCGTCCTTGATCTTCAGCTTCTGGTGCTTGATCTCAGCCAGTTCCTGGTCGCTGGACGACGCGTGGGCAACAGCGTCGGCGAGCCGAGCCTCAAGGGCCTTGTGCTTTGCCTTCAGTGCTTCGAGGTGGGTTTGGGTCGACATGGTCACTCCCCTGCTGATCTTTCGTGAAGCAGAATACATCCAACAGTGATCCTGAACTTGCGCTCGATCAAATGCACGGTAGCGGGAAGAGGCATGCAGTCACGTGGGATGTCCCTTCTCGAGGCAGTCACCAACATAGCCGTGGGCTACGGGGTGGCATGTCCGGCGGCAGCGCGGCGGACAGGAAGTACTGACGGGACTGGACATCGAGATGGTGCGCGCCATTGCCGCCACGGCCGGGCATGCCGTTCCCGGTGCTCTTCGCGGAAGTCGAGGCTGGTACACGTGACCTGCTGCCTGGCACGGTCATGACTCCTTCTCGGGCGGCGCGCGGTGTCTTTTCGCTGCCCTACCGGCAGGACACCAATATACTCGTGGTGCGCCGTGGCGAGGCCGGGCGGATGCCGGCGCTGGACGCCGCCGGATTGCTGGAAGCGCTGGCGGTCGACGCACCGTTCCGGCTTGGGGTAAGGGGTGGATTTTCCTATGCCGACCCCGATCTTGACGCCTTCATTGCCAATCCGGCCAATGCGGCGAGAGTTGTCACGGCCACAAGCGACGAGGAAAATCTTCGCCGCCTGCTGGCTGGTGAGGTCGATGGTTTTCGGGCGGAGCGATTGTCGGTCGCGCTGGTTATCTCGCGGAAGGGCGCCGGCAGACTGGTAGAGGAAGGCACGCTGCGCGTTCTTGTTCCGTTGCGGCTGATGTTCAGCAAATCGGTACCCGCCGGGACGGTCGCCGCCTTCAATGAGGCAATTGCCGCGCTGCTTTCGGACGGTACGCTGGAGCGTATCGGTGCGCGCTTCCGGTTGCCGGCGCTGCTCTCGCTGACCACCGGCAGCCCGTGGTTTTTCTTTCTCGAGGTGCTTGGCGCCGTGGCGGCGGCGCTGGCCGGCTACCTGGCTGCGCGGTCCGACCGCTTCAGCCTGTTCGGCGCCCTGCTGCTGGCCTCGGTGGCGGCTCTGGGCGGGGGCGTGATCCGCGATCTGCTGATCGCGCGGCAACCGATCGGGGCGATCGCGAACCCACTCTATGCGCTTCTGGTTGGAGCAACGGTCGTCGCGGCGTGGCTGACGGCCCATGCGTGGCGGCGGGTGGGGGGAGCCACAATGCTGAAGGAAGGCATATCCGTCATGCGCAGGCGCCGCGTGGACAGCGCACTGTTCGAACTCACCGACGCCCTCGGCCTCGCCTGCTTCGCGATGGTGGGCATTGCGGTTGCGGTAGGGGCGGACGTTACCCCGCTGTGGCTTTGGGGGCCAGTTCTGGCGACGCTGACCGGCGCGGGGGGTGGTATCCTGCGCGACATCGTGCGCGGCCGCGGAGACATTCCGAACCTCGCAACCAATCTATACTGCGAAATGCCACTCGTCTGGTCGTTCGCGATCAGTCTCTATCTGGTCTGGCGCCGTGGCGCTATCGAAGCAGGCGAAATGCTGACGCTTGTCGCGGTAGGGGTCGCTGGAATTACTCTTACGAGATTGATGGTGGTGATTTGGCGCATCGGTCCGCCGCGGCTTCCCTGACGGCCATCTCATCACACGGGTCCAACCTGGAAGCGGTTGATGAACCCGGAACCCCTGTCAGAAATCATTGCAAAAGCGGTGAACAGGGCGGCGCCGGGCTCGCGGCGCGATCCCTACCCCGTGTCCTTGCATAGATGACATGGTAATCCCCCTGTTTTTGGAGGGGGTTCGGCGTAGAACTCACCCGGAGGGCTGCACTTCCATTTGCCGTCTCAGTTTCTGAGCCGGCGTAATGCCGCTGAGCGCCATGTTGGGACGCTCATGGTTGGAAGTCCAGAGCCATTCAGTAGCCGAGTCCTTCACCTCCTCGATCGTTCGAAACAGATATTGTCCGAGCCACTCGTGCCTGACGGTTCGATTGTAGCGCTCGATGTAAGCATTCTGCTGGGGCTTGCCGGCCTGGATGTGCTGGATCGCAATTCCGCGCTTCTCCGCCCACGACAAGAGCGTGCCGCTGATGAGTTCGGGGCCATTGTCCACCCGAATGGCCAGGGGTTGGCCTCGCCACTCGATGATGCGATCCAGCGTACGCGTCAAGGATGTCACTGTCAGACGCTATCACTACGACGATCACGCCCAGCTTGAGCGGCACCTTGGTGACTTCATCGCCGCCTACAACTTCGGCCGCAGGCTTAAGACGCTGAAGGGTCTTACGCCCTACGAGTTCATCTGCAAGCAGTGGGTCAGCGAGCCCGCACGCTTCAGGCTCAATCCGCTCCAGCAAATGCCGGGACTAAACATCTAACCGATCTCGACCCGGGTACGACGTTGCTTAGCCCCGCGCCTCATGCCATTTGATCAACAGCAGAACCAGATCCCGGCGGTGCTTGTCCAAACCATGGGGCGACCGGAGAGCATCGGCATCATCGCCCTGTCAGCATCGTCTCAGGTGATGCAGCCTCGACATGCCTCTGCCTCAGGCAACGAGACCGTGGACCTTGGCCAGCCCTTTGAGGAAGGGAACGCCCCTGGCGAGCACTTCATGACGGTCCTTTGCCACCGGCCGCCAGACCGAAAGCGCGGAGGCGATTTCCGGCGGCAGGGTCACGAAGCTCTCGACCACGAGATGGCCGCTGAAGTTTATCTCCGACAGGGCGCGGTAGACATCGTTCCAGTCGACAGTGCCGGTGCCGGGCACGCCGCGGTCGCTTTCGGACATGTGGATGTAGGAGCATTTACCGGCAGTCGATCTCAGGCCATGGCCAACACCTTTTTCCTCAATGTTCATGTGATAGGTGTCGAAGTGGATCGTAACGTTTGGTTCATCGATCATCGTGAGCAGGGACATGGCCTGTGCCGAGGTATTGAGAAGGTGCGTCTCATACCTGTTGCAAGGTTCGATGCCGAGCGTGATGCCGAGCTTCCGCGCGTGTTGCGCCACAGGCTTCAGCGCCTTGACGATATTCTCGTATTCCTGTTTTTGTGGAGGCTTGCCGGACCTATAGCCGAGAGCTCCGAAAGTAACGCCTCCAAGGAACCGGCAGCCCACCTCGGAAGCCTTGTTGAGCGCCTTCTTGACGAAGGCTGCAGCTTCCTCCGGTTTCTCGGCCGCCATCTTGTCCTGCGGCAGACAGAGCGAAGCGGTAGGCGCAATGCCGAATTTCTCGAACAGCTTGCGCGAATGGGGGGCGTCCACGCCCTCTGGCGCCAGCAGCGGGAACTCGATGCATTCGAGGCCATGTTCTGCGGCTTCAGGAATTGCAAGCTCTGCCGCCTCCCTTGTCCACTCGGCGGCCCACAGGCTCGCATGCATGCCGATCAGTACACTTGCCATGTTGTCTCTCCAGAGTTCTAGTGCGCGCCGACGATGTACTCGACGACCTCGC
>JBEILC010000054.1:0-14897 GCA_040379425.1 Hyphomicrobiales bacterium
AAGGGGACCGGAATCTGGCAAGTGAGTTCCACAAGTCTATCGAAGGATATCCCATGCGATTTGAAGGTACGGCGGGCTATGTCGCCACGGATGATCTCAAGACCGCTGTCAACGCGGCGATCATTCTGGAGCGCCCGCTCCTCGTGAAGGGTGAGCCCGGCACCGGCAAGACGGTGCTGGCGCGGGAAATCGCGGCCGCCATTGGCGCCCCCATCATCGAATGGCACATCAAGTCCACCACCAAGGCGCAGCAGGGCCTTTATGAATACGATGCTGTCGCGCGCCTCAGGGACTCGCAGCTGGGTGACAAACGCGTCCATGACATCGCCAACTACATCCGGCGCGGCAAGCTGTGGGAGGCCTTCACGGCCCCAGAGCGCCCCGTGCTGCTGATCGACGAAATCGACAAGGCGGACATCGAATTCCCCAACGACCTCTTGCAGGAGTTGGACCGCATGGAATTCTTCGTCTACGAGACGGGCGCGACCGTGAAGGCCACGCGGCGGCCCATCGTCATCATCACATCGAACAATGAGAAGGAATTGCCGGACGCCTTCCTGCGCCGCTGCTTCTTCCACTACATCAAGTTCCCCGATCCCGAAACCATGCAGGCCATCATCGACGTGCATTTCCCCGGCATCAAGCAGCGCCTCGTCTCGGAAGCGCTCAGCATTTTCTTTGAGCTGCGCGAAGTGCCGGGCCTCAAGAAGAAGCCCTCGACCTCGGAACTTCTCGACTGGCTGAAGCTGCTCCTCAACGAGGACGTCTCTCCCGAGACGCTGCGCGAGCGCGATCCACGCAAGGTGATCCCGCCGCTCCACGGGGCTCTCCTCAAGAATGAGCAGGACGTGATGCTGTTCGAGCGCCTCGCCTTCATGGCCCGGCGCGAGGGGCGCTGAAGATGGACCGCTCGCCCCTCCTCATCGCCACGCGCGAGAACGGCATCGAAACCGCCCGCGCCCTGATCGCAGCCGGCGCCGATGTCAATGCCAAGGACCAGATCGCCGACACGCCCTTCCTCTATGCCGCAGCGGAGGGCCGGCTTGAAATCCTCCGCCTGATTCTCGCCACGGGAAAGGCCAATCTCGCCGGCACCAACCGCTACGGCGGCACCGCCCTGATTCCCGCCGCCCACCACGGCCACCCGGAAACGGTGCGCGAATTGCTGAAGACGAAGATCGCCGTCGACCACGTGAACCGGCTGGGCTGGACGGCATTGCTCGAAACCATCATCCTCTCGGACGGCGGCCCCGTGCACCAGGATATCCTGGCCCAGCTCATCGCGGCGGGTGCGGACGTCAACCTCGCGGATGGCGAGGGCGTCTCCCCGCTGACGCATGCAAAAAGACGCGGATATACGGAGATGGTGCAGATGCTGGAACAAGCAGGGGCGCGCGAGTGCCTTACGTCTTCTCCCGCTCCTTCAGCGGGAGAAGCGGGGAGATGAGGGGGAGTCAAACGCCGTCGCTCGCGGTCCCTCACCGACCCCAACTCCCGTTGGGGCCCCTTCCTCTCCCGCTTCGCAGGAGAGGACGATACTCACCTGTCATTCCGGCTCATCCACCTCAGCGCATAGGGCACGAACCACGCATTGCCGCCGTACCAGAACTTGGCGGGCGGTTCCGTATCGAACACGCTCTCGCCGCCACCCTGCCCCAGGATCCGGCGCGCGATCTTGCGGCCGAACAGCGTGCCCATAGGAACACCGGCGAAGCAGTAGCCGCTGCCGTAGTGGACGCCTTCATGGCAGCCGATGCGCGGCGTGATGTCGAAGGTGCCGCCGCACTTTCCGCTCCACACATGGTCGAAGCGAAGATCGACCATGTCCGGAAACACCCGCAGGAGCCGCTGGTGCAGCCTTTCGCCCATGATGCGGAGATCGGCATCGATCTCCCCCGTCAATCCACCGAAGATGATGCGCGTGGGATCATCCGGTGCGATCCGCATCCAGTCGACGTTGAAGTTCCAGTCGATGAAGGTACGCCCGCCGGGCAGGAGCGATCTCACACGGTTCTCTCTCATCGGGGCGGACACCACCTGGTAGGCGTGAAACGGCATGATGCGGCGCTGCAGCCAGGGAAATTCGCGGCCACCATAGCCATTGGTGGCGAAGACCAGTTCCTTGGCCTCGACCCGCGCACCCTTGAGGAACACCGTGAACCCTTCCGCCTCCTTCCGGAAGCCCAGGACCGGCGTGAAGGGGCAGATCACGGCGCCCGCCTCCCGCGCGGCATCGAGCAGGCCCTGGTGATAGAGGCCGGGGTGCAGCCCGGCATGATCGCCGATCCGCACGCCGCCGAAGTAATGATCGGTGGCGATCTCTTCGCGCTGCTCTGCCCGGCTCACCGCATGGAACGGCTCGCCCAGATGCGTCTCGCGTAGCGCGAATTCCCGCGTCATCTGGTCATACATGGCGGTGGAGGTGGCGAGCAGCAGGCGGCCCTGCTGCTGGTAGTGGCAGGCGATGCCGTCCTGCTCCACCCGGTCCTTCACGGAGAGGAAAGCCTCCATCAGCTCGCCATAGACGGCCTTCGCCTTGTCGAGCCCCTCCTGCTCCATGATCTCACCGAAGGAATGCTTCAGCGTCCGGCCCACATAGCCGGCGTTCCGCGTCGAGGCGCCGTGGCCCGGTTCCTTGGCCTCGAACACCGTCACCTGCCGGCCGCCGCGGGCGAGGTCTATTGCCGCGTTGAGGCCGGTGATGCCGGAGCCTACGATTGCCATGTCCGTGCGCGTCGGCGGCACGGGCCGGGCCTCTGCCTCATGCGGGGCCGCCCGCCACCAATAGGGATCGAAGGAGGCGCTGGCGCTGAGCACCTTGCTGCCGAAGGCCATGATACGTGTCCCGCTCCCGAAATCGCGCCAGTTGCCCCCGCCCCATGCCTTCCGCTATGGAACGCCAATGCGCTTCAGATCAGGCAAGGACTTCGCGAACCGGACGCAGAAGGCCGTCACCATATTCGGCATGTCCGGGGTCGGCAAGACGACGCTCTCGAACCTCCTGCAGAATTCGGGCTGGTATCACTATTCCGTCGATTACCGCATCGGCACCCGCTACATGGGCGAGCACATCGTCGACAACTTCAAGCGGGAGGCCATGCGCGTACCCTTCCTGCGCGACCTCCTGCTGTCGGACTCGATCCATATCCAGTCCAACATCACCTTCGACCATCTGAAGCCGCTCTCGACCTATCTCGGCAAGCCGGGCAACCCGGACAAGGGAGGCATCTCATTCGCCGAATACAAGAAGCGCCAGAAGCAGCACCGCGAGGCGGAGATCGCGGCCATCCTTGATATGCCCGGCTTCATCGGCAAGGCTCGCGAGATCTACCAGTACAGCAACTTCGTCTGTGACTCCGGCGGCTCGCTCTGCGAGGTGGTGGACCCCACGAACCCGCTTGACCCGGTGCTCGCCTGCCTTTCGGAAAACACGCTGCTCCTCTACATCGAGGGCACACCCGAACACACCCGCATGCTGGTGGAGCGCTTCCGCAAGGCGCCCAAGCCCATGTACTACCAGCCCCAGTTCCTTGAGGAGAAATGGGCGGAGTACAAGACGCTGAACGCCATCACGAAGGACGAGGACGTCGACCCCGACGGCTTCGCCGTCTGGGGCTTCGAGCAGCTCCTGCATCACCGCATCCCGCTCTACAAGGCGATCGCGGACAATTTCGGCTACACGGTCCGAATGCGTGACGTGCCAAACGTCCAGTCCGAGGAGGACTTCACCGCATTCGTCGCCAACGCCATCGATCAGGCTCAGTAAGTTATCATCATGCCCATCCGCATCCCAAACGATCTCCCCGCCCGCCACACGCTCGAATCAGAGGGTGTGATGGTGATGACCGAGGCCACCGCCGAGCGCCAGGACATCCGCGCGCTCAGGATCGGGCTTCTCAACCTGATGCCCAACAAGATCAAGACCGAGACGCAGTTCGCGCGCCTTCTGGGCGCCACGCCGCTGCAGGTGGAACTCACCCTCGTCAAGATCACCAGCCACACGCCGAAGAACGCCTCAGCCGATCACATGCTCGCCTTCTATGAGGATTGGGAAGCCGTGAAGGACCAGAAGTTCGACGGCTTCATCGTGACGGGTGCGCCCGTCGAACTTCTCGACTTCGAGGACGTCACCTACTGGGATGAGCTTTCGCGCATCTATGACTGGACGCAGACCAGCGTGCAGTCGACCTTCAACATCTGCTGGGGTGCCCAGGCCGCACTCTGGCACTTCCACAAGGTGCCGAAGCACGCGCTGCCGCAAAAGCGCTTTGGCGTCTATACGCACCGCAACCTGAAGCCCAATTCGCCATATTTGCGCGGCTTCTCGGATGACTTCTCCATCCCCGTCTCGCGCTGGACCGAGAACCACCGTGATGATCTTCCAACCGACAAGGGCCTCGAGGTGCTGATGGAATCGGACGAGGCCGGCCTCTGCCTCATCAACGATCCCGCCCACCGCTCGCTCTACATGTTCAACCACATCGAATATGACACGACATCGCTGGCGGATGAGTACTGGCGGGACCGGATGGCGGGAAAACCCATTGAGCTTCCTGCCAACTACTTCCCCAAGAACGACCCCGAACAGCCGCCGGAGAACCGCTGGCGCAGCCACGCGCATCTGCTCTTCGGCAACTGGATCAACGAAGTCTACCAGACGACGCCGTTCGATTTGGCGAAGATCGGAAAGTGACGACAAAAGACATCTCCCGCAAAGAGGCCTGATGCGCCAGCTCCTCCTCCTCCGCCATGCCAAGGCCGTGCCCGGCGACCACGGCATGGCGGATATCGAGCGCCCGCTCGCCGAACGTGGCGAGAAGGCTGCGAAGCGCATGGGCCGCTGGCTGGCGGATCATGATCTCGCACCCGATCTCGTGCTCTGCTCGCCCGCCCTCCGCACACGTCAGACCTGGGAGATCGCATCGCGCGAGCTTCCCGCCACCGAAACCCGCTACCTCGGCGAACTCTATGACTTCGGCGGCGGCTCGGCGCTGTTGAAGGCCATCCGCAGGCATGGAGCGAAGATCCAGCGCCTGCTGCTCGTCACCCACAATCCGGCGACGCAGAACCTGGCCCTCTCGCTCGCCGGAAGCGGGGAGAAGGCGCTGATCAACGAGATGGCGGAGAAATACCCAACGGCGGGCCTCGCGGTGTTCACGCTTCCCGGCGAGGGCTGGTCCAGAACGGCCGAGGGCCACGGCCGGCTCGACCATTTCATCCGCCCGCGCATGCTGCCGGACGCCTGACAGTTTCCCTTGCTTTGCGGCATCTTTGGCACCACTTATGAGGCCTCGAAAAGGGGTGCTGAACCATCGTCCGCGTTACCGACATCCTGGACACCACGCGCGTTGCCGCAGGCGGACTTGCCGATTTCGCCTCAGGCCTCGTCAACCCGTCACTGAGGCTCGGCGTCACCGGCCTGTCGCGCGCGGGCAAGACCGTGTTCATCACCGCGCTCGTCAACGCGCTGCTGAAGGGCGGCCGCTTTCCCGCTTTCGAGGCGCTGAGCGGCGGGCGCATCACGCGCTGCTACCTCGAACCCCAGCCAGACGACACGCTGCCGCGCTTTGCCTATGAGACGCACCTCAAGGCACTCTCGGGCGAGACCCGCCACTGGCCCGAAAGCACCAGCCGCATCAGCCAGCTCCGCATCACCGCGCAATACACACCGCTTGGTTTCGTGGCGCGCAATCTCGGCAGCGGCAAGCTCCACATCGACATCGTGGACTATCCCGGTGAATGGCTGCTGGACCTGCCCTTGATGCGCATGAGCTATGCCCAATGGTCAGCCGCGACCGTTGCCGCCAGCCGCGTCTCGCCAAGGATTGCTCATGCGGGCGAGTGGCACGCGCTGCTCTCCGAACTCAATCCCGGAAAGCCGGCCGACGAGCAGGATGCGATCTCGTCGTCAGAGCTCTTCACGGCTTATCTTGCCCGCTGCCGGAAGGAGGACGTGTCGCTCTCCACCCTGCCGCCGGGCCGCTTCCTGATGCCGGGCGACTTCAAGGGCTCGCCGCTCCTGGCCTTCGCGCCGCTCGATATTGCTCCGGACACGGAGTTTGTGAGGGGAACGCTCGGCGCATTGATGGAGCGGCGCTATGACGCCTATGTCTCCTCCATCGTGAAGCCTTTTTTCTATGGCCATTTCGCCAGGCTCGACCGGCAGATTGTGCTGGTCGATGCCTTGACCGCGCTCAATGCTGGAGCCTCAGCGGTGAAGGACCTGCAGCAGGCCATGGTGGACATTCTCGCCTGCTTCCGCCAGGGCTCGAACTCGCTGCTCTCCACCTTCTTCGGCCGCCGCATCGAGCGTGTCCTGTTCGCCGCCACCAAGGCTGATCTCCTGCACCACACGAGCCATGACAGGCTGGAGAATATCCTGAAAGTGATCGTCGCCGATGCCATGACGAAGGCGGAGTATTCGGGGGCGGAGATCGAGGTGGCGGCGCTTGCCGCCATCCGCGCCACGCGCGAGGCGAGTGTGAAGCAGAGAGGCGAGACGCTCGAATGCATCGTCGGCACGCCGCTTGCCGGCGAGGAAGTGGGCGGCACGCGCTTTGAGGGTACAGCCGAGGCTGCGATCTTCCCCGGCGACCTTCCGAAGGATCCGGAGAAGGCGCTTGATGGATCACTCGAAGGCAAGCTGAAATTCGTGCGCTTCCGGCCGCCGCTGCCGAAGGATGGCGCATGGCCGCACATCCGCCTCGACCGCGCGATGGAGTTCCTGCTGGGAGACCGCTTCCAATGAATGACAAGATGCGGAAGCCCGCCGCCTTCGTGATCGACCAGCCCCCGCGTGAGGACCAGGCGCAGCGAAGCCCCCGCGCCATCACCGGCATCGAATTCGCGCCGGAGCAGGACGAGGGCGATCTCATTGTGCTGCCGCCCGCGCCACTGGCGAGGCCGAAGCGCTGGCGCTGGGGCAGCATCCTCATCAGCGCGCTGTTCCTGCTGGTCACGATGTGGGCGGGGCTTGCGATCACGCAGCTCATCGAGGACTTCTTCACGCGCTCGCCCCTGCTGGGCTGGCTGGCGCTCGGCATTGCCGGCATCGCCGGCGTCGCGGCACTCGTCATCATCCTCCGCGAGATCTGGGCGCTGGCAAGACTCCGCCGCATCGAGCATATCCAGGCCGATGCCGCCCACGCGATCAATGCCGATGACAGTGCGGCGGCAAAGCGCGCCATCGATCAATTGAAATCCCTCTATGCATCGCGCGCCGATGCGCAGCTCGGCCTGAAGGAGCTGAAGCAGTACGAAAGCGACATCCTGGATGGCCGCGGCCGCATGAAGCTGGCGGAACGCCACCTCGTCTCCTGGCGTGATGGCGAGGCGCACCGCATCATCGCGCATGCCGCACGCCGCATCACGCTCTTGACCACGGTGGCGCCGGCACCCGCCCTCGACATCCTGTTCGTCGCGGCACAGAACATCCGCATGATGCGGGAGCTTGCAACGCTCTATGGCGGCAGGCCCTCGACACTCGCCACCATCCGCCTCGCCCGCATGGTGGTCAGCCACCTCGCGGTGACGGGCGGCATCGCGCTCTCCGACAATCTGATCCAGCACGTGGTGGGCAAGGGCCTGCTCGGCAGGCTTTCCGCGCGCTTCGGCGAGGGCACGGTCAACGGCATCCTCACCGCCCGCGTCGGGCTTGCCGCGCGTGACGTTTGCCGCCCCATCCCGCAGGAGGCCTCCGCCAAGGAGACGCTCGGAAGCCTGATGAAGGAACTCGTCTCCTCCGCGCCTGAGCCGAAGGGCGGCTGATGTTTCTCACCTTCTTCGCGGAGCTCAAAGGAGCGGGCGTTCCGGTAACGCTCAAGGAATATCTGACGCTGTTCGAAGCGCTGGACAAAGGCCTCGCGCAGTATTCGGCAGAAGATTTCTACTTTCTCTCCCGCGCGGCACTGGTGAAGGACGAGCGCAACCTCGACCGCTTCGACCGCGTGTTCAGCCACGTCTTCAAAGGCAACGGCGACCCGGGTGAAGCTCTGCTCGCGGAAATCCCCGAGGAGTGGCTGCGGAAGCTCGCAGAGAAGCATTTGACGGAGGAAGAGAAGAAGCTCGTCCAAGCCTTAGGTGGCCTCGAGAAGATCCTCGAGGAGTTGAAGAAGCGTCTCGAAGAGCAGAAGGGCCGCCACCAGGGTGGCAGCAAGTGGGCCGGCACCGCCGGCACCTCACCCTTCGGTGCTTATGGCTACAATCCGGCGGGCGTGAGGATCGGGCAGGACAAGAACCGCAACAACTCCGCCGTGAAGGTCTGGGACAAGCGCGAGTTCAGGGATCTCGACGACAGCATCGAACTGGGCACGCGCAACATCAAGGTGGCCTTGCGGCGCTTGAGGAAATTCGCGCGGCAAGGCGCGGCGGAGGAACTGGACCTTCCCGGCACCATCCGCTCCACCGCGCGTCAGGGCTGGCTGGACGTGAAGCTGTCGCCGGAGCGGCGCAACACGGTGAAGGTCCTGATCTTCTTCGACGTCGGCGGCTCCATGGATTCGCATATCCGCATTTGCGAGGAGCTGTTCTCGGCGGCGCGCGCCGAGTTCAAACATCTCGAATACTTCTATTTCCACAATTGCATCTATGAGAGCGTGTGGAAGAACAACCATCGCCGCAATGGCGAGCGCATCGACACCTGGCAGGTACTCCACACCTATCCGCATGACCACAAGGTGATCTTCGTGGGCGATGCGTCGATGAGCCCCTTCGAGCTCACCCATGAGGGCGGCTCCGTCGAGCACTGGAACGCCGAACCCGGCCTCACCTGGCTCCAGCGCGTGGCCGCGACCTACCCCAGGGCCGTGTGGCTCAACCCCTCGCAGGAGAGGTACTGGAGCCACTCGCCTTCGATCAGCCTCGTCTCCCGCACCCTCGAGGGGCGCATGTTCCCCCTGACGCTCGACGGCATCGACCGCGCCATGCGTGAACTGGTACGCTAGCTTGCAATAAGTTCATCCCGCCCAGCGACGGATTGCCCGGCCCCGCCCGTCTTTCCTGCATCAGACACACCAAAGGAGTACCGAAGATGCAAAGGAAGACGACGATTCTCGCGGGCGGTGCAGCGGCCGTCGTGGCGCTTGGCGCGCTGGCGGGCCTCGCCATTGCCGGCCAGGGCGAAGGCTGGGGCGGCAAGCGCGGCATGTGGGGCGGCTACGGCCGCGGCATGGGCCAGGAGATGATGCAGCGCTATGACGCCGACAAGGACGGCAAGCTCACCCAGGCCGAGATCGATCAGAACCGTACCAGCTGGCACGCCGAATTCGACGGCGACAAGAATGCCACGCTCTCGCTCGATGAATTCCGCGCGCTGTGGCTGAAGGCCAGGGGCGAAATGATCGTGCGGGAATTCCAGTTCTTCGATGCGGACGGCAATGGCCAGCTGACGCTCGAGGAATACAAGACGCCGGTGTCCAACATGGTGGCGATGCGTGACCGCAACGGTGACGGCGTGCTGAGCATGGAAGACCGCGGCCGCCGCGGTCACGGCCGCCATGACGGCGAAGGACGCGGCATGGGTCACGGCCAGATGGAGCCGCAGCCCGAAGGCGGGGCGCCGGCCAGCCCCTGATCTCCAGGATTGCAGGGCCGGGTCCAGTGCCCGGCCCTCATTCTTCTATCGCAATCACCGTGGTCCGCTCTATGATGCCTTTCGACAGCTGAAGGGTATCGACATGACTGAATTCACGCCCCTGACGGGCGCTCTCGGCGGACTGCTCATCGGGCTTTCCGCTGTGCTGCTGATGGGCGGCCTCGGCCGCATCGCAGGCATTTCCGGCATCTTCCGCGGCATGTTCACCGATTTCGCCGGCTGGCAGACGACGTTCATTCTGGGTCTTCCCGGCGGGACCGTGCTCATGGTGCTGCTCGGCGGCTTTGATCCTCAAACCATCACGTTTCCCGGAAATCCGCTGACGACCGTGGTGGGTGGCCTGCTCGTCGGCATCGGCACCACGCTGGGCGCGGGCTGCACATCGGGCCACGGCATCTGCGGGCTTGCCCGCATCTCGCCCAGAAGCATCGTCTCGACCGTGGTCTTCATGGTGGTGGCGGTGATCGTCGTCTTCATCATGCGCCATGTGGTGGGAGGCTGAGATGCAGCGTATCGCCGCCCTTCTCGCAGGGCTTCTGTTCGGCGCCGGCCTCACGCTCTCCGGCATGGTCAACCCGATGAAGGTCGTGAACTTCCTCGACCTCTTCGGCACCTGGGACCCGACGCTGATCTTCGTGATGGGTGCGGGCCTCGCCGTCACCTTCATCGGCTACCGCCTCGTGCTGGCACGCGCAAAGCCGCTCTACGCCGAAAGCTTCAGCCTTCCGGCAACCACAGGCATTGACGGCAAGCTGATCGGCGGATCGGTGCTCTTCGGCGCAGGCTGGGGGCTTACGGGCTTTTGCCCGGGTCCTGCCATTGCCTCGCTGGTCTTCGGCCTGTGGCCATCCGTGCTCTTCGTTGCGGCCATGGCCGCCGGCATGATCGGCGCGCAACTGATGATGAGGCGCGCCGGCGAGGGCGCGCCCCGCGTTGCCGATGGCTAGCTCTGCTTTGCCGGGCAGGTGCTGACGCCGAGGATCGAATAGAGCGGGCAATTGCCCACCAGCGCGGTGACAAGCGGGACCACGCCGATCCAGCCGATCCAGTTGTAGCCCGTGGCTGGCGCCATCAGAGCATACCAAAGCAAGCCGAGGCCGATGACCATGCGGATGACGCGATCGATGGTGCCGACATTGGTGGTCATGTGGGTGTCCCCCCGTTAGGCGTGCTTAACATGCGCCTTTCTGCGTGATTTGTCTGTCACCCGCTTGAGCGTTCACCACGCCGGGAGATTGTGCGCGCGAGGCGCGAAAAGCGCCAAGCTTCGGGTCATATCCGCCCATAGCGGCGCATGAGGGAGAGGAGGTCATCGGCCGGCAGTTCCACCGCGCGGTTGCCATCACGGCCAACCATCGTCTCCGCACAGAGCATTGAGTCGATGACAGCCTCCTCGGTGGCCTCGACGGTTGCCATGAACAGCGCATCGATGCCGCCGTTGGCCAGCGCCTCCATGTGAAGCCTTCCGCTGCGTTGCGCGAAGGCCTGTTCATTGGCGGTCGAGAAGGCGAGGAAGATGTCGCCCGAGGAATTATTGCCTACCGTGCCCGTCCGCGCGAGGCCCAGCGGCACGCGCCGTGCCAGACGCTTGAGCTGGTGCGCCATCAGCGGCGCATCGGTTGCCACGATGGCGATGACGGAGCCCTGCTCCTTGCCGCGCAGCTTCCCCTCCGGCAGGTGCCGCCCTGCAGGCACGCCGAGCACGGTGAAGTCCTCACGCCGCCCAAAGTTCGACTGCACGAAGACGGCCAGTGTGTAGCGCGCACCCGCGATCTCCACGATGCGGGAGGATGAGCCGTTCCCGGCCTTGAAGTCATAGGTCAGCATGCCGGTGCCGCCGCCGACACTCCCCATCGCCACGGGGCCGGAGCTTGCGCCGTCCAGTGCCGCCAGCGTGTGCTCCGCCGTCACGTGAAATCCGTTGATGTCGTTGAGGTCCCCGTCATAGGTCTCGGCCGCCACGGGCAGGCCCCAGTCCTGGCCGGTGCCCAGTCCGCGCGTCACCATCCAGCGGATCGTCGCATCCCGCGTCACCCCGCAGGAATGGGTGTTGGTGATGGTGATGGGCGTCTGCAACTCGCCCGATTCCTCGATCCACACCGTGCCCGTCATCTCGCCATTGCCGTTCAGCGAATAGTATCCCGCGGCACAGGGCACATGCGCCTTGGCGCGCCCGCGCGGCAGAATGGCGGTGACCCCCGTGCGCACGGGACCATGGCCGGGCTTCAGCGCTCCCTCGCCCGAGATCAGCGTCACCTGGCCAAGTTCCACGCCCTGAACATCGGTGATCGCATTGAATGCGCCGGGCCGCCCCGGAAATGGCAGGCCAAGTTCACGCCCCCGCTTGCGCATGCTTCCTCCGAAACGCCGCCGATCAGGGCGAAACTGCTTGCGGGTGTAATCTTTCCCGCATTTAACTCCGTATTCAAGACAGGAGAATCGAAAGCCTTGGCCGGTCAGAATCACGCATCGAACCCCTGGTGGACCATCGCGTGCCCGCTGCTCGCGGCAGCGCTTGTCGTGGCCTATTTCGCCGGGCTGCTGCCCGGGCGGCCGGTCGTGGTCATTGTACTTGAAATCGCGCTGCTCTGTGGCGCGGTGTTTGCGGCCGTGCACCATGCGGAGGTCGTGGGTGCCCGCGTCGGCGAGCCTTTCGGCTCCATCATCCTCGCTGTCGCAGTGACCATCATCGAAGTCGGCCTCATCGTGGCGCTGATGCTGGCGGCGGCGGATGGCGGCCCCACCATCGCGCGCGATACGGTCTATTCCGCTGTCATGCTGGTGCTCACGGGGCTCATCGGCCTGTGCCTGGTGCTCGGCGGGCACAAGCATTTCGAGCAGAAGATCAGGGTCAGCGGCACCTCCTCCTATCTCTCCGTGCTGGGCACGCTGGCGGCCATCGCGCTGATCCTGCCCAATTACACGGTCTCGACCGCGGGCCCCACCTATTCGACCACCCAGCTTGCCGCCGCGGCGATCGTGTCGCTCATGGTCTATGGCGCCTTCCTGTTCATCCAGACGGTGCGCCACCGCGATTACTTCCTGGCCGCAGCCGATGATTCGGATGCGGCAAGCGAGGAGTTCGAGCCGCCCACCAACCGCCAGGCCGTGGTCAGCCTCGTGTTCCTGCTGATCTCGCTCGCAGGCGTCATCCTGCTGGCGAAGATGCTGGCGCCCAGCCTTACCTCGCTGATCGTCGGTGTCGGCCTGCCGCTCGCCTTCACCGGCGTCGTCATCGCAGCGCTCGTGCTGGCGCCGGAGAGCATCGCCGCCGTCCGGGCCTCGCTGTCGAACCGCCCGCAGACCAGCATCAACCTGGCGCTGGGCTCGGCTCTTGCCTCGATTGCGCTGACCATCCCGGTCATCACGCTGATCGCCGCCTTCACCGAGGTGGAACTGGTGCTGGGCGTGCCCCCCGCCAAGGTGGCCTTGCTGGCGCTCGCCATGTTCGTCAGCGTCATCACGCTGATCCCTGGCCGCACCACCGTGCTGCATGGCGTGGTGCATCTCGCCATCTTCGTGATGTTCCTCGTGGTGGCGGCGGAGCCTTGAGGGTTTTCCGCCGCTGATCTTTTGACAACACCCCGCGCCTGCCCCACACTGCTCCGGACACGGAGAAAGCATGGCCGCTGAACACGCATTCCAATTCAAGGAGTTCCTGATTGTACTGGGCGCGGCGGGCCTCGTCGTTCCCGTGTTCCTGCGTTTTGGCGTCAATGCCGTGGTGGCCTTCCTTCTTGTCGGCATCCTGCTCAGCCCCGACGTGCTGGGCGCGCTGGCGCGCCAGGTTTCCTTCCTCGAGCCACTCAGGATCACCGAGCAGGACTCGCTGGAGAAGATCGCCGAACTGGGCATCGTCTTCCTGCTGTTCCTGATCGGCCTCGAACTCTCCTTCGAGCGCCTCAGCATCATGCGGCGGCTGGTGTTCGGCCTGGGCGGCCTGCAGGTGGTGCTGAGCCTCGTTGCCATTTCAGCCGCGGCGGCGGCGGCCGGCATCGACCTTCGCGCAGCACTCGTGGCGGGTGCTGCCCTGTCGCTTTCATCGACCGCGATCGTGGTTCAGCTCCTGTCCGACTCGAAGCGGCTGGGCTCGCAGACCGGGCGCGCCAGCTTCGCCATCCTGCTGTTCCAGGACCTCGCGGTGATCCCGCTCTTGCTCCTCGTCTCGATCCTCGGCCAGCGCGCGGAGGGCAGCATCCTCACCAGCGTGGTGCTGGCGTTGCTCCAGGCGGTGCTTGCCGTGGGCGTGATCGTCGCGGTGGGGCGCTACCTGCTGCGCCCGCTGCTGCGCCTCGTTGCGGGAACCAACAGCGCCGACCTCTTCATGGCCGCCACACTGCTGATCGCGGTCGGCGCCGGCGCGGCAGCAAGCCTCGCCGGGCTTTCCATGGCGCTCGGCGCCTTCATCGCGGGGCTCTTGCTGGCGGAAACCGAATACCGCCGCGCCATCGAGGCCATCATCGAGCCGTTCAAGGGCCTGCTGCTCGGCACCTTCTTCCTGGTCGTGGGGCTCAAGCTCGATCTCGATACGCTGTTCCTCGCCCCCTTCTATACGCTGGGCGTCGCCATCGGAATCGTGCTGCTCAAGGGCGTGATCGTCTATGGGCTGGCGCGCGCCTTCAAGGTCAACCGCGGAGCGGCGCTGGAATCCGCCATGCTGCTGGGTCCCTGCGGCGAGTTCGGCTTCGTCATTGCGGCAGCAGCGCTCGCCAGCGGCCTCATCGAGGATCAGGGCAGCCGCAACATCGTGCTGGTGGTGACGCTGACCATGATCGCCATTCCCTTCATCGCCAGGTTTGCCAACCGGCTCACCAGTTCACTCCGCCAGCAGGCCAAGGCCGCGACCGTCGAGACGCCGCTGCCCGAGGACACGCAACCGCGCGTCGTCATCGCGGGCTTCGGCCGCGTGGGCCACCTGATCGCCTCGATGCTCGCTGAGCACAAGATCCCCTATATCGCCGTCGACAATGACGCCGAGCTCGTCTCGCGTGAGCGCAAGAACGGCCTCACCGTCTATTACGGCAATGCGGCCAATGCCGAATTCCTCAAGCGCTGCGGCCTTGGCGAAGCGCCGGCCCTTGCCGTCACCATGGACAACCAGATCAAGGTGGATGAGGTGGTGAAGGCCGCAAGGTCATTGCGCACCGATCTCAAGATCATCGCCCGCGCGAGGGATGAGCGCCACGCCCAGAAGCTCTACCAGGCGGGCGTCACCGAGGCGGTGCCGGAGACGGTGGAGTCGAGCCTGCAGCTGGGCGAGGCGCTGCTCGTCGAGACGGGCGTTCCCATGGGGCTTGCCATCGCC
>JBEILC010000055.1:0-14847 GCA_040379425.1 Hyphomicrobiales bacterium
CATATTCCAGATGATCGCCTACAATCTCGTCAGAATACCAAAACTGCTGGCGGTGGCCGCCTGACTGGCCCACAGCCGGTACCCCAAGGCACCCGCATCAGCAACCCAGAAGGGCTCCGACGCCAAATCCCCCAACGCCGTAAAAGAAAAACATAAAAATCAGGGCATGATTGTGCGTTTTTCAGCAGCCTGCTAGAAGAGCTTACCCTTCCGCCTTCGCCACACCCACCATGGCGGGGCGCAGGCAGCGGTCGCCGATGGCGAAGCCGGGCTGCATCTCCTGGACGACGGTGCCCGGGGGGTGGTCCTTGGTCGGAACTTCGAACAGGGCCTGGTGGAGGGTGGGGTCGAACTTGGCGCCGACCGTCTCGACCCGGCGGATGCTATAGCGCTCGAACACCTTGAGGAGTTCGCGCTCGGTCAGTTCCACGCCGGCCAGCAGGTTCTGCGTCGCTTCGTCCGCCTGCTCGCGGGCCTCGGGGGGCACGGCTGTCAGCGCGCGGCTCATGTTGTCGGCCACACTCAGCAGGTCGCGGGCGAAATTGGTGGCGGCATAGAGTGTCGCTTCCGCCTTCTCGCGCTCGGCCCGCTTTCTCAGATTGTCCATGTCGGCGGCCGCGCGCAGCAACCGGTCCTTCAGCGACGCGGCTTCTTCCTTCAGGGTTACGATCTCGAGGTCCCTGGCATCGATTTCTGGCGCTTCTGGAGCGTCTGGAGCGTCACCGATCACGGCTTCTTCGGGGGCGGCGGTCTGCTCAGGTGCTTTCGTGTCGTCAGCCATGGCTGAAGCTTCCAGTCCTCAGAATTTCGCAGTCGGCAGCCATATCGGCTGCCCCGCCGCAAAAATCAAGTGAGGAGTCGCCCGATTGCCCGGGCTGTGTAATCCACCATGGGGATGATCCGGGCATAATTCATGCGGGTGGGGCCGATGATGCCCATGACGCCCACGATCTTCTCCTCCGCATTTCGGTAGGGCGCGACGATGATGGAGGAGCCCGACAGCGAAAACAGCCGGTTTTCGGAACCGATGAATATCCTGACCCCCTCGCCCTGCTCCGCTGCTCCCAGAAGCTGCACCAGCTCCTTCTTGTTCTCGATGTCCTCGAACAGCTTGCGGATGCGCTCGAGGTCGGCCGCGGCGGTCGAATTCTCGATCAGATTGGCCTGGCCGCGCACGATCAGGTTCTTCTCCTCGGCCTCCGATTCGCCGGACCACTGGCCGATTCCCGCCTCGACGATGCGCGCCGAAATCTCGTCCAGCTCGCGCCTCAGGATCTGCATCTCGTCGCGGACGAAGCGCTGCACCTCGTCGATGGTCTTGCCCTGGAACCTGGTCGAGAGATAGTTCGACGCCTGCGCGAAGGTCGATGGTGGAAGCCCGCGCGGCACCTCGATCACCCGGTTCTCGACGCTGCCGTCCTCACCGACCAGAATCACCAGCGCGCGGCCCGGGCCGAGATTGACGAACTCGATGTGCTTGAGGCGGGCATTGATCTTGGGCGCCACGATGACGCCCGCGCAATGCGACAGGCCGGACAGCAGCGTCGTCGCCTCGCCCAGCACGTCCTCGATGCGGCGCTGGCGGTTGGACGCCGCGATCTGCGCATCGATCCGGGCGCGCTCGTCGGTGGGCATGGCGCCCACCTCCATCACCGCATCGACGAAGAAGCGCAGGCCCTGTTCCGTCGGCACCCGCCCCGCACTGGCGTGGGGCGAGAAGATCAGCCCTGCATCCTCCAGATCCATCATCACGTTGCGGACAGAGGCGGGCGAGAGATTCTGCGGCAGGATGCGCGAAATGGTGCGCGAGCCCACGGGCTCGCCGGTTTCGAGATAGGTGTCGACCAGGCGGCGGAAGATGTCGCGCGAGCGCTGGTCGAGGCCGGCGAGGCCGGGAAGCCGCTCCTCGGTTGATGGCTTGGGCGGGATCACACTCATGAGTCCAATGTAGAAATCATGTTGGCCGAGGTCAATCAAGGGGGTAGAAGTCCGGCTTTCTGCAACAAGGAAGTGATCAACATGCGTCCCTCCGGACGGAAACCCGACGAATTGCGCGCCGTGAGCTTCGAGCGCGGCTTTACCCGCCATGCCGAGGGTTCCTGCCTCGTCCGCTTCGGGGACACGCATGTGCTGTGCACTGCCTCGCTGGAGGAGCGCGTGCCGCCCTGGCTCAAGGGCGGGGGCAAGGGCTGGGTCACCGCCGAATATGGCATGCTGCCGCGCGCCACGCATGAGCGCACCAGGCGTGAGGCGGCATCGGGCAAGCAGTCCGGCCGCACCCAGGAAATCCAGCGCCTCGTCGGCCGGTCCTTGCGCGCCGTGGTCGACCTTACCGCGCTGGGCGAACGCCAGATCACGCTCGACTGCGATGTTCTCCAGGCCGATGGCGGAACCCGGACCGCCGCCATCACCGGATCCTGGGTCGCGCTTTTCGATTGCCTGAAGTGGATGGAACAGCGCGCCATGTTCAAGACCTGGCCGCTGAAGGACCATGTGGCGGCCATCTCCTGCGGCATTCACGGCGGCCTGCCGGTGCTCGACCTCGATTACCCCGAGGATTCGTCTGCCGGAACGGATGCCAATTTCGTGATGACGGGATCGGGTGGCATCGTCGAGATTCAGGGCACGGCGGAGGGCGAGCCCTTCTCCGAGGCGACACTGGCGGAACTCCTCGCGCTGGCCAAGAAGGGGATCGGCGAACTCGTCGGCAAGCAGAAGGCCGCCATCGCCTGATGCGCAGTCTCGCCAACCAGAAGATCGTCATCGCCACCCACAACAAGGGCAAGCTCGAGGAGTTCGCGAGCCTCCTCAAGCCTTATGGCGTCGAGGCGGTCTCTGCTGGTGCCTTGGGCCTTCCTGAGCCCGCGGAGACGGAGCACACATTCACCGGCAATGCGCGCATCAAGGCGCTCTCCGCCATGAAGGCGAGCGGGCTCATCGCGGTCTCGGATGATTCCGGACTGTGCGTCGAGGCGCTGGGCGGCGAGCCCGGCGTCCACACCGCGGACTGGGCGGGGCCCGACCGTGACTGGAATCGCGCCATGCGTTTGGTCGAAGAGAAGCTCGAAGCGAAGGGCGCAAAGACGCCCGAGAAGCGCCGCGCCTGTTTCGCCTGCACGCTTTGCGTCATCTGGCCTGACGGCGAGGAGCGCATCTATGAAGGCCGGGCACAGGGAACGCTCGCCTGGCCGCCGCGCGGCGTGCTGGGGCATGGCTATGACCCGATGTTCGTGCCGGATGGCGAAACCCGAACCTTCGCGGAACTGGCGCCGGAGGAAAAGAACATGATCTCGCATCGCGCGCGTGCGCTGGAAAAGCTGGTCCGTGACCTCTTCTGACGCCTTCGGCATCTATGTTCACTGGCCCTTCTGCAAGGCCAAATGCCCCTATTGCGACTTCAACAGCCATGTGCGGCATGAGGCGGTGGACACCATGTCCTTCGCGCAGGCACTGGGCACGGAACTCAAATGGTTCGCGGCGCGCACGCCTGGCCGAACCGTCACCTCGATCTTCTTTGGCGGCGGCACGCCATCGCTCATGCCGCCGGAGGCCGTGGGCCACGTGCTCGACACCATAGGAAGCCTGTGGAGCGTGTCGCCCGATGTCGAGACGACGCTTGAAGCCAACCCGACCTCCATCGAGGCAGAGAATTTCCGGGGCTACCGCGCCGCGGGCGTCAACCGCGTGTCGGTCGGCGTGCAGGCGCTGAACGAGGATGATCTGAAGGCGCTGGGCCGCCAGCATTCATCGGAGGAGGCGATCACCGCCTTCCGCCTTGCCGCGAGGATCTTCCCGCGCGTCTCATTCGACATGATCTATGCGAGGCCCAACCAGACGCCGGAAGCCTGGCGCGCCGAACTCACCCGCGCGCTGGCCGAGCAGCAGGGCCACATGTCGCTCTATCAGCTCACCATCGAGCCCGGCACCGCCTATTTCGACCTGCATGAGAGAGGCCGGCTAGTGATGCCAACAGATGACCGCGCCGCCGATCTCTATGATCTCACGCAGGAGCTGACGGATAAGGCGGGGCTTGCCAACTACGAGATTTCGAACCACGCGGCTCCGGGCCAGGAATCCCGCCACAACCTGCTCTACTGGCGCTATGGCGAATATGCGGGCGTTGGGCCGGGCGCGCACAGCCGGCTGGCCGATGGCGAAAACCGCCGCGCGCTGATCGCCGAGAAGCACCCGGAGACCTGGCGCAAGCTTGTGCAGGATCAGGGCCACGGCGTCATCTCCGGCACAGTGGTGCCGCCGGCGGACCAGGCGAGCGAATATCTGCTGATGGGATTGCGCATCGCGGAGGGGATCGACATGGACCGCTATGCGGCACTTGCGGGCCGCGAGATCGACTCCTCGAAGCTCGCGGGCATGACGTCCATGGGCCTCATCAAGCGCCACGGCCAGCGCCTGATGGCAACCGCCGACGGCCGCAAGCTGCTCAATGCCGTGATTGCGGAACTGGCGGTCTGACGTGACCGGTGAGAGACCCACATACATCATCGGCGCACACCGCTTCGAGGCGGAACCCATCGCGCCGGGGCTGCATGTGGTGGCAACGCCCATCGGCAATCTGGGTGACATCACCATCCGCGCACTCTCCACGCTGGCTGCGGCGGAGACGGTGCTGTGCGAGGACACGCGCACATCGGGAAAGCTGATGGAGCGCTTCGCCATCAAGACCAGGCTGTCTCCCTATCACGAGCACAATGCGCAACGGGTGCGCCCCGAAATCCTCGAACGCCTGAAGCAGGGTGCGGCCATCGCGCTCATCAGCGATGCGGGCATGCCGCTCGTCTCCGATCCCGGCTACCGGCTGGTGAAGGAGGCGGTGGAACTGGGCATCCCGGTCACCGCCTGCCCCGGTCCTTCCGCTGTGCTCACCGGGCTTGCGCTTTCCGGCCTTCCGACCGACCGCTTCCTCTTCGCCGGCTTCGTGCCACAGAAGCAGGGTGAGCGGAAGCGGCTCTTCGCGGAGTTTGCGCGCCTGAAGGCCACGCTGATCTTCTTCGAAAGCCCGCACCGCATCGTGGAGACGCTTCACGGCATCGAAGCGGCACTCCCCGGCCGCAGCCTTGCGGTGACGCGCGAACTCACCAAGCTGCATGAGGAGGTGCTGCGCGGATCGGCCGCTGAGATCGCCACAACGCTGGCCGCACGCACCAGCGTCAAGGGCGAGATCACCCTGCTCGTGGGCCCGCCCCCCGAAGAGGAAGCCGTCTCGGAGGCCGATCTCGCTTCGGCCATCGCCGGGGCAGTCGCCGCCATGCCCGCCAGCAAGGCCGCCGCCGAGGTCGCTAAGCGCTTCGGCCTCAACAAGGCGGATGTCTACCAGCGCATCCTGGCGCTCAAGGGCGGCGATGACGCGTGACCGCAGGGCATCGGAAGAGGCGGGCCGCGCGGCGGAGATGGTGGCGCTCTGGTATCTCCGCCTCAAGGGCTGGCGCCTCCTCGCCCAGCGCTACAAATCGCATGCGGGCGAGGTCGACCTCGTCATGCGGCGGGGCGATGTTACGGCCTTCATCGAGGTGAAGGCGCGGAAAAGCCTCGATTCGGCCGTCGAAGCCGTCTCGCCGCAGCAGGCGAGGCGCATTGCGGCGGCCGCGCGCAGCTTTCTCGCAACAGACGGTCAAGCCGCCCGGCACGCCTGCCGTTTTGACATCGTCGCGGTGAGCCCCTACCACTGGCCCCGCCATATCGAGAATGCATTCGACGGAGATCACTAGCATGGGCCTGAAGGTAGCGGTGCAGATGGACCCCATCCAGTCCATCAACATCACGGGCGATTCGACCTTCGCCATGATGCTGGAGGCCCAGGCACGCGGGCACCAGCTGTTCTATTACCAGACGAAGACGCTGGCCCTCCGCGATGGCGCGCTCTTCGCCACCGGGCATGACATCACGGTCAGGGACGAGAAGGGCAATCACTTCACGCTCGGCGAGGAGCGCCGCGCCAGCCTTGGTGCGACGGATGTGGTGCTGATGCGTCAGGACCCGCCCTTCGACATGGGCTACATCACAGCGACCCACATGCTGGAGGCGATCCACCCGAAGACACTCGTCGTCAACGACCCCGCCGAAGTCAGGAACGCGCCGGAGAAGCTCTTCGTCCTCAACTATGCGCAATTCATGCCGGCGACCCTCATCACGCGTGATCCGGTGGAACTCTCCGCCTTCCGCCGCGAACATGGCGACATCATCCTGAAGCCGCTCTACGGCAATGGCGGGGCCGGCGTGTTCCGCCTGGGCGAGAGCGACCAGAACTTCTCGGCCCTGCTCGAACTCTTCACGCAGACCTTCCGCGAGCCCTTCATCGCGCAGCAATATCTTCCTGATGTGAGGAAGGGCGACAAGCGCATCATTCTGGTCGACGGCAAGGCGGTGGGTGCGATCAATCGCGTGCCTGCGGTGAACGAGAACCGCTCCAACATGCATGTGGGCGGCAAGCCCGAGCCCACGACGCTCACCAAGCGCGAGCACGAGATCTGCGAGGCGCTGGGCCCGGACCTGAAGCGCCGCGGGCTGATCTTCGTCGGCATCGACGTGATCGGCGATTACATGACGGAAATCAACGTGACGTCTCCCACCGGCATCCGCGAGGTGAGGCGCTTCGGCGGCGAGGACATCGCCAGCCTGCTCTGGGACGCGATCGAGGCGCGGCGGTAAGGCTACAAAAGCTCCACAAGCCCGCTCAGGTCCTCGATGTAGGCAACAGGGCGTCCCGGAATGCGGTCATCCGGCAGGCCGGAACGGTTCACCCTCACGGACTGGAAGCCGAACTGGGCTGCTGCCTGCACGTCCCAGGCGTTCGCCGAGACGAAGCAGATGGCGGCCGCATCATGAAATTGCAGCTTCTGCAGGGCGTGGCGGTAGACGCGGCGGGACGGTTTGAAAATGCCGACGTCCTCCACCGAGAGCACCAGGTTGAAGAGCTTCTCAAGGCCGGCACTCCTGACGGCGGCTTCAAGCATCGAGGGGCTGCCGTTGGACAGGATGGCGGTGGGCTTGCCCCTGGCCTTCACGGCCTCCAGCGCCTCGGCCACCTCGGGAAAGGCGTCAAGCTTCAGGTAGAGCGCCATGAGCTCATCCTTGAGGCCCGGCTCGCTGATGCCATGGCGCTCCAGCGCATAGTCGAGCGCCTCGGACGTGACATGCCAGAAATCCGCATGCACCCCCATGAGGCTGCGGAGCCAGGTGTATTCGAGCTGCTTCTGGCGCCAGAGCTGCGAGATCGACCCGGCGTGCTCCCCGATTTCGGGGGCCAGCTTGCGGAGCGGCGCTGAGACGTCGAACAGCGTGCCATAGGCGTCGAAGACGCAGGCCCTGATGCCATCGAGCTTCGTCATGCCGCTTCCTCTCCCTCGCACTCCGCCCTATGATTAGCGCAAAGGGGACAGGTTACAAATGGCACATGACGGGCACCACCACGATGACGACCACGGGTCCGAGCTCTCCCCCATCGCGCTCCGGGTGAAGGCGCTGGAATCGCTGCTCGTCGAGAAGGGCTATGTGGACCCCGCAGCCCTCGACGTGCTGATCGAAACCTATGAGACCAGGATCGGCCCGCGCAATGGCGCGCGCGTGGTGGCCCGGGCCTGGACGGACCCCGCCTTCGCGGAGTGGCTCAAGCAGGACGCCACGGCGGCCATCGCCTCGCTCGGGTACCAGGGCCGCCAGGGTGAGCACATGGTGGCGCTGTTCAACACGAGCCAGACGCACAACATGGTCGTCTGCACGCTCTGCTCCTGCTACCCGTGGCCGGTGCTGGGGCTGCCGCCCGTCTGGTACAAGTCCATGCCCTACCGCTCCCGCGCCGTGATCGAGCCGCGCGAGGTGCTGAAGGACTTCGGTCTCACCCTGCCGGAGGACACCGAAGTAAGGGTTTGGGATTCAACCGCCGAAATCCGGTATCTCGTGATCCCCGAACGCCCCGCCGGAACCGAGGGCTTCAGCGAGGGGCAACTGGCGGAACTCGTCACGCGGGACTCGATGATCGGCACCGGGCTGGTGACGCGTCCCGCATGAACGGACCCCATGACATGGGCGGCTTCACCGGCTTCGGACCCGTGCAGCCCGAAGCGGATGAACCCGTCTGGCACGCCGCGTGGGAGCCCCGCGCCTTCGCGCTGGTCCTCGCAATGGGCATGACGGGGCAATGGAACATCGACCAGGCCCGCCACGCGCGTGAACGCCTGCCCGCGCCGCAGTACTGGCGCGCCAGCTATTACGAGATGCGGCATTATGCATTGATCCTGCAGCTCATGGAGTTGGGCCTTATCGCCGCGATTGAGGAGGAAGAGGGCCGCATGTCCGTCCCGGCGAAGCCTGTGGCGCGGGTCGCTTCGGCGGCGATGATCCCCGCCATTCTCGCGACGGGCGGCCCGGCCTCGCGGCCCCTCAACCGGCCGCAGGCCTACGCCATCGGCAACAAGATCCGTACACGGAACATCAACACGCAGGGCCACACCCGCCTGCCCCGCTATGCGCGCAGCAAGGCAGGTGAGATCGTGGCGGTTCATGGCGCGCATGTGTTTCCCGATTCCAATGCGCAGGGCCTGGGCGAAGACCCGCAATGGCTCTACACCGTCCGCTTCAGCGCGCGGGAATTGTGGGGCAAGGACACGAAGGACGCCGTGATGATCGATTTGTGGGAGCCCTATCTGGAGGCATTCGCATGAATGGCGCGCATGACTGCGGCGGCATGATGGGCTATGGCCCGGTCACGCCGGAGAAGAACGAGCCCGTCTTCCACGAGCCTTGGGAAGCCCGCATGTTCGCGCTGATGTCCGCCATCGGCGATGTCGGCGGCTGGACGCTGGACGATGACCGCGCGGCCTGCGAATACATGCACCCCGGCGCATATATTGCAACCAGCTATTACGAGCACTGGCTGAACGGGATCGATATCCTGCTCAAGGCGCATGGCTTGGCCACGGCGGAGGAGATCGCATCCGGAAAGGCCGCGTCTCAGCCCAAGCGCGTCACCCCCACGCCACCCGATGACGTGTGGCCCGCCGTCACCGCGCCGGGGAGCTACGAGCGGAATCTCGGCCAGCCGCCGCGCTTCAGGCCGGGGGACCGCGTGAGGGCGAAGCTCATGAATCCCGCGCACCATACGCGGCTGCCGCGCTACCTGCGTGGCCATGCGGGCGAGATCGTCCACTGGCATGGCGCTCATGTGTTTCCCGATTCCAACGCGTCCGGACGGGGTGAGGACCCGCGCCACCTCTACACGGTGCGCTTCCGCGCCGCTGACATCTGGGGCAAGGACACGCGCGACATGATCCATGCCGATCTGTGGGAACCCTATCTTGAAGCTCTCTGACCCGATGAAGCTGCCGAAGGATGCTGACGGCCCCGTCTTCGCCGAACCCTGGGAGGCGCAGGCCTTCGCCATGGCGGTGAAGCTCAACGAGGCGGGCGTGTTCCAGTGGGATGAGTGGGCGGAGACGCTGGGGGCGGAACTCAAGGCTCACCCTGAGCGGCCCTATTACGAAAGCTGGCTCGCGGCCCTTGAGATTCTGGTCGAGGCCAAGGGCGTGATGACCGAGGCCGAGCGCCTGTCGCGCGTTGAGGCCTGGGACCGCGCAGCCAGGGCAACGCCGCACGGGCAGCCCGTCAGCCTCAGCCGAGGTTGAGCAGGAAGGGGAACTGCTCGATCAGCCAGTAGGACATGGCCTGCACGCCACCGGTGATGAACATGATGCCGGAGACGACGAGCAGCGCGCCCGCCACTTTCTCCACCGTCGCCAGGTGCTTTCTGAAGCCCGCCATGAATCCCATGAAGGTGCCCACGCCCGCCGCTGCCAGCATGAAGGGAATGCCAAGCCCCGCCGAATAGACCGCGAGCAGGCCTGCGCCCTTCAGCACATCCTGCTCGCTCGCGGCGATCGTCAGGATGGTGCCCAGCACCGGCCCGATGCAGGGCGTCCAGCCGAAGGCGAAGGCAAGCCCGATGAGATAGGCGCCCGCGAGGCCGCCGGGATGCTCCTTGTGCTGGTAGCGCACCTCGCGCGCGATCCAGAACATGCGGAAGACACCGAGGAAGTGAAGCCCCATGGCGATGATGATGAGGCCGGCCACCGTGGTGATCGGGTTGAAGGCAAAGCCGAAGATCTCAACCTGGCGGGCGAGCTCCGTGCGGAGCAGCCCGCCGATCCAGGAGGCGCTGGCGCCCAGGATGATGAAGACGGTGGAGAAGCCCAGGACGAACATCAGCGCGGCGAGCAGGGTCCGCCGCCGCTCCTCCTGCGGGCGCGCCTTATGGTCGACGAGTTCTTCGAGCGAGGTACCCGTGATGTAGCACAGATAGGGCGGCACCAGCGGCAGAACGCAGGGGCTGAGGAAGCTGATGGCGCCCGCGAACAGGGCTGCACCGATGGAAACGTCGAGATCCATGATCGTCTTCATGTGGCAGGCCGGCGGCGGCTGCGCAATTCACCCCGGAGCCGCAGGGTGTCACAACCGCGTCATGGCCCGCACTTTCGTTACGGCTCGATCTCCCTTTTGGTGGCCGCGAGATTGCCCGCCCGGGGGCGGGCAATGACGAAAGGGCGGAGTGACATTCGGTCGCTTGACCGGCCCCACGGCCTCAGTTATGTAACATTATAACATTACATGAAGGACTATCCAATGCGCCTCGTCCTGACTGCCCTGGCCACCTGCCTCGCCGTGAGCCCCGCCATTGCCGCCCCCAAGGTTATTGCCTCGGTCGTACCCGTCCACGGCATCGTGTCCGCCGTGATGGGCGAGACGGGCCAGCCGGAGCTGCTGCTGTCAGGCAGCATGTCGGAGCACCGGGCAACCTTCACGCCTCAGCAGATCGCCGGCATGGGCAAGGCGGATGTGGTGTTCATCATCGGCCAGGGGCTTGAGGCCAAGCTGTCCCAGATCAGCGGGTCGGAGGCCGTCAACGGCAAGCGTTTCGTGGAACTGAGCGAGGCCAAGGGCATCACCACCCTGCCCATCCGCGAAGGCGGTGCCTGGGAGGCCCATGACCATGACCACGACCACGGCCATGATCACGGCCATGGCCACGATCACGGGCATGACCACGGCCACGATCATGGCCATGCCCATGGCGATAAGGACAAGGAGGGCGTGCTGGAATTCGACCCCCATGTCTGGCTCGACCCGCAGAATGCCAAGGCCATGGCTGAGGCCGTGGCGGCGGAGCTTTCCAAGGCCGACCCCGCGAATGCAGCGGTCTACAAGGCCAATGCGCAGGCCTTCGCAAACTCCCTCGACGGGCTCTCGGCCGAGATCGCGGCGGAACTCGAGCCGGTGAAGACCGTGCCCTATGTGGTGTTCCATGATGCCTACCAGTATTTCGAGAACCGCTTCGGCCTGTCAGCGGCGGGCTCCATCTCGGATGTCTCGGCAAAGGCGCCTTCCGCCAAGCGCCTCAAGGAGATTCGCGGCAAGATCAAGGAGGTGAAGGCCGCCTGCGTGTTCCGCGAGCCGCAATATGACGGCAAGGTGGTCACGACTGTGATCGAAGGCACCGGTGCGAAGCAAGGCGTGCTGGACCCGCTGGGTGCTGACATCACCCCCGGCCCGCAGGCTTACCAGCAGCTTCTGGCCCAACTCTCCAAGAGCCTCAAGGCCTGCCTCGCAAGCTAAGCGGGGGCGTTTCACTTTTTTGCCGCATTGCCCCGTCATTCCTCAGGAAAATCAAGCGAGTGGGCAATGACCAGAACACGCCGGACCGCGCGAGCGGCCCTTCTTGCCAGCATGGCTGCCGCCGCTCCCGCCGGGGCGCACCCGCATGTGTGGATCGAAATGCGTTCAGACGTCGTCTTCAATGATCAGGGGCAGATCACCGCCATGAACCTGATGTGGACCTTCGATGACGCCTATGCGCAGATGGCGCTCGACGGGCTCGACGCCAACGGCGACGGCGTCTACAGCCCGACCGAGATCGACCCGCTGACCAAGGAGAATATCGCGTCTCTCAAGGACTACGGCTTCTTCACCGTGATGCGCTACAACGGCGAGAATCAGGAGATCGGCGAGGTCACGCAATATGGCCAGATCTGGTCCAACGAGAAGCTGCAGCTTCACATGCAGGTGCCGCTCAAGTCACCCGTCGACCCCATGAAGGGGGAATTCTTGGCCAAGGTCTATGATCCGGACTTCTTTATCGCAATGGATTACGCCAAGGACGAGCCGGTCACCGTGATCGGCGCGATGCCGAAGAATTGCGAACTCGCCATGAAGCCGGTGCCCACCGATGCCGAAATCGAATCGACGCGCGCCATGCTCTCCACCAAGGGGCCGGAGTGGAAGCCCGAGAATGACGAAGATTTCGGTGCCCTCTTCGCCCAACCGGTGATCGTCGCATGCAAGGCATGATGCGGGCATTGTTCGCTCTCGTCCTGCTTCTGCTTCTGCCGGCGCTCAACCCGCAGGCGGTGGCGCAGACCACGCCGCAGCCGCAGGCCGAGGAAGCCGCTCCCCCCGTAAAGATCGACCGCAAGAAGCTGCTCGTTCAGCCGCGCAACGCGGACAGCACGCTGCAGCAGGTCTCCTTCTTCGAGGACCCGGTGCTCTGGGCGCGGGAGAAGCAGCAGGCCTTTTACGGCAAGCTTTCGGCAACGCTCCGCGCCATGAAGGGCTCCTCGCCGCTTGCCGCCACCTGGACGCTGATGCTGCTGAGCTTCGGCTATGGCGTGTTCCACGCCGCGGGGCCGGGGCATGGCAAGGCGGTGATCTCCGCCTGGTTGCTCGCCACCGAGAATGAACTGAAGCGCGGCATTCTCATTTCCTTCATGAGCGCCATCATCCAGGCTCTGACCGCCATCGTCGTGGTCAGCGTGCTGTTTCTGGTGGTGGCAAGCGTCGGGTCGACGGCGCGCAATGTGGCGGGCCTCCTGGAAAGTGCGAGCTACGCCCTGATCGCGCTGCTGGGCGGCTATCTCGTGTGGACGGCGCTCAGTCTTCTGAAGCCGGTGAAGGTGGCGGTCCCCTCTCCCACACCCGCGCTCGCCGGCGTTACCACCCGCCAGTCCATCGCGCTCCATGACTTCGGCAGCTTCGAGCCCAAGCGCAATGAGGCCGTGGCGGCAGACCATGTGCACGGGCCGGATTGCGGCTGCGGGCATGCCCATGTTCCGGCAGCGAAGGACCTCAGGGGCGATTTCTCGCTCGCCAAGGCCGTCTCGCTCTCCTTTGCGGTGGGCATCAGGCCCTGCACGGGAGCAATTCTCGTTCTCATCTTCGCCAATGGGCTGGGGCTTTACTGGGCGGGCGTGTTCTCCACCTTCGCCATGGCGGTGGGCACCTTCCTCACCGTTTCCGTCATCGCCGCACTCGCTGTCTATTCCAAGAAGCTGGCGATGCTGATGATGCGCGGAAACTCCCGTCTGCTCGAATGGTTCGGCATCGGGTTGCGCTTCGCGGGCGGCAGCGCTATCGCCTTTCTCGGAACGATTCTGTTCCTCGGCTCGTTGGGCTCCACCAACGCCATGATGTGAGCACCATGCAGACTGCCCAAACACGCAAGAACCAGTGGCTCGTGCTGGCAGGCTTCATCCTTCTCTGCCTCATGACCGGCATGATCGGGGGGCTTGCCACAGCACCCTCGATCGAGAGTTGGTACCGCACCATCGCCAAGCCGGTCTGGACGCCGCCAGACTGGGTGTTCGGGCCGGTGTGGACTGTCCTCTACATCATGATCGGCGTTGCCGCCTGGCTCGTCTGGAAAACGCGCGACAGGGTGGCACCCGCCATGGTGCTCTTCGGGGTGCAACTCGCACTGAACCTTGCGTGGTCCCTCCTGTTCTTCGGCGCACGCTCGCCGGGGCTGGCGCTGATCGAGGTGGTGTTCCTGTGGACTTCGGTGCTGCTCACCATGCTGGCCTTCTTCGGCCGGCAGAGCACGGCGGGCTGGCTCTTCGTGCCCTATCTCGCCTGGGTCAGCTTTGCAGCCATCCTCAACTTTGCGATCTGGACGATGAACTGAAGCGCACCGCTCTCGGGGTGGCCGGCGATCAATGAAAATCCCGGCTCTTCGGGATCACCCGCACATTGCGCGGATGGCGCGCCGCTGGCGGTTGGGCGTCCTGGACCGGCCTTGCCACTTCATCGGCACGCGCGAGATGGTTTCTGAGCATGCTGCCATCCTCGGTGAGGAGCGGCAGCCATGAGGACTTGTCCTCGATCGTACTCGCGACGACATGGATGATCTCGCCCGTCTTCTGCACGCGGCCCTTGATGAGCATGAGGCGCGATCCCATCACCACCGCGCGGTGCGTCTCCAGCACCTGCGGCCAGATCACGGCATTGCAGACGCCGAACTCATCCTCCAGCGTCAGGAAGACCACACCCTTGGCGGAGCCCGGGCGCTGGCGCACCAGCACGACACCGGCGACCGTGACGGGCGCGCCGTTGCGCAGGAGCTTCAGCCTCGCATTGTCCGTCACCTTGCGCTCATTGCAGAGGCCGCGCAGGAACTGCATGGGGTGTGCTTTGAGCGACAGCTTCAGCGTCTGATAATCATTCACCACATGTTCGGAGAGTTGCATTTCGGGGAGCGTGACGGAGGCCTCCTCCCCCTGCTCGCGCGTATCTGCGAAGGCGAAGAGCGGCAGGGCCCTGGACTTCGCCAGCGCCTTCACCTCCCACAGCGCGGCGCGGCGGTCGAGGCCCAGCGAGCGGAAGCAATCGGCAGCCGCGAGCTTCTCCAGCCCGCCCACGGGAACGCCAAAGGCATGGAGGGCTGCGATGGTGATGGGCTTCTTCTGCGCGCGGTACTGAAGAAGCAGTGCCGCATCCTCCGCCTTGAGCCCATCGACCTCGCGAAACCCCAAGCGCATGGCGGCGCGCTCACCGCGTGAGGCTGTCTCC
>JBEILC010000056.1:0-14631 GCA_040379425.1 Hyphomicrobiales bacterium
CACCGCCGTTCCCAAAGTGCATGTAAACGGCAGGGGCTCTTGCCAAGCAAAATGAAATCAGTCACTTACGGAATAGAGAAGGTTGGATGTCAGGCCCACCCTCTCCGCCATTTAGCCCCTCGGCAAATCTCTCTCCCCGAAATCACAGCGTCCAAAATCCCCAGTATTTGCGGGCTTCTTTGCGGAAAGCTCCTGACTGCCGGAATGGCGGCGAGGCCGGATTTCGTCTCTCTCTCGGTCGCGTATTCTCAAGAGCTCCTGACTGCGCTGAAAAAGTACGGCGGCGATAAACCGTTGAAATATAGTAGTTTTCTCGTGGACTCATTGCCGTACTTTGCATCTTCTTTCCGGTACGCGAGAGGCTCTCTAATCCAACTTGCGGCATGCCCGGGTGCCTACGATGGCCCGGGAAAAACTTGGCTTGGACTCCACAACAGATTGGAACGCGAGCGCAGTGGCCATCATTGGCTGCAGTGTCGAAAGGGTTACACCGGATGGTAGAACGTTGTGGCTCACAAGCTTGATGTAGTCGCCTCCAATGACCTGATCTACGAGCCAGAGAGCTATTCACTAAGCGAGTGAGGAATACATGGACTTGGGATTGATTGCTGAGCAAAGAGCCCGGCATTTGACCGGTTTCTGCCAGGCATTGAGGAACGTGGCCCAGCCACATGCAACTCGCTAGAGCGACGTGTAGCCCCCTTCAATCATCAGGATCGATCCATTTACGAGTTCGGATGCCGGGGAAGCCAGGTAGAGCGCCATATCTGCGATCTCAACAGGTTCACCGAAGCGGCCAAGTGGTGTTGCTTTGAGCATCGGCCCGCTTTTCTCGGTTGGTCCCCAGATCTTTCGTCCCATCGGCGTCAATATGACCGTTGGGCAGATCGCGTTGACCTGGATGTTATGTTTCGCCCACTCAACGCACAGCGACTTCGTCAGGGCATTCAATCCTCCTTTCGAAGATGCATATGCAGAATGATCATCGAGAGCGATTACGCCAGTCTGGGACGAAATGTTAATGATCTTCCCCCAGCGCTGCTGAATCATCGCGGGCGCCAAGGCTTGGGATATTAGAAATGGCGCGCGAAGATTTACGGCCATGGTGGTATCCCAGTCCTCAACTGACAATGTCAGGGCAGGAGCCGTAAGGGCAACGCCAGCCGAATTGACGAGGATGTCGATCACTTTCCATTCACGCAGCGCCTGTTGAGCGGCACGAACGGGACCCTCCGCCGTCGAGAGATCCGCTTCGATTGTCAGGCACTTGCGGCCTCTCGCAGTCACATCGTCCGAAATCTGACGAAGCCCCTCCCTATCACGCGCAACCGCCGCGATATCCGCACCGGCTTCCGCAAAGACCCGGCAGATCTCCGCGCCGATACCCTTGGATGCGCCCGTGATCAGGGCTTTTCTTCCGGCTATTGAGAATCTTGTGCTGATGGATGTCATGGCCGCTTTTTCACTCGAGATTGGTGTGGCGCTTGCGCATGGCGGAGGGAGGCACCTTCAACTGGTCGCGCAGCATCAGTATCAGGACTTCGAAGGTCAGATACTGGGCACCCTCAAAGAGCGAACCCATGGGAAGCACCAAGGCTGCCTTGGGCGCGGTATCATTCGCCATGGTCTGTGCGGGAATTGTCAGAACCGTGTGGCAGGCGCGCGGTACCTTGCCCCTCGGCTGAGCGGTCACGCAGGCCGTGCGGGCGCCGGCCTTTGAGGCCACGCCCGCCAGGGCCTCGATGGTAGAGAAGTGGCCGGGTCCGGCGCTGACGATCAGCAAGTCGCCGCGGCCCACTGGCGGGCAGGACATGTCTCCCGCCACATGTGCATCGAGCCCCATGTGATAAAGCCTCATGGCAAGCGTGCGCATCATCAGCCCTTCGCGGCCGACGCCATGCAATACGATCTTCTTGGCCTTGGTAATTTCCTTGGCAAGCTTGCCGATCTCCTTCGGATCGCAGCCGCCTGCCGCCGCCTTCATTTCCTCGGCGGCCATCTCAACAGTCTTGCGGTAGTCAATCATGCGTGGTCGTCGCTCCTTCTCATGAAGCCGGGAGATCGCGTGGCGCGTTAGGAGACGCGGCGCATTTCCTCTCCGGCCGGGAACAGCGCATCAACAGCGCGGTGTAACAAACCCGCTTCCTCCAATACGTCGAGGATAGTGTAGCGGCTGCGCAGGAAACGTGAGCCGAGAACGGTGCGGCGCAGCTGGTCAGTGCTGATGCCAATGGTGGAGGGGGCATAAGGCGCGCCCGCTGCCTTCAGCATCGCCGCAAAGGAGCCTGGAGGCATGACCTGGGCTACGAGCCGGGCCCTCAGATCTGGCCACCCGGACACGAGCCGCACCAGCCTGGCGCGTAGAGCATCCGGCTCCACATGCTTCGCGCGGACCTCTTCGATCGAGCGCTCCGCGATCTCGGAGGCCCCGAAGGCCCGGCGGATGGCGTCCACCTTCTCCGGAAACCCCGGTGCACCACGCACTGCCGCATCAATGTCGAGACGGCCGATGTCCTGGTGCAAGAGCCAGTCATAAAGCTCCAGTACCGCGAGCGAGCCGATGGCGACGCAGGCGCCGTGGCTCACGACCTCACCGCCATTTGAGAGCCCCTGCATTTCCCAGAGATGGGCAATCTGGTGGTCGGCGCCGGATGCCGGGCGGGAGGATCCATGTGCCTCCATCGCAAAGCCCACGACCGCGAGTCCCGCAAACAGGTTCTCAATGGCTTGCCGGCTACCTTGCGCCACACCCTCAGGCCCTGCCAGGAAGGCGCGCAGATGCTCCTGCACCATGAGCCATGCGACTCGGTCGATCGACTCTACACCGAGCGCATCGGCAAGAATCCAGTCGGCACCAGCCGGGACCTTGCCGGCGAGATCCGCGTAACCCCAGCCCGACATTTCCCGCGGCGCCGCGCAAAGTACATCGAGATCGCCAATGATGGCCTTTGGCGGGCGGCACTGGATCGTCTTCTTAAACCCCTTCTCCGACAAAGGAGCCCCGGCAGATGTATAGCCGTCCATCGAGGCTGCAGTCGCCACGCAAAGATAGGGCCGGCCAAGCTTGAAGGCCGCATACTTGACCACATCATTGATGACGCCCGAGCCAACAGCCACCGGTACGGCATCATCCGCGCCGAGGAACCCCATGATTTCGGAAGCGAGTTCGACGGAGGGTTTGGGCTTCGGCTTCGCCGGAAGCACGTGCGCATCGACACCGATCCCGGCAGCTCGCAGAAAGGCCTCGAGCGGGACCCCGGCGGCTGCCCATGTGTTCTCATCCGCCACGAGCCGCGCGGCGCGGCCGCCGAAATGCGATCTTATGAGTTCGGGCGCAGATGCCAGCGCCCCAGCCGACAGGACGATGGCGGCGATGGACTTCGACCCCGCAAGGCCCCGTGCGATTGTCTCCTGTGCGGCGTTCAATGGTGGCCCCCGTGACGGCCGAGGGTCATTCCCTGCGAATCGAAAACATGCATCCGGTGCTGCGGCAGCGTCACGCCCACGGTCTGTCCCGCCACAATGGGCGTATCGCCATCCGTCCGCACTGTGAGCGAGGCACCCTCCGCCAGCGTAACATAGAGATAGGCATCGCCGCCCAGTGTTTCCTTGAGCCGTACTTTCGCATCGAAATCGCCCGCTTGCGGAGCGGCAAGCAGGATGTGCTCCGGCCTGATCCCCACGCGCGCGGCTGAAGCCATGCCGCCGGGAAGCTTCGCCCGCAGCCTGGCGTCCAGGTCGAAGAAGTTCATGGCCGGCGCACCGATGAAGCCAGCCACGAACTCGGTCCTGGGATGGTGGTAGAGCTCCATGGGCGAGCCCACCTGCTCGATCCTGCCGGCATTCAACACCACGATCTTGTCGGCCATGGTCATGGCCTCGACCTGGTCGTGGGTGACATAGATCATGGTGGCTTTCAACTGCCGGTGAAGGGCCTCGAGTTCCACGCGCATCTGCACGCGTAGCTTGGCATCAAGGTTGGACAGTGGCTCGTCGAAAAGAAAGACCTTGGGATTCTTGACGATCGCCCTCCCGATGGCCACGCGTTGCCGCTGGCCGCCGGACAGCTGGCCCGGCTTGCGGTCAAGATAGTCGTTGAGCTGCAGGATGCGTGCGGCCTCGGCAATGCGGCGGCTCCGCTCCTCTTGAGGGAAATTATTGATCTTCATGCCGAATTCCATGTTCTCGCGCACCGTCATGTGCGGGTAGAGCGCATAGGACTGGAAAACCATGGCGACGTTGCGCTCGGACGGCGCCTTGTTGGTCACGTCCTCCTCACCGATGGTGATGCTGCCGCGCGAGATGGCCTCAAGCCCTGCAATGGAGCGCAGCAGCGTGGACTTTCCACAACCGGAGGGCCCGACGAATACGGTGAATTCGCCGTCTGCGATATCGAGGGTCACATCGTGAATGACCTGCTGTGCGCCGTATGACTTGTCGATGTTCGACAGCTTCACCCGCGCCATATCTTACCTCCCGATCTTTCCCCCAATCAGAATCCTGTTGACTCCGATGCTCTGAAATACATTTATATGAGGAGCGATACAAATGTAAACATCTGCATTGTTCGCTCTAAGGGAGGACTCTCATGAAGCTCAGGAATTATGTAAGTGCACTGGCGCTGATGGCGCTGGGTCTGGTCGGAGGCACCCAGCAGGCATCTGCGTGGTCGTTGGAAGAGGCTGCCAAGCCCTATGCAGGCACGACAGTCGACGTCGTGTTCCTTGACCGGCCTGGCTACAACGCCGCCAAGGAAATGCTACCCGAGTTCGAATCGAAGACGGGCATCAAGGTCAACATCACGACGTTGCCCTATGAGAACGCGCTGGGTGAACAGGTCCGCGACTTCGTCGCGCAGGGCGATCTTGACGTCGCGCTGATCGATCTGGTGTGGATCGGAAACTTCGCGGAGAACGGCTGGATCGTCCCGGTCGACACTTTCGCTAAGGATCCGAAGCTTGCCGATCCGGATCTCGACATGAATGACTTCTTCCCGCTGGTGCTGAACGCATTCGGTGGTTGGAACGGCACGATCTACGGCCTGCCCTTCGACAACTACTCGGGCCTGCTGTTCTACAACAAGTGTATGCTTAAGGATGCTGGCTTCGACGGCCCGCCCGAGACTTGGGCTGACCTGAAAGACAAGTATGGCCCGGCTCTGACCAAGGATGGCAAATATGCGTTTGCGCTCCAGTCGAAGCGCAACGAAACCCAGTCCGCCGACAGTTTCGCGCGCATGCTCTGGCCATTCGGCGGCTCTTTCCTGACCAAGGACTTCAAGTCCAACCTCAACTCTCCGGAGAGCCAGGCGGGCCTGAACTTCCGCCAGGATCTGATGAAGTACATGCCGGAAGGCATCGTATCCTACGATCACGCCGAGACCGTCAACGCGCTTGCCCAGGGTGACGTGGCGATGATCACCGAGTGGTCCGCCTTCTACTCGACGCTGACCAACAAGGAGACCTCCAAGATTGGCGATTGCCTTGCGATCGCGCCGGAGCCCAAGGGCCCGGCTGGCCGCAAGCCGGCGCTCGGCGGCTTCTCGCTGGCGGTGGCTACCCAGGCGGACGACAACGAAAAGGCGGCCGCTTGGCTGATGATCCAGTGGCTGACCTCAAAGGCCAATGCTCAAACCTATCTCGAGAAGGGTGGCGTGCCGGCCCGCCAGTCAGTTTACCAGACTGCTGGCAATGCCGAGAAGTTCACCTACATCCCGGCGCTCGTGGAAAGCTGGAAGGAAGGGGTGCCGGAGTTCCGTCCGCGCTTTGCCGAGTGGCCGACCATCACCGAAATCGTCCAGGAGTGGGGCTCCAAGATGATGCTCGGCGAGGTGTCTGTTGAGGAGGGCGCCAAAACCATCGGCACCAAGATGGAGGAAGTTCTCCAGAAGGCCGGCTACTACGACGGCAAGAAGCCGCTCGCCCAGTAGGCGACGTATCTGACAAGCTGCGGCGTGGCTAATGGCCCCGCCGCATTCAGCAACTGCTACCTTCTGGACAGCGAATATGACAGCCCGCGTGAAGACGTCGACGATCATTGCCTTTCTCGGGCCGTCGGTATTCGCGCTGGCCATGGTTGGAATTGCTCCGCTCTTCTATGCTGCTTGGAAGAGCCTGCACTTCTTCAATCTCACCAAAGCCAACCAGCAGGAATTCGTAGGCCTCTCGAACTATGCCAGCGTTCTCAGCGATGAGGTATTCTGGCAATCGATGGCGCGTACGGCTGTGCTGTTCCTCGTTTCCGTTCCGCTTCAGGTCGTGCTCGGCCTCGGGATCGCGCTGCTTCTGCATCAGCCGGGGCTCGGCATTCTGCGGTCAATCACGCGGCTTTCACTCGTTCTTCCGATGGCGACGACCTATGCCGTGGTCGGCTTGCTGGCCCAGGTGATGTTCAACATCAAGTATGGCGTGGTCAACCAGCTGCTTGGTTTTCTCGGTGTCGAACCAATCAACTGGATTGGTGATCCGGTCAATGCCTATATCGCGGTGGTCTTCTGGGACATCTGGCAGTGGACCCCCTTCGTGGCGCTGGTTCTGCTGGCCAGCCTGTCCAACGTTCCTCCGGAGATCGAAGAGGCGGCCCGTCTTGAAACCGGCAAGTGGTGGACGATCCTGCGTCATATCCAGCTGCCCTTCCTAGTGCCAGGGCTTGTAGCGGTCCTGATTCTCCGGACGGCGGATACGCTGAAGCTCTTCGACATGGTGTTCACCATGACGCGTGGCGGACCCGGCTCAGCCACCGAATTCATCGCCATCCTGATTGAGCGCACTGGCAACCGACAGTTCGACATCGGCATGGCGTCGGCGCAGTCGATCATCCTTCTGGTCATCACCGTGCTTCTCGCGCGGGCGTACATCAGATTTTTCTATCGGGAGGTCAGGTAATGGCGCATGCACCGGCAAGCCGCAGTCAGGCCCGCCCCGGCAGCCGCTGGGCCGGAGAGGCCGTCCTCCTCTGCCTTATCTGCCTGTTCTGCATCTTCCCCTTTTACTGGATGGTGACCACCAGCCTGAAGACGCAGGTGGTGGCGCTGCAGTCGCCACCGGCATGGATGTTCACGCCGACGCTTGCAAACTACTGGGAGGTGCTATTCGAAGACAGGGTCGGCGTATCGCTGATCAACTCGATTATTGTCGCTGTTGCAACCACGGCGCTTTCGATCGGGCTTGGATGTCCAGCGGCCTTTGCATTGGCGCGCTTCGAATTCCGCGGCAAGAAAGATCTCTGGTTCTGGTTCATCACCAATCGTTTCGTCTCGCCCGTGGTGCTTGCCTTCCCGGTGTTCCTGATCGCTCGCCAGATCGGGCTCAGGGATACTCATCTGGCGCTGATCCTCATGTACCTGACTTTCTGCCTGCCGATCGTCATCTGGATCTGTACTGACCAATTCCGCTCCATCCCCTATGATCTGGACGAGGCGGCAAGTTTGGAGGGAGCTGGCCAGTGGCGCATCTTCCGTTCGATCTGCCTTCCGCTCGCAATGCCGGGGGTCGCCGTGTCCGCGATCTTCTCGTTCATCTTCTCCTGGAACGAGCTTCTGTTCGCCTACATTCTCGCTCCCAAGGCTGCCAAGACCGCGCCGGCAATGGCGATCACCTTCATGGAAGGATATGACGTTCCCTATGGAAAGATCATGGCTACGGCCACGCTGATCGTTGTGCCTGTGCTGGTTTTTGCCATAATCGCGTCGCGCCACCTGGTGCGGGGCCTAACCATGGGCGCCGTAAAGTAGCGCAGTATCGATGTCGCGATCTCCAAAGCTCCCCAGAATTGACGTTGAAGAACGCTTTCTGGCCCAGGTCGCCTGGGCCTATCATGTCGAGGGGCTGACGCAGGAACAGGTCGCCGAAAAGCTCAAGGTTACCCGGCTCCGGGTCAACAAGGCGCTCGCCGAGGCCCGCAAGAATGGGCTGGTGCGCATCTCCCTCAACACCTCGTTCTCAGCCTGCCCCGAGCTTGAAGAAAAGTTATGCTCGGAATTCGGATTGACGGAAGCCTACGTCGCACCGTCACCCACGCGCCCGGAAGACTTGCAGATGATCGTCGGAGCGGCACTTGGCCAAATGCTGTCGAGCAAGCTCGCCGATACGAAGGTGAAGCGGTTCGGTCTGACTTGGGGCAATACGCTCAACCTTGCCACGCGCTTTGTTGCTTCCTTTCATCGTGATGATCTCGAGATCATTTCGGTAATGGGCGGATTGACGCGCGGATCCGACTTCAACAGCTTCGAGATCACAACGCGGCTCGCGGACCTTCTTGGGGCGCAACATAGCTATTTTCCGGCTCCACTCTATGCCGGGTCCCGTCATTCGCGCGACACGATCATGAAGCTTGACGTCTTCAACGAGGTGCTCGCCAAAATCAGGAAGATCGACGGCATGGCCGTCGCCTGCAGCGACATCTCCCCACGATCACTTCTTGTGCGTGACGGCTTGCCGCCTGACATCAAGCCGAAAGATCTGATCAGGGCCGGTGCCGTAGGAGACGTTCTTGGCGTGATTATCGACAAGAACGGGGACCCAATTGATCATTCCATCAATGAACGGGTCGTCGGGATTGGGTTGGAGGACATGCGGAAAATCCCCAACACCATTCTTGCGGCCGGTGGTTCCTACAAGATCCCGGTGATCAACGCCGTCCTGCGCAAAGGATTAGCAAGAGTAGTCATCACTGATGAAGCTTCGGCTAGAAGCTTGCTAAGCTTGAATGCCTAGGAGGTAAATTTCTTCCGACAAGGGGATTTTGGGAAACACCACCGCAGCCATCAGAGCTTACTTTTTGAAACTTTGTATCGGATTACTCGTTTGCTCTCTGAATTTTCCATTCCACCGGAGACGGCCGCATCGCCTTGGCCATCGTCAGCCCCTCCGGCTGCTTTCCAGCGAGTATCGCCTCCACGATCTCCGGCGAGAGCAGCGTCATCCGCAGTACCCGGCTGATGTAGGACGGGTTGATGTTCTCGGCTTGGGCGATTTCCTCAATGGTCGAGAAGTCACCTGTTTCCAGCAGTGTCCGCCAGCGAAAGCCGCGCGCAAGGGCCTTGAGCAGGGCGCAGTCGACGCGCGCCCTCGTCACCAGTGCCGCAGTGGTGCCATCCGGCGTGATGACGAGTTTGCGCCCGCCGCGCTTGCGGATGGCGAATGGCACAGTGACGATAACGGTCTGGTCGTTCATGCCGCAGCCTTTCGGCGCTTGCCAGCGATCACGCCGACCTCAGCCACCATCTGCGCCAGCCCCTTGTCTCTGAACATCAGCTTCAGTCCGTCAGCGCCGATGTCCACGCGCTCGATCAGCAGCTGAATGATGCGCGCCTGCTCTGCGGGAAAGAGCTCGGCCCACAACGGGTCGAGAGCCGTCAACGCCTCGCGCACATCGGCTTCCGCCAAGCCTTCACGCTCCGGCTGCGCGGCGCGCCACGTTGCCACGACCACCTCCGGCGCGCGCAGCATACCGCGGATCTGGCGGATGACGGCGGCTTCGATCTCCGCCGCCGGGACACGCGCAACGGTGCATTTTCCGGCTCCATGCTTCAGCACCGTCTGGCTGATATAGTAGCGGTAGAGCCGGTCGCCCTTGCGCGTGTGGGTCGGTGAAAACGCGGCACCGTCGGGACCGTAGAGTAGGCCCTTCAGCAGTGCAGGTGTCTCGGCGCGGGTGTTGTTGGCGCGGAGGCGGGGGCTCTCCTGGAGGATGGCGCGTCCCCGGTCCCACGTTTTCTGGTCGATAAGGCCCTGATGCTCACCGGCATGGCCCGTGCCCTTGTGGACGGCCTCACCGATGTATGCGCGGTTGTTGAGCCTCCTGGAAACTTGGTTTGACCACAAACTCATGTTGCAAACCTGACTGAAATAAATTTCAAGTGACGAAACATATCTCATTTCAATTGACTCCGAGAGCAGGTTTTCATATTTCCATGATGCAACAAAAACTATGTTGTGAAATAAATTGCAGTCGACCATTGACGGTAGAGACTGCCAAAGGGAGGAAATCATGAAGTTCGCGAGACGCTTTTCGCTTGTTGCCCTGGCGCTGTCGGCTTGCCTGGGCATTTCCGGTGCCGCTTCGGCTGCAGGCAAGTTTGCCTGTGAGCCCGGCGAGACCTATGTGATGAACGTGATGGTCTCTGGCCATCCCTATTGGGTTCCGGTGTTCCAGGGCTTCAAGCAGGCCGCGGAGTCACTTGGCTGCACCGCGGTGTTCTCCGGAACGCCGGATTACGACATCGCCAAGCAGATTGCCTCATTCGAACAGGACCTGGTGAAGAAGCCAGCGGGCATTCTGCTCCACCCGATGCAGGCTGATCCGTTCATCGACCCCATCAACGCGGCGATCGGGGCTGGCGTTTCGGTCACCACATTTGCAGCCGACAGCCCCAAGTCCAAGCGCACCGCCTATGTGACCTCGGACAACGTCGCCGAAGCGAAGTTTGCTGCCGAGGAGATCGTCAAGACCGTGGGTGACAGCGCCGAATATGCCGTGCTCGAGAATCCCGGTCAGTCAAACCATGACCTGCGGGTGACAGCCTTCATCGCATACATGGAGAAGAACTATCCGAAGATGAAACTGGTCGGCCGCCAGGCGAGCAACCAGGACTCGAACGTGGCCTATCAGGCTGTGTCAACAATGCTGCAGGCCAATCCGAATCTGGCTGCCATCTGGATCCCGGAAGCGGGCTCCGCCGAGGGTGCTGTCGCGGCGGTCAAGGAGTCGGGTAAGAAGGTCATCATCATGCATGCTGACGTGACGCCCACGACGCTGGCGGAGATCAAGGCCGGAAACATCCACATGGCGTTGAACCCCAACCAAGGTGTTCAGGGCTTCCTGGGCTTCATGAACACGTTCCTCGGCGCTCACCCGGGGCTGATCGATCCCTTCAATGATTACAAGGTCTCGGGCTTCAACCCGATGCAGTTCCCTTACATGGACAACGGCTTTGCCGTGATCACCAAGGACAATGCTGACAGTTTCGACCTTGCCAAGTATATGGAAGGCCGCAACTGATCTCCCGGCGGCCCGTCCTGCCGGTGGTGGGGCGGGCTTCTCCCACAGGGGAAAGCACCATGTCCGATACTGTCCTGGAGATCCGGAACGTCAGCCGCAGCTTCGGTCAGGTCCGTGCGCTGCGCGGCATCAACTTCGATCTCAGGCGCGGAGAGATCCACGCGATCGCTGGAGAGAATGGCGCAGGCAAGTCCACCTTGATGAATGTCATCGACGGCATCATCCAGCCGGACAGCGGCGAGATCCTCATCGACGGCAGGCCCGTGCGCATGCCCTCGCCAGCCCACGCTCAGCGGCTCGGCATTGGCTTCGTGCACCAGGAGATTGCTCTTTGCCCGGACGTTTCGGTCGCCGAAAACATCTTCATGGCTGCCACAAACCAGAGCCGCAGGTTCCTGATGGATGCGGCCGGCCTCAGGGCCAAGGCGCGCAGCGTCCTCGCCCAGCTTGCCGATATCGACCCCAGCATCCTGGTGCGCGATCTCTCGATCTCCAACCAGCAACTGGTCGAGATCGCCAAGGCGCTCACCCTCGACTGCCGCATCCTGATCCTTGACGAGCCCACCGCCGCGCTGACGGAGCGCGAGGCGCAGTTGCTGTTCGCGATCATGCGCAAGGTGACGGCCCAGGGCATCGCTATCATCTACATTTCCCACCGCATGGTCGAGATCTTCGAGAACTGCGACCGGGTATCGGTGTTCCGCGACGGCCAGCATATCCGGACGGACAAGGTTTCCGAGACCACACCGGAAGACGTCGTCAATGCCATGGTCGGCCGGAAGATCGAAAGTCTCTATCCGCCCAAGCTGACCACGCCGCCCGGACCGCCGGTCCTGCAGGTCGAGGGCCTGAGCGACCGGCGCTTCCGGGACATCAGCTTCGAACTCCGCGCGGGCGAGATCCTGGGCGTTGCGGGCCTCATCGGGGCAGGGCGCTCGGAGATCATGCGCGGCATCTGCCGGCTTGAAGGCAATGCGCGCGGCCGTGTGCGGCTGCAGGGCCGCGACCTTGATCTCAAGAGCTATGCCGAAGCAATCGCGGAGGGCATCGTCTATCTCTCGGAGGACCGAAAGGGCGATGGCGTCTTCCTCGATCTGCCCATCGCGGCGAATGTTTCCGCGCTGAACCTGACGCAAGTCTCGCGCGGGCCAGGCCTCATCGACAAGGGTGCAGAAACCCGCCTAGCGGAGGCGCTGGGGCGGCAGTTGAACCTGAAGTCGGCAGGGGTGGGGCAGAAGGTTTCATCATTGTCAGGTGGCAATCAGCAGAAGGTGGCGCTGGCCAAGCTCCTCGCCGTCAAGCCCAAGGTGATCTTCCTCGACGAACCCACGCGCGGGGTCGATGTCGGCGCGAAATCGGAGATCCACAAGATCCTGCGCGGCCTGGCGGAGCAGGGCGTCGGCATCCTGGTGATTTCCTCCGAACTGCCCGAACTGATCGGGCTCTGTGACCGCGTCATGGTGATTGCCGAGGGCCGCGTCACCGGCGAACTGCCAGCCGAGCGGCTGAGCGAGGAGGCCATCATGCAGCTGGCCTCGAACACGGGTTGGCAGAAGCGCAGTGCGTGACGTGAAGGACAAGAGCATGGGAAGTCAGGACAAGAGCGCTCTCTCCGGGCTGTTCAGGGCGCGGGAGACCGGCCTCGTTGTCATCATTGCGCTGATCTTCGTGGTGATGTCCTTTGCCTCGCCCTATTTCCTGACGACCGACAACCTCCTCTCCATGGTCAAATCCTTCTCCGTCGAGGCGATCGTGGTGATCGGGATGACCATCCTCCTGATTTCGGGTGGCATCGATCTTTCGGTGGGCTCCGTTACGGCACTCGCCATGGTAATCGCGGGGAGCCTGTTCCTCGCCGGGCTCGATCCGTGGACAGCGTCTCTCATCGCCATCATCGCCTGCGCTGCGATCGGCGGGTTCATGGGGATCATGGTGACCTGGGTGGGGCTCCATCACTTCATCGTGTCGCTGGGCGTGATGGTGATTGCACGCGGCCTCTGCATGCTGGGAACAGGCGGCCGCCCGCTGGGTCTCTTCACCCTGCCGCCGGAGTTCAAGTGGATCGGCACCGGCTCAGTCGGTCCCATCCCGGTGGTGATCCTGATCTTCATCGCTTTTGTCGTGGTCTTCGATTTCCTTCTGCGGCGAACGACGGCCTTCCGGAAAGTCGTCTATACAGGCTCGAACCCGAAGGCTGCGGCCTATTCCGGCGTCCGGACCAAGAAGGTGATCTTCCTCACCACCGTTCTGACCTCGACGCTTTGCGGTGTCGCAGGGGTCATCTACATGGCGCGATTCGGCTCCGCCCAGCCGACCTTCGGAATCGGCATGGAACTGAATGTGATCGCGGCTGCGGTCATCGGCGGTGCCTCGCTCTCTGGCGGCTCTGGCAGCATTCTGGGGGCAATCTTGGGCGCGCTGCTGCTGGCCGTCGTCTCCTCCTCGCTTACGCTTCTCGATGTTTCGGTTTATTGGCAGGACATCATTCGTGGCTCGATCCTGCTGTCGGCGGTCACGTTTGACCATTACCTCGTCAAGCGCAGGGGATAGTCCGCCGCATGGAAGAGATGGATGATCTTGAAGCACTCCGGCAGATGCACACCGTCCTGGTGCTGCACTTCATCGAGGGCGAGACGCAGGCTGACATTGCGGAAAAGCTGAAGCTCTCCAAATCCAAGGTGAACCGGTTGATCGCCGAAGGGCGCAGGCTAGGTATGGTGCGGATTTCGATAGAGACGCCGTTCCAGCGACTTTTGGTGGTGGAATCGGCGCTGACCGCAAGCGGCAGCCTGCAGGCCGCCGTCGTGGCTCCAACCATCGCAGACAATCCTGAACTGACGCTTCGCCAGGTGAGCATCGTCGCGGGATATCATTTCCTGGATGGGCTGAAGGATGGAGATGTCATCGCCATCACGGGAGGCAAGGCGGTTGCGGAGTTCGTCGAAAACCTGAAGCCTGTTCGGACCTATGATGTGAAGGTTGTTCCGCTGACAGGCGGGGTTCAGGGAAAGTTCTTCACCGATGTCAACAACCTCGTGTCCAAGCTTGCAGCCAAGCTCGGTGGCCAGGCGCTGGTTGTTCATGCGCCACTGTTTGCGGAAAGCCGCAAGCAGCGCGACATGCTCATGGACATGGCATCGATCCGGGAGGTCTTCGACTTGTCGCGCCGGGCGACCGTGGCGCTGGTCGGCATTGGCTCCATCCTGGCCACGGGCTCGTCCTATTATGATCTGCATCCCCAGGCCCAGCAGGAGCGAGAGCGGCTGGTCAAGAAGGGCGTGGTGGCGGAACTCATGGCGCATCTGATCCAGGAGGACGGAAAGCTTGCCGATCTCGCCCTGAACCGCCTGCTCGTCGCCATTGAACCGGGTGAGATTGCGCGCTGCCCGCGCATCATCGGGGTGGCGGCAGGCGAGACCAAGGTTCGCCCGATTTCTGCTGCCCTCACTGGCGGCTACATCACGTCGCTGGTGACCGATGAGGACACGGCGCAGCAGGTTCTCAAACTCAGGGGTGGAGTTCAAGCATGAGCGAGATGCTGACCCGCGAGATCGGCCGTTCCGGCATCACCGCCTCGGCGGTGGGGCTTGGAACATGGGCCATTGGCGGGTGGATGTGGGGCGGAACGGA
>JBEILC010000057.1:0-14569 GCA_040379425.1 Hyphomicrobiales bacterium
AGTGCCATCTGATGAGCGGCCAGTTCGACTATCTGCTGCGCGTGGCCGCCACGGATGCGGCGGACTATGAGCGCATCCACCGCTCCCGCATATCGCGTTTGCCATTTGTGCAGCGCATCCAGTCTTCCCTCGCCTTGCGCACGGTCAAAGGCTGGGCCGGCTACCCGATCTAGGATCACGCAATGCTGAAGGACCTTCCCGTTCACATGCTCTGGGTCTCGGGCGAACTCTCCCGCCTCGCGCGCCTGCCGCTCGCCAGCCTTTACCGAAGACTCCCTCGCAGGACGGCTCTGGCGCCGCTTTGGGCTCTAGCTCAGGGAGCGGTCGAGCTGGCGGTCACGCAGAAGCATGAGAATGCCCGCCACGACCACGATCACCGCGCCAGCCCAGGTGGCGGCATCGGGGAAATCGCCGAACAGCAGCAGGCCATAGCCCACGGCCCAGATCATCGCCGAATACTCGAAGGGTGCGACGAAATTGGCTTCCGCCAGCCGGTAGGCATTGATGAACAGGATCATCGCGCAACCGGCAAACACGCCATGGCCCAGCAGCAAAGCGGCATCGAAGGCCCCCGGCCACACCCAGGGCCGCGACATGAAGATCATGCTCGGATGGCTGAAGCTGCCGAAGTCCACCGTGTTGAAGAGCACGGCCATCGCCACGGCCACGCCCGCATAGACGAAGTTCTGCCAGGTCGCGATGACGATGGGCGCCACCTTCTGCGACAAGGGCCGCCCCAGCATCTGCCCCGCCGCATATCCCATGGCGGAGAGGAGGGCGAGCAGGGCTGCCGGCTCGAACACGCCAGCCCCCGGCCGCACCATCACGAGTACGCCGATGAAGCCCGCGATGATGGCCATCCAGCGGTGGAAGCGCACCCGTTCTCCGAGCAGCGGCCCGGCGAGGCCCGCCACGAAGAAAGGCATGGTGAAGTAGATCGCCACCGCATTGGCGATCGGCATCGCCGCGATCGCCAGCACGAAGGACAGGTAGGCAATGGCGAGGATGACGGAGCGGAGTAGCACGCGTGGCCACAGCGGCGTGGCGAGCGACCAGTTCCCCTCCCGCCACAGCATGACGGCGAGAACCGGCAGCGACCCGATGCAGCGGAACAGCAGCGCCTCATAGGCCGGGTAGCCGGATGACATGTATTTCACCACCGCGTCCTGTGCGGACGCCAGTCCCACGGCGATGAGCACGCACAGCGTCGCCAGTGCCCGGTTATCGGTATGCAATTGCATCAGATCAGCGCTGCACGAGGTCTGAGAGGATGCGGATGCCGGGTTCGATCTTCTGCTCCTCGATCGAGGAGAAGGCGAGCCTGTAGTAATTGCGCGGTGCGTTCTCCACGCCGAAGTTCACCCGGCCCGGTTCGATCAGCACGCCCTTCGCCGCTGCCTCCCGCGACAGGTCCTCGCTGTCGAGGCCCTTCGGCCCCTTCACCCAATAGGCGGTCCCGCCAAAGCTCGGCACGCGGCTCGATTCCGGCATGTGGCGCTTCAGCGCCTCGCCCATCACCTCCCAGCGCGCGCGGTAGGCACGGTGCAGACGGCGGATCAGCGTATCGTGATGGCCGAGCGACAGGAACAGCGCCGCCGTCCGCTGGTTGTTGTTCGGCGCATGCCGCACCATCAGCCGCCGCAGCGCGCGCGCCTGTGCCACCACATTGCGCGGCGCCATGAGGAAGCCGAGCCGCAGGCCGGGGAACAGCGTCTTCGACAGCGAGCCGACATAGATCACCCGGCCGTCGTCATCGAGGGACTTCAGGGCAGGGCAGGGCTCGTTCACGTAATTGGTCTCGAACTCGTAGTCATCCTCGATGATGAGGACGTCATGCGCGGCCGCCCGCTTCAGCAGTTCCATGCGGCGCTCCAATGGCATGGTGACTGTCGTCGGAAACTGGTGGCTTGGCGTGGTGAAGACGAGGTCGCAGGAGTCGAAACCTTCATCAGGTACCAGCCCTTTCTCATCCACGGGCAGCAGCGCCACATCTGGAGTCGCGAGGTGAAAGATGTTGCGTACATCCGGATATCCCGGCTCCTCCATGCCCACACGGGTCCGCGAACTCACGAGGAGCGTGGTCAGCAGATAGAGCGCATTCTGCGCGCCGAGCGTGATGAGAATTTCCTCGTCATTGGCCATGATGCCACGGCGCGGCAGGATGCGGCGGCGGATCTGTTCGACGAGCAGCGGGTCGTCATGGGCCCAGGTGTCATTGGTCCAGGAGCCAAGCCACTTCTTGCCCAGCGCCTGCCTTGCGCAATCGCGCCACTCGGCGAGGGGGAACAGCGTGTGGTCGACCTGCCCATAGATGAAGGGATATGGATAGGACTGCCAGTCCAGTGGCTTCGAGACGTTGTTCTGTTCCGCAGGCTGCATGGTCAGGCGGCCTGCCCAGTCGATTCCCGCGCCCGAAGCCTGCGGCTTCGGCGTCAGCTTGGGCGAGACGGACGCCTCACGAGCCTTCTCGGACACATAATAGCCGGAGCGCTCCCGGGCCACGAGGTAACCATCGTCCAGCAGCCCCTGATAGGCCAGCACCACGGTGTTGCGCGAAACGCCGAGGCTCTTCGCCATCTTCCGGGTGGAGGGAATCGGCTCTTCCCGCGCCAACTGGCCGTCCAGAATGGCAGAGACCAGCGCCTCCCGGATCTGGGTCTGAAGGCTGGCGTGCTGGTTCCGCCGGATATGCACAAGCCAGTCGCGCAAGTCTGTTTGGTCCCCGTGAACAGAATGTCTGGTCCTATCATAGAACCAAAAGAGGCGATAGAGTGGGGGCAACTGGACAGCAAAGCCCATGAGCAGACCCGAGCCCGCCGTGAATACCTCGCCCAAGACCTGGGACGAGGTGAAGACCACCACCTGCTACATGTGCGCCTGCCGCTGTGGCATCAGGGTGCATCTGAAGGACGGCCGCGTCACCTACATCGACGGCAATCCGGTCCACCCCGTCAACAAGGGCGTGATCTGCGGCAAGGGCGCCGCCGGAATAATGCAGCATTACACGCCTGCCCGCCTGTCCAAGCCCCTGATCCGCGTCGGCAAGCGGGGCTCGGGCGATTTCCGTGAGATCGAGTGGGAGGAGGCGCTCTCAACCGCCGCGGGCTGGCTATCGGAAGTCCGCGCCAAGGACCCCAAGAAGCTCGCATTCTTTACAGGACGAGACCAGAGCCAGGGCCTGACCGGCTGGTGGGCGGCGCAATTCGGTACCCCCAACTATGCAGCCCACGGCGGCTTCTGCTCCGTAAACATGGCCGCGGCGGGGCTCTACACCTTCGGTGGAAGCTTCTGGGAGTTCGGCGAGCCGGACTGGAAGCACACCAAGTATTTCATGCTCTTCGGTGTTGCCGAGGACCACGCCTCGAACCCGATCAAGAAGGCGCTGGGGCAGCTCAAGGCCAAGGGCGCCAAGATCGTCTCCATCAACCCGATCCGCACCGGCTATTCAGCGATTGCCGATGAATGGATCGGCATCCGCCCTGGAACCGATGGCCTCTTCGTGGGCGCACTCATCCACGAATTGCTCAACAGCCAGAAAATCGATGGCGATTATCTGCTGCGCTACACGAACTCGCCCTGGCTGATCGTCGAGAACCCGGGTGGCGCCGATGATGGCCTCTTCGCCCGCAATGCGCAGGGCTCCGCGCTGGTGTGGGACAGCCATTCAAATGGTCCGATGCCCGCGCTCTCGCCTGACGCAGCACCGAGGCTCATGGGCCGCTACAAGCTTGCCGACGGGCGGCGCGTGGTCACCGCCTTCACGCTGATTGCTGAGCGCTTCATCGAACCCGAGTGGTCAGCGGAAAATGTGGCGGAACGCTGTGGCGTCCCGGCCGAAACCATCCGCCGCATCGCTGCGGAACTCGCGCGTACAGCCTTCGACGAGGAGATCGCGCTCGACGTTCCGTGGACGGATCACCTCGGCCGCTACCATGAGAGGATGGTGGGCCGCCCGGTATCGATGCATGCCATGCGCGGGATTTCCGCCCATGCCAATGGCTTCCAGACCTGCCGCACCATTCACCTGCTGCAGATCTTGCTTGGCACCATCGATGTGCCGGGCGGCTTCCGCTACAAGCCGCCCTTCCCGAAGCCGCCGCCGCCCGGTGTAAAGCCTGTGGGCAAGCCCGGTCAGGTGAAGCCCAACACGCCGCTTCCCGGCCCGCCGCTCGGTTTCGTGACAGCGCCGGAGGATCTGCTTGTCGATGCCGAGGGAACTCCGCAGCGCATCGACAAGGCCTATAGCTGGGACGCGCCGCTCGCCGCCCATGGCATGATGCACATGGTCATTACGAACGCGGCGAAGAAGGACCCTTACGGCATCGACGTGCTCTTCATGTACATGGCCAACATGAGCTGGAATTCGGCCATGAACGTGCCGGACACGATCAAGTATCTCACGCAGAAGGAAGCGGACGGCAGCTACACCATTCCGAAAATCATCTATTCGGATGCCTATGCCTCGGAGATGGTGCAGTACGCTGATCTAATCCTGCCGGACACCACCTATCTCGAGCGCTGGGACTGTATCTCGCTCCTCGACCGGCCGATTTCCGAAGCCGATGGACCGGCGGATTCGATCCGCCAGCCGGTGGTGGAACCAGACCGCGACGTGCGGCCCTTCCAGACCGTGCTGCTCGACATCGGAACGAGGCTCGGACTTCCCGGCATGACGCGCACCGATGGCTCGCCGCGTTATCCTGGCGGCTACCCTGATTACATCGTCAACCATGAACGCGCGCCCGGCATCGGACCGCTCGCCGGTTTCCGCGGCCCCAACGGCCGGTCGCAGGGCAGGGGAACGCCCAACCCAGAGCAGCTCCAACACTACATCGACAATGGCTGTCACTGGTTCTACGAATTGCCCGATCACATGAAGTATTACCGCTATGTGAACTGGGCCTATCTCGATTGGGCGACCTTCTTCGGTTTCATCGGCAAGCCGGAACCCGTCATCCACCAGCTCTATTCGGAGCCTCTGCAGAAGTTCCGCCTCGCCGCGCAGGGCCACGGCAAGGTTGTTCCGCCCGCGCAGCATCGCCAGCGCATCACGGATTACTTCGACCCGATCCCGTTCTGGTATCCGCCTTTCGAGGGCGAGATGGTCTCGGAAACCGAGTTCCCCATGCATGCCGTGACACAGCGGCCCATGGCCATGTATCACTCCTGGGGCTCGCAGAATGCCTGGCTCCGCCAGATCCTCGGCCGCAACTGGCTCTATATGGCACGCGAGATGGCGGCGAAGCTCAAGATCGCCGATGGCGACTGGGTCACCGTCACTTCGCATCACGGGAAGATCAAGGCACAGGCCAAGCTGATGGATGGCGTGAACCCCGAAACCGTCTGGACATGGAACGCCATTGGCAAGCGCTCAGGCGCATGGAACCTGGAGGCGGGTGCCGATGAAGCGAAGAAGGGCTTCCTGCTCAATCACCTCATCTCGGAGCTTCTTCCCGAGCGCGAAGGCGGCTACCGCTATTCAAACAGCGACCCCGTGACCGGCCAGGCCGCCTGGTATGACCTGCGCGTGCGCGTCGAGAGGGCGGCTGATCAGAAACCTGTCAGCGAGCCGCAATTCGCAACGCTCAAGACTCTCGCGAGGGTGAAATGACCTCCCTTCCGCCGCCCTCCGCCAAGAAGCTCGGTCTCGTCATCGATCTTGATACCTGTGTGGGGTGTCAGGCCTGCGCCACCTCCTGCAAGGAGTGGAACACGCAAGGCTATTCAGCACCGCTCAATGACGTGAATGCCTATAGTTCCGATCCGTCGGGCACCTGGCTTAACCGCATTCATGGCTATGAGGTGAAGGAGGAGGGGCAGGCGCAATCCCGCATCGTGCACTTCCCGCGTTCCTGCCTGCATTGCGAGGAGCCTGCCTGTGTCACCGTCTGCCCGACGGGGGCGAGCTACAAGCGTGCGGAAGATGGGATCGTGCTGGTCAATCCCGAAACCTGCATCGGCTGCAAGCTCTGCTCCTGGGCCTGCCCCTATGGCGCGCGCGAATATGACCAGAGCCATGGCGTGATGAAGAAATGCACGCTCTGCGTCGATCGCATCTACAATGAGAATTTCGAGCCGGAGGATAGGGTTCCGGCCTGCGTCAAGGCCTGCCCCACGGGTGCGCGCCACTACGGTGACCTTGGCGATCCCACGTCGAATGTCTCGCAGCTCGTCGCCGAGCGCGGCGGTTACGATCTTCTGCCGGAGATGGGCTACAAGCCCGTCAACAAATACCTGCCGCCGCGGGCGCGCCGCGATGCGGTGACGAGCCCTGTGGAGACGATTCCCAGGCCGGATGGCTCCGCCTTTGACCGTCTGTTCCAGTGGGCTGACAAGGTGCTGTCGCCGAAGCAATCAGCGGCCCGGGCGAATGATGTAGACCATTCCGGAAAGCTGGAGGGCTGACGAATGCATCCCGCCTATTCCGTCATCCTGTTCACGACGGCGTCGGGCGCGGGCTATGGCCTGCTGGCGCTTCTGGGTCTCGCCGGCTTCAACCACGGTCAGTCTTCGAGCCTCGCCTTCGGCCTCGTGTCGATGGTGATTGCGCTCGGCCTCATCACCGTGGGCCTCCTCTCCTCCACCTTCCATCTGGGCCATCCGGAACGCGCCTGGCGCGCCTTCTCGCAGTGGCGCTCCTCCTGGCTCTCGCGCGAGGGTGTTGCGGCGGTCGTGACCTATGTGCCCGCGCTCATCTTCGGCCTTGTCTGGTCGGGCCTCGTCACAGCACCGGGGCTGATTGGCCCGCTGGGGATCATTACGGCTGTGATGGCCATAGTCACGGTGTTATGCACGGCCAAGATCTATTCAACGCTGACCACGATCCGCGCCTGGAACACTGCGCTCACCGTGCCGGTCTATCTTGCCTTCTCGCTTGCCACGGGTGCCGCGCTCCTTGCGGCGATCACCTCGGTCTTTGGCAACTTCCCGGGTTTCCTCGTCGCGCTCTCATGCGTGCCGCTGGCCATCACCATTGGCCTTAAGCTTGCCTACTGGCACGCCATCGACACCGCGCCGCAGGACCGGACGATCGAGAATGCCACGGGCCTTGGCGCAATCGGCCGCGTCAGCCAGTGGGAAGTACCCCACACCTCCGAGAATTATGTGCAGAAGGAAATGGGCTATGCCGTGGCCCGCAAGCATACCCAGAAGCTCAGGCGGCTTGTCGTGCTTGCCCTGGTCCTTGCGATGCTGCTTCTGCTGGCCGCGCTCATGCTGCCGCCGGTGGCCCTGCTCGCCGCTGCCGTGGCCCTTTTCGCGGCGGTGGTTGAGCGCTGGTTGTTCTTCGCCGAAGCCCAGCACGTGGTGACACTGTTCTACGGGGCGAAGGCCGCCTGACCCTTGCCAAGCGGTTCCTGGGCGGGTAACGATATAAAGACTTCTTTATGTCGTTTGCCCCCGGAGGCTCCCCATGACCCGTCCTTCCTTCACTGAAGCCCTCGCCGCGCGCCCCTGGCTGCTGGCGGATGGTGCCACGGGCACCAACTACTTCCAGATGGGCCTCGTCTCCGGCGATGCGCCGGAAATGTGGAACTTCGAGCATCCGGACCGTGTCCGTTCGCTCCATCGCCGTTTCATCGAGGCGGGGGCGGATATCGTGCTCACCAACTCTTTCGGCGGCAATCGCCACCGGCTGAAACTCCACAACGCCCAGGATCAGGTGCGGGAGATCAACATCGCCGCCGCGAAGAACGCCCGGGCGGAGGCGGATGCCGCCGGACATCCCGTCTATGTCGCCGGCTCGGTTGGCCCGACGGGCGAGATCATGGAGCCGATTGGCGCTCTCACCCATGACGACGCGGTCAATGCCTTTTCAGAGCAGGCCCTGGCCCTCAAGGAGGGTGGCGCGGACGTCATCTGGATCGAGACCATGTCATCCGAGGAGGAGTTGAAGGCCGCCGTTGAAGGCGCGTCCCAGGCGGGCCTCCCGATCGTCACCACGATGAGCTTCGACACCAATGGCCGCACCATGATGGGCATCACGCCCAAGGCCTTCGGCGCCATCACGGCAGCACTCCCGACGCAGCCCGTGGCGATCGGCGCCAATTGCGGCGTGGGGGCGTCCGAACTCGTCGCCACCGTGCTTGGCATCTCGGAGGCGCGGCCAGACGCGGCCGTGGTCGCCAAGGGCAATTGCGGCATTCCGCAATATGTCGATGGCCACATCCACTACACCGGCACACCGGAGCTGATGGCGGATTATGCCCGCATCGCGCTCGATGCCGGGGCGAAGATCATCGGCGGATGCTGCGGTACGAGTCCCGACCATCTGGCCTCCATGCGCAAGTCGCTCGAAAGCTACAGCAAGGGCGCGCGTCCCTCCGTCGAACTGATCGAGCAGAAGCTGGGCCCCGTCTCGGAACTCGCAAAGGGTGTTGATGCCGCTGCCGCGGGTGCCGCTCGCCGGGAACGCCGCCGCGGGCACTGATGGCTTGCAACCAATAGCAGAGTATTCCACTCTTCTGCAATGAAGGCCTTTGAGGCGCGTCATTACCTGCTGAAGGCGGAACTCTGCGGTGGGAGAGGGTCGAAGACCGCTCCCGCTATCCCTATTCACTGCCCGCGGTGGCAGGGCTGCAGGAGATCGAGTTCCACCCCAAGGTGACATTCCTTGTGGGCGAGAATGGTTCGGGCAAGTCCACGCTTATTGAGGCGCTGGCCATCGCCTGGGGCTTCAATCCCGAAGGTGGCTCGAAGAATTTTCGTTTCGGCACTGCCGCGTCTCACTCCGCCCTCCACTCGGCGCTGCGCCTCATCAAGGGCACAAGACGCGCGCGGGACGGGTTCTTTCTGCGGGCTGAAAGCTATTTCAACGTTGCCACCTACGTCGATGGGCTGGACGGCGGCGCGGCATCCTATGGCGGCAGGTCGCTTCATGAACAGTCGCATGGTGAGTCCTTCCTTGCGCTGATGGATAATCGGCTTGGGGGCAAGGGGCTCTATATCTTCGATGAGCCTGAGGCCGCCCTTTCGCCGTCATGGCAGATGTCCATGCTGGTGCGCATGCATGACCTGATCGCTGCGGACAGCCAGTTCGTGATCGCCACCCATTCACCGATCCTCGTGGCCTATCCAGATGCCTGGATCTACCAGCTTGACCCCCATGGCCTCGAACGGGTGGACTACGAAGACACTGAGCATTTTGCCATCACCCGCAACTTCCTCAACCGTCACCGTACCGTGATCCGCCAGCTTCTTGGCGACTGATTGCGAATTGACCGCTGTCAATGAACAATGATCGATGACGCGGCATTCTCGCGCCATGTTCGATGTTTCATTCCTGAAAGGCGAGACATGGGGCTTTACCAATGCTCCGGTTGAGCATGTGGAGACACATGCAGCCCATGTGTTTCTCGTGGGTGACCGCGCCTTCAAGATCAAGAAGCCCGTCAAGCTTTCCTATCTCGATTTTTCGGACAGGGACAAGCGCCGTGAGGTGCTGAGCAAGGAACTGGCGATCAACAGCCTCCACGCTCCCGATCTCTATCTCAAGCTCGATGAAGTCCTTGGCGAGCCGGTACTGGTCATGCGGCGGTTTCCCGGACATTCCCTGCTGTCCTGGAAAATGGCGCATGGCGAGGTGGATGGCCGGCTTGCGGCGAAGCTTGCCGCCATGGCCGCGGCGGCCCACTCCAAGGCGCCGCGGCGTGATACGCCGGGTGCGGAGATCATGATGGGTCTCGGCGCCCAGCTCTCCCAAGCCTTCATCGATTCGCCGGATATCTTCGCTCCCGCAGAGACGCTGGAGTTCCACGCCCTGTTCGAGGCGGCACTCAGGGCCAACAAGGCGCTCCTGAATGCGCGAGGCGAAATGGGACTGGTGCGCCGCTGCCATGGCGACATGCATTCTGGCAACATTATCGTGGAACAGGACACGCCGAAGCTCTTCGACGCCATCGAGTTCAGCGAGAAGATCGCGACCATCGACGTTCTCTACGATCTTGCCTTTCTCATCATGGACTTCTGGACCCATGGCGAGCGGCAGGCCGCGAACATCATCCTGAACCGCTATCTGCACATTCGACGCGCTGAGGAGGATCCCTCGGGGCTTGCGGCCCTCCCACTGTTCCTGTCGACCCGTGCGGGTGTACGCGCGCTGGTGACGGCTGATCTGGCGCATGATCTGGCGGTTCGTAATTCAATGCAGGCACGGGGCCATGCGCTGGACTGGTTCCGCGCATCGCTCGCGTACCTGAAGCCTCCGCCGCCGGCACTGGTCTGCATCGGCGGATTCTCCGGCACGGGAAAATCGACATTGGCCACAGCACTCAGCCCCGCTCTGGGTGCGGCGCCAGGCGCGGTTCACGTGCGTAGCGACATCGAGCGCAAGGTGCTGGCAGGCGTTGCGGAGACGGAGCGGCTTCCGGCGGAGGGTTATACGCGTGCGGCATCCTTCGCGGTCTATGCCGCCTGTTTCGAGATTGCGAAGCGGGCGCTTGCCGCAGGCCATTCCGTGGTGCTCGATGCCGTGTTCGCGGAGGAGAGCGAACGCCGGTCCGCGGCTGAACTGGCCCGGCGCAGGCGCGCGCATTTCGCTGGGATCTGGCTCGATGCGCCAGCGGATATGCTCATGGCGCGCGTGGCGTCGCGCCGGGGCGATGCCTCTGACGCGACACCATTGGTGGTCGAGAGGCAGGTCCGATACGACCTTGGCACGCTGGACTGGCAGCGCGTCGACGCCTCGGGCACCCCCGCCGAAACGCTGGCGCGCGTCAGAGAAATGCTTCCGTCTCGCGCCGCCGTCCGAGCATAAAGCAGTCGGAGACGAGCTGAAGCGGCGCGCCGTCGACATGCGACCGGCCCGATGCGAGGAGTTCGGCGAAATGCGCGTAGATCCCTTCATATTCCTCGGACGGCGCTGCCACGGTCAGCTTGCCGCTGACGAAGAGTTCCGTGCCGCCCTTGCGAAGCTGCAGGTTGAGGCCGTCCGGTGTCTCGACATCAATGTTCCAGCTTTGCTCGCCGGTCTGCCGCCAGTCGAGTTCGGCGGTGAGCTCTGCCTCGCCATTCCATGACGGCTTGAAGGTGATCTCGGCTGCGATGGGGGTCCACTTGTTGGCGGGCGTATCGAGTGTGGCAGTGTGGACGAAGATCGGCTGCGGCAGGATCTTGGTGACGATCGAGAAGGCGTTGATGCCGGGGTCGAAGACGCCGAAGCCGCCGGGTTCCCAGATCCACTCCTGGCCGGGGTGCCAGTGGCGCACGTCCTCCTTCCAGCTCACGTGGAGGCGCTTGACGGTCTTGCCGCTGAGCAGGCGCTTGGCCTCATCCACCGCCGCGTTGTATTGCGAATGCCAGGTGGTGAAGAGGATGCGCTTCTTCGCCTCCGCATGGGCCGTGATGGCGTCGAGCTCGCCCGCTGTCGGCGTCGGCGGCTTTTCCATCAGCACGTGGACGCCCGCATCCAGCGCGTCGCGCGCGATGGCAAAACGCGGTTCGGGCGGCATGCAGAGGGCGACGGCATCGAGCTTCACGCCGCTTCGGAACAGCTCCTGCGGAGTCTTGAAGGCCGGCACGCTGCCGTGGCCGCCGCGCGAGGAGACGACTGCGGCCAATTCGAAGGCGCTGTTCTTGGCGACAACCGGCAGGTGCTGGTCCTGCGCGATCTTTCCCAGTCCGATGATGCCGAGCCTGAATGTCATGTCATGCGTTCCTGATCTGGCGGGTGAGGGAGGCGAGGAAGGTGTCGACTTCCGCTTCCGTATTGTAGTGGGCGAGTCCGACACGCAGCACGCCGCCCTTGTCCATGAGGCCCATGCGCGAGACGGGCTCGATGGCATAGTTGTGGCCAGACCAGACGAAGATGTTGTCCTTGGCGAAGCCCTGGGCCAGTGCCTGCGGGTGATGGCCGTCGAGCGTGAAGGACACGGTCGGCACGCGGCGGCTGACGGCATTGGCCGAGGTGATGCCGCGGATGACCAGGCCCTTTACCTTGCGCAGGCCATCAATCAGCCGAAGCGTGATCTTCTCTTCATAGGCGGCCAATGCGCTCCATGCAGAGGCGAGGCGCTTTGCCCGGGTTGCTCCCGTTCCGAACTGTTCCAGATACTCGATGGCGCCAAGCGTTCCGGCCATGCCCTCATGCGAGAGGGTGCCCGTTTCGAACTTGTGCGGAAGCTCCTCGCCCGCAGGGCGCACCTTGTAGCCGAAGGTCTCATGCAGCAGCGCCTCGCGTCCCCAGAGAATACCCTGGTGCGGGCCGAACCACTTGTAGGCGGAGGAGACGACGAAATCGGCGCCGAGGTCTTGGACGTCGAGGGCGAGATGCGGCGCAAATTGCACCGCGTCGAGATAGACAATCGCGCCAGCGGATTTCGCCTCCGCCGTGAAGCGCTTCACGTCATTGATGGTTCCGGTGCAGTTGGACGCCATGCCCATGGCGAGAAGTTTCGTCTTCTCACTCAGGATCTTTGTCAGCGCATCGTCCGGGAATTCATAGGCGCCGGTGTCGAAATCCATCCAGCGAACTGTGAGGCCAAGGTCATCGGCAAGCAGCAGCCAGGGCGCCACATTGGCGTCATGGTCCATGCGCGAGAGCACGATTTCGTCACCGGGCCTGAACCTTTTGCCAAGGCAGCGGGACATGTGAAGCGTCAGGCTTGTCATGTTCTGGCCGAACACGATCTCGCGCGCGGAGGAGGCGTTGTAGAAGCCGGCGCAGGCCTGGCGGGCCTCGTCCACGAGTTCACCGGCGGCAACCGAGGTGGTGAAATATCCCCCCAGATTGGCGTTGCGGACGGTCAGGCACTCGACCGTCCGGTCAATCACCTTCTGAGGCACCTGGGTGCCGGCCGGGTTGTCGAGATAGATGCGAGCCTGGCCCCGGTCGGCGAGCGACAAGGCGGGGAACTGGGCGCGTGCGGCGCGAACGTCAAAAGCGGTCAAGGCTGTCAATCCGGGTGATCCTGGGGTCCGGCTACCCTTAACCGCCCTTTGCGCTTGCCTCAACCGTCGCTTTCCGGCATGTGGACGTCGCCTGCTGGCCAAGCGAGAGCCAGCAGCAAGTCTATTGTGATCTTTCACAAATTCCGCCCGGAGACAGCGATGAGCGATGATGGTGAACTTGACCTGAACGCCCTCAACGACGAGGAGTTGGTCCAGCAGGTCCATGACGACCTTTACGACGGCCTCAAGGAAGAGGTCGAGGAAGCCGTGCACATCCTGCTCGGCCGCGGCTGGGCGCCTTACAAGGTGCTGACCGAGGCGCTGGTCGAAGGCATGCGCATCGTCGGCGTCGACTTCCGTGACGGCATCCTGTTCGTTCCGGAAGTGCTGCTGGCCGCCAATTCGATGAAGGCCGGCATGAACATCCTCCGCCCGCTCCTCATCGCCACCGGCGCACCGCGCCAGGGCAAGATGGTGATCGGCACGGTCAAGGGCGACATCCACGACATCGGCAAGAACCTGGTCGGCATGATGATGGAAGGTGCCGGCTTCGAGGTGATCGACCTCGGCATCAACAATCCGGTCGAGAAGTATCTGGCCGCAATGGAAGAGCACAAGCCGGACATTCTCGGCATGTCGGCGCTGCTGACCACCACCATGCCCTACATGAAGGTCGTGATCGACACCATGAAGGAGAAGGGCATGCGCGAGGATTACATCGTGCTGGTGGGCGGTGCGCCGCTCAACGAGGAATTCGCCAAGGCCATCGGCGCCGACGCCTATTGCCGTGATGCGGCGGTGGCTGTCGAAACCGCGAAGAGCTACATGGCCAGAAAGCACAACCAGCTCGCGGCGAGCTGATTTCCGGAGGGTCGGTTCGTGACCCTTGTCAATCTCAAGCCATCGGACGAGTTCGAGTTCAAGCCAGGCCAGGGGAAGGTTCTTCTGCTGGCCTGCGGTGCCTTGGGCCGCGAGATCGTTGACCTGATCGAGCGCAACCGCTGGACCGCCTTTGACCTCCAGTGCCTTCCCGCCAAGTGGCACAACACGCCGGACAGGATCGTGCCGGCACTGCGCGAGAAGATCCGCGCGGCCAAGGGCAGCTACGAGTCGATCTTCGTGCTCTATGGCGATTGCGGCACGGGTGGCGCGCTGGACAAGTTGCTGGCAGAGGAGGGCGTCGAGAGGCTTGAGGGCCCGCATTGCTATGCCTTCTTTTCGGGCAATCCGGAATTCGAGCGGCATGCGGATGAGGATGTGACGGCCTTCTTCCTTACCGACTATCTCGCCCGCCACTTCGACAAGCTGATCTGGGAGGGGCTGGGCATCGACCGCCACCCGGAACTCCTGCCGCTCTATTTCGGCAACTACACCAAGATCGTCTTCCTCGCGCAGACGCGGAACGAGGAACTGGCCAAGAAGGCGATGGAGGCCGCGAAGCGCTTGGGACTCGCCTATGAGTACCGCTACACGGGCTATGGCGAACTCGAAAGGGACCTGACGGCACGGGCGTGATGGCGGTGTTCCCTTTGGGCATGCGTCCTCCTTTGCGAGGGTGTCATTGGTCCCTCAAGGGTCAGTCGGGAGGCGCGGGCGCTGCCCGGCGCGGGAGTGCTGATCCTTGTGGGACCAGCGGGAGAGCGCTGAGCAGCGCCCGCGAACCGGCAGGACTTTTTCGCAGAAC
>JBEILC010000058.1:0-14514 GCA_040379425.1 Hyphomicrobiales bacterium
TGCCGGTGGCGCCTATGCGCCGCCGAACATCGCTGGATCCACCTCGGTCGTGGCTTCGACCTCGCCCGAGCCGGAAGCGGCCTTCCTCATGCTCGCCTATCTGACGACCTCGTCGATCATGGCCATGAACGAAGCCAATGCCAACGGTGTTGCGCCCGGCACAAAGTCGGTGCTCACCAACGAGAAGCTCCGCTCGGTGTCCCAACCCGCCAAGGTGTGGTCCGAGTCGCTCGACTACGCCTGGTGCGCGCCTCGCATCCCCTCGGGCTTCCAGGTCGAGCAGGAGATCGGCTTCCTCGTCAACGAGGTCATCGTCGGCACGAAGAAGCCGAAGGAAGCCCTCGACGAGGCCGCCGGCAAGGTCAAGGCCATCATGGAAAAGAACGGCTTCTACAAGGGCGCCGATCCCATGAACTTCGCGGCCACTGAGCCGGGCCTGTGGATCGGCAGGGGCAAGCCGCTGCCGTTCTGATCTCACCTCACGTTCCGGGGCTCTGCGCAAGCGGAGCCCCGGTCCATACCCATTCAAAGGATATTCCCTGCATGACCGACGCGGCGCTGGAGCTTCCCCGTAAAGTGGTCAGCCGCCGTTCGCCCTTTATGCGGAAGGCCTTTCCCTATCTGTTGCTGGCGCCTGCCGTCATCTATCTCCTGGGGATCACGCTGTGGCCCGGCGTCTTTGCGGTCTACCGCTCGCTGTTCACCGGCAAGTTCAACTGGCAGAATAACTACGTCGGCTTCGAGAACTACCGCGTGCTGTTCGCCGATGAGCATTTCTGGACGGCGCTGTGGAACACATTGCTGCTCGGGTCGATCACGCTCACCATCGAATTTGCGATCGCGCTGCTGCTGGCCGCGCTGGTCTACCGCTCCCGCTGGGTCAAGGGCTGGCGTATCCTGTTCATGCTGCCCATGCTGTTCATGCCTTCGGCGGTCGGATATCTGTGGAAGCTGCTGTTCAATGACGGGCGCGTCATCTCCGATCTCCTGATGCGCATCGGCATGGTCGACAGCCCCGTCGACTGGATGGCGCATATCTGGAATGCCCGCTTGGTGCTCATCATCACCGACGTCTGGCAGTGGACGCCCTTCCTCTTCATCATCCTCGTCGCCGGGCTTCAGGGCCAGGACAAGGAGATCGAGGAAGCAGCGCGTCTCGATGGCGCCACATTCGGGCAGATGTTCTGGAACATCTCCCTGCCGCTGCTCCGCCCCATCATCGCGATCGCGCTTGTTCTTCGCGGCATCGATCTTCTCAACAACATGTCGGCGGTCGCCATCATCACGCAGGGTTCGCCCGCGGGCTACACTGAAACGCTGAGCTACTTCATCTACCGAACCGCCTTCCGCAGTTTCGACCAGGGCTATGCCGCCGCCGCCTCGGTGCTTTTGCTGATCGCCTCGGTCATTCTGGCGCAGATTCTCGTGCGCAAATTCTTCAGGTCGGGAGCCGAAGCATGAGCAAGCGCATGGAAGGACCCCGCTGGGGCTGGATCATCCTGTCCATCTGGGGTGTCTTCGCCTTTATGCCGATCCTGTACTTCGCGTCGATTGCGCTCCGCCCGAGGAACGAGATCATCGCGCCGGTGCCGATCTACTTCCCGACGATCACGATCGAAACCTGGGCCAAGATCTGGAACGAATGGCCGATCGGCCTCTACTTCTTCAATTCGATTGTCGCCGTAACCGGCAGTGTCATCATCTGCCTCGTCCTCGGCGTTCCCGCCGCCTATGCGCTGGCCCGCTACAAGTTCAAGGGCAATTCGGATATCGGCAACTACATCCTCTCGACCAAGATGATGGCGCCGGCCGCCGTCGTCGTTCCGATGTTCTTCCTGTTCGGCAAGATGGGACTGATCGACTCGATATGGGCTCTGATGCTGGTCTATGCGGCAATGAATCTCTCGATCGTGGTATGGATCGTGCGGAGCTACATGATCGACATTCCGCCCGAGATCGAGGACGCGGCGCGCACAGATGGCGCTTCGGATCTGCGCATCCTGTGGGAGATCATCATTCCCATGTGCCTTCCCGGCATCATCACGGCCGCCGTCATCGCCGGAATCTTCGCAATGAACGAATATCTCTTCACCCTGATCATTGCATCGAAGAATGCCTATCCGCTCTCCGTGGCGGTGGCCAATTTCTCAGGCGGATCGGACGGCATCATCTATAATGCCATTGCGCTGGTGGGCTTCCTCGCCTTCTTCCCCGTGCTGCTGCTGGTGATCCTCATCCAGAACCATCTGTCGCGCGGTCTCACCATGGGCGCGGTGAAGGGCTGATGTGAAGGCGGTCGTCTTCCGCGCGCCGGACCGGATGGGGCTTGAGGTCCATCCCGATCCGGTGCGTGAGCCGGGTGGCCTCATCCTCCGGATCAAGGCCGCCGCCATCTGCGGCACCGACTTGCGTATCTTCCGCGGCAGCAAGACGCGTGATATCCGCATGCCCTCGGTGCTGGGGCATGAGTTCTCAGGCATCATCGAGGACGCTGGCGCAACGCCAGGCTGGCAGCGCGGCCAGCGCGTCACCGTCTGCCCTGCGCTTTCCTGCGGCACCTGCGGGCCGTGCCGGGCCAGGGCAACCAATATCTGCGAACGGCTGACGGCCTATGGCTATGGCCTCGACGGCGGTTTCGCCGAGTTCCTGAATGTGCCCTCCGCCTTCGTGACGGCTGGACATGTCATCCCGCTCCCCGACCGTATGAGCTTCGAGGAAGCTGCACTGGCCGAGCCACTGGCCTGCGTGATCAATGGGCAGGCCCTCGTGGGCATCGCGCCAGGAGACCATGTCGCGGTGCTGGGGGCAGGGCCCATCGGCCTCCTCCACGTGATGCTGGCCAAGGCGAAAGGCGCAGCCCGCGTGAGTGTCGTGCAGCGGAGCGCTGGGCGGCGCGAGGCAGCCCTTAGGCTTGGCGCGGATGAGGCGCTAGGCCCGGAGGTAGCCGGAAGATTAAAGGTCGATGCCGCCATCGTCGCGGTGGGTTCGCCCGAGCTTGCCAATCTCGCAGCACGCATCGTGCGGCCGCGCGGACGGATCAGCCTCTTTGCGGGGTTCTCCGTGGGTGGGCTGCCGCGCTTCGATCTCAATGCGGTGCATTATGGCGAACAGCATGTCACGGGCGCCTTCGGTCTCACGCTGGCGCAGTTTCGCGAGGCGCTTCAACTCATCGCATCGGGAGAGGTGCCTGCGGGCAAGCTCGTGACACACCGGCTGCCGCTCGAGCGGGCAATGGAGGCCTTCGCGCTTGCCGGAAGGGGCGAAGAGCTGAAGGCCGTCATCACGCCCTGACCCCTACGCCCTTGTCTTCGTCGTCTTCATGAAGTTGAGCGTGTGCTCGAAGGATTCGACTCCAGCCTGGGAGCCGAGCCCCGTGGCGTTGAGGGCCGAGGTTGCCTGCGCGAAGCGCACCGTGGTCTCAGGGTCGAAGCCCTTGACGAGCCCAACCGCAAAGCCCGCATCAAAGGCATCGCCGCAGCCGCAGGTACACTTCACCTGAATGTCGAAGGCCGGAATGCGGAACTTCACGCCATCGCGGTCATGGTAATAGGCGCCGTCGCCACCCAGCGTCAGCACGCAGGCCTTCACCCCCATGCCGAGGAAGAATTTCGCGGTGTCGCCATGGTCGGTGAGGCCGCAGAGCGCCTGCGCCTCCTCGATCGAGGGCATGAAGTAGTCCGTATAGGGAAGAACATCCGCAACCGCGGGCAGGTCCTTCGGCGATCCGGCGAAGACGTCGACCGTGGTCACGGCGCCCGTTGCCTTCGCGGCTTTCATGACGACCGCGTTGCGGCCCTTGTCCATTGCATCCATCAGCCCGACGCCGCCAGCATGGAACACCTTGCAGTCGGTGACCTGCGGAATCATCTCGTCCGTGACGTAGAAATTCGACGTCGCACCTTTGCGGTGAAGGGCGGGGCGCGAACCGTCGGCGCGCGTCAGGACGATGGAGGACGAGGTCTTCCAGCCTGCTTTGCGCTGCACGCAGGATGTGTCGACGCCGAAATGCTGCATGCGCTGCATCACCCAGTCGCCCATCAGGTCATCGCCAACACCGGCGACTGCCAGCGTGTTGATGCCCATCTTGGCGGCGGCGATGGCGGCGGTGCCACCAGCACCTGAGACCGCAAGTGTCAGTTCGTCGATGAACACCGTGCCGCCGCCGGGCGGCACTTCGGTGAAGGGCCAGCCCAGGCAGTCATAGGTGTAGAAGCCCATGGAGACATAGTCATAGCGCGGCACGGAAATCCTCCCAGTTTGGCCGTGCCGGTCTTCAGGCCAGCATCAGCAGCGGTTCTTCAATAAGGCTCCGGAAGGCCTGCAGCAACTCCGCTCCGACGGCACCATCCACCGCCCTGTGGTCACAGGAGAGGGTGCAGGTCATCTCGGTTGCCAGCGCGGGCTGCCCCTTCACCGGAACGAAGCGCTCGACGCCCGCACCCACCGCGAGGATTGTCGCATGCGGCGGGTTGATGATGGCGGTGAACTGTTCGATCCCATACATGCCGAGGTTGGAGATCGCCGCCGTGCCACCCTGATACTCATTGCGCGCCAGCGTGCGGCTGCGGGCGCGGGCCGCAAGGTCCTTCATCTCGGTTGAGATGGCGGCAAGCGTCTTGGTCTCGACATTGCGCACCACAGGGGTGAACAGGCCACCCTCGACGGCCACCGCGACGCCCACGTCGCTGGACTTGTGCTGCAGGATCGAATCGCCCGCCCATGTGACATTGGCGGCGGGCACCTTCTGCAGCGCGAGGCCCATGGCCTTGATGACGAAATCATTGATCGACAGCTTCCACAGCGGCTTGCCGTCAGCACCCTTGGGGGCTGAGGCGTTGAGCTGTTCGCGGGCCGCCTTGAGCCGGTCCAGCCGGGCCGTGACGGAGAGATAGAAATGCGGAACCGTCTGCTTCGATTCGGTGAGGCGCGCGGCAATGGTGCGGCGCATGCCGTCCACCGGCAAGATGTCGAAGCTTCCGGGCTGGTAGATGGACTGAACCGATTGATCCGCCTGCGGAGCAATGGCGGGAGCCTTCGGCGCAGGCGCAGGCGCGGGCGCCTCCGCCATCTTGCGCACGTCGGCTGCCACCACGCGGCCGCGCGGGCCTGAACCTGCGATGGCGGTGATCGGAACGCCTGCCTGCTTCGCCAGCCTGCGGGCCAGCGGCGTGGCGCGGGGTGCTTCGCCATTCATGGCTTTGGGCCCTGCTACGGGAGCAGGGGCACTGCTCGCGGCGGCAGGCGCATCCTGCTTGACAGGCGCTGCTGCGACCGGTGCTGCGGCCGACACTGCTTCGCCATCGGCATAGATGAAGGCAACGGCAGAGCCGACAGCAGCGGTTCCGCCCTCGCCGACGAGAATGTTGCGCAGAATGCCGTCAGCCGGCGCGTCGATTTCCATCGCGGCCTTATCGGTCTCGATCTCGAACAGCGCAGCGCCCTTGGCGACCTTGTCGCCGTCCTTGGCGTGCCACTTGCTGATCTTGCCCGTGGCCATGTCCATGTCGACACGCGGGAGGATGACTTCGACGGCCATGTCAGAAACGTCCCTTCACCAGGCTGCGAAGTCCGTCGATGATGCCGGGCACCTGCGGGACCGCGGCCTTCTCGAGCTGCGGATTGTAGGGGATGGGGGATTCGACTCCGCCAAGCCGGAGGATCGGCGCGTCGAGATAGTCGAAGGCCTCGCTCTCCGCGATGCGGGCGCTGATCTCTGCACCGATGCCGAGTGTCTTCACTCCCTCATAGACGCAGGCCAGCCGCGAGGTCTTCTTGACGCTCTCGATGATCGTCGCAGTATCGATGGGGCGCAGCGTGCGGAGGTCGATGACCTCGACGTCGATTCCTTCCGCGGCCAGCGTCTCCGCGGCCTCAAGCGACTTGTGTACCATGATGGAGGTGGCGACTACCGTGACATCGCGGCCAGCCCGCGCCACATGCGCCTTGCCGATGGGAATGCGATAAGGCTCCTCGGGAACTTCGCCCTTCATCTTGTAGAGCAGCTTGTGCTCGAACACCATGACGGGGTCCGGATCGTCGATGGCGGCGAGCAGCATGCCCTTCACATCGGCGGGCGTTGATGGCTGCACCACCTTGAGGCCAGGCACATGCGCGAGCCAGGCATCGAGCGACTGTGAATGCTGGGCCGCGGCGCCGGTACCGGAGCCCGCGGGAAAGCGCATGACGAGCGGCACGTTGACCTTGCCGCCCAGCATGTAGCGGAGCTTCGCCGCCTGGTTGACGATCTGCTCCATGGCGAGCGTCGCGAAGTCGGAGAACTGGAACTCGAGCACGGGCCTGGCGCCCGCAAGTGCCGCACCCACGGCGACACCCGCCTGGCCCAGTTCGGAGATCGGGGCGTCCATCACCCGGTCCTCGCCATAGCGGTGCACGAGATCACCCGTCACCTGGAAGGCGCCACCATAAACGCCGATGTCCTCGCCCATCAGGAACACGTTGGGGTCGGCATCCATCGCCTGGGCGAGCGCTTCCTGAATCGCCTGGGCATAGGTCAGTTCACGCGTGCTCATCAGGCGGCCTCGGGAGAATAGACATCGCGGGTGACATCCGCGGGGTTCGGATCGGCGCCGTTGCGGGCGAACTCGATGCCGGCCGCGATCTCAGCTTCCGCAGCCTCGCGGATGGCCTTGATGTCAGCCTCGGTGGCAACGCCATGCGCCATCAGCTCCAGCTCGAAGTGCGGAATGGGATCACGCGCCTTCCATTCCTCGATCTCTTCCTTCGTGCGGTAGCGGTTGCGGTCGGAGCGCGAATGGCCGCGCGTGCGATAAGTCTTGCACTCGACGAGCGTCGGCCCCTCGCCGCGCCGGGCGCGCGCAATGGCCTCGGCGATCGCCTCCTCGACATCGGCAATGGCGTTGCCGTCCACGATCACGCCCGGCATGTTGTAGGCTGATGCACGGTCGGCGACATTGGCCACCGCCATGGAGCGCTCGGTCGAGACCGACATGCCATATTTGTTGTTCTCGCAGACGAAGACGACAGGCAGCTTCCAGATCGCCGCCATGTTGAGCGCCTCATGGAAGGCGCCTTCGTTGGACGCGCCATCGCCGAAGAAGCACATGGCGACGTCGTCACGCTTCTGCTTCTTGATGGCGAGTGCGGCACCGACCGCGATCGGCAACCCGCCGCCCACGATGCCATTGGCGCCGAGATTGCCGGTCGCCACATCGGCGATGTGCATGGAGCCGCCGCGTCCGCGGCAATAGCCTTCCTCCTTGCCGAAGAACTCGGCGAACATCAGCTTGGGCTCTGCCCCCTTGCCGATGCAGTGGCCGTGTCCGCGGTGGGTGGAGGTGATGTAGTCACTGTTCCTCAGCGCCATGGTGCAGCCCACGGCGGAGGCTTCCTGCCCGATCGAGAGGTGCATGGTGCCATGGATGAGGCCGCGCATATAGGCTTCCTCGGCGCCTTCCTCAAAACGGCGGATGAGGTACATCTTGCGCAGCGCTTCCCTCAGCTCCGCTGCATTGTACTTCTGATAGAAAGGGCGGGCGTTCGGCTTGATGCTGCCAACGGCATTCATCCCACTGTTCCTTTCAGCATGTCGTCCTGCCGCTTGCGCAGCGCCACGATGCGGGAACCCGCATCCACGGCACAGTTCTGGTAGGTGAGAAGCTCACCCTTGCGGATCGGCTTCGTGGCCTTGCCGCCTTCGAGCAAGCCGCAGGGAATGGCTTGCGGCTGCACGGAGTCCTCAATCGTCAATATCCAGGCGCGATAGGTGTATTCGCCGATGGCGTCGAGGCGCTCACCGGGTGCGAGGTCCTTCTTGGCCACAGCGCAGACTTCCGCACTCGGCACGTCGAGCGGCTGCATGTCGGCGGCGTGATAGAGTACGGCGCGCGCGCAGGAGAGCGGCACCTCGAGGCTTGTCAGGTGATAGGGACGGTAGAAGGTATAGTAGGGGCCGGGGCCCATCTTCAGGTCATTCATGCGTTCGCGTACACGCGGGTTGGACATTTCGGCGATGACGAACACCCCGGGCGCCACGCCCTTTCCGATCGAGTAGTCCACAACGCCTTTGCGCGAGAGCACGCCGCCATCTTCCCTCGGGCACAGAACCTTCTCGAGCTCGGTGAGCGTTGCAGCAGGCCCGTGCATGCCGGGGCAATCGGGAATGAGGCCCGTTGCATTGGCGATCGCCGCCATCTCGACCATGGTCTTGGACCCGTCGACGAATTCCACCAGCATGCGCGGGTTCATGTTCCGGCGCTTCGCCTCCTCCATGTAGAGGTCCGGCGTTGCATCGATGTTGAGCGGATTGTTCTTGCCCTTGCCGGCCGCCACGATCGGGTAGCCGAGGCCCGTCACGAAATTCACAAGCTCCATGGCGGAGGAGGGCTCATCGCCCGCTCCCAGCGTGTAGACCACGCCCAGCCGCTTTGCCTCGCGCGCGAGATAGGCGCCGATGGTCACGTCCGCCTCGACATTCATCATGACGAGGTGCTTGCCATGTTCCATGGCGGTGAGGCCGATCTCGGCGCCAACGGCAGGCTTGCCCGTGGCGTCGATCACCACGTCAATGTGGTCCGAGGTGCAGACGAGCTGCGCATCCTGCGTGATTGCGGCCTTGCCGGATTCGAGAGCCGCAGCGAAGGCAGGCGCTGTATCGGCAACGGCATGCTGATCGGCGGGATGGCCCGCGATGCGGAACGCCTTCTTCGCGGAGTCGAGGTTGATCTCGGCAATGGCGGCCACCGTGATGCCGGTCATCTGCTGGCATTGGGTGACAATGTCGGTGCCCATTTCGCCGGAGCCGATGAGGCCCACGCGGATGGGCCGTCCCGTTTCCTCCAGCCGACGCGCCAGGTCCGAGGCAAGCCCGGTGGCAGCTCCGATGCGCCGTTGGCCGCGCAAAATGTCATAAGCCGCCATTGAGGGCCTCCATCTGTTTCACTGCAGCAATAAGATACTTTTGTACGTGGAGATGTCAATAAGTATTATTAACCTGTGAATCCGGTTTTTGCATATGCGAGATGTGTTTGCGGGTGCGAAGTCGGTTGAAGGGCAACCCGATTATGCACGGAGAGGTGCGATCTCCGCCTTTCTCGTGGGTTAAATCCGAAACATATGCGTTCCATTATTGCAATTGTTGCAGTTTTGTGGAACTCATTCGGGTGAGAACAAGCCGGACTGCGTCGCCAGCGGCTGCAATGAGGAATTCACCCGAGGCCACGGCCAAAGGTACAGCAAGGCAGGAACAGTCATGGCTTCAATCAGCCTCATGAAGATCAGCAAGGCCTGGGGTCCCGTCATCGGCGTCGATGCCATCGACCTCGAGATCAAGGACAAGGAGTTCATGGTGTTCCTGGGGCCGTCGGGCTGCGGCAAGACCACGACCATGCGGATGATCGCCGGCCTCGAGGACCCGACGGGCGGCGATATTCTGATCGACGGTGAGACCGTGAATGATGTCGATGCGCGCGACCGTGACGTCGCCATGGTGTTCCAGAGCTATGCGCTCTACCCCAACATGTCGATCTACGAAAACATCCGCTTCCCGCTGCGCATGCGCGGCATTCCGAAGGAAAAGCATGACGCGATGGTGCGTGAGGCGGCGGACATCGTGGAGCTCGGAGACTATCTCGACCGCAAGCCGCGTGCACTTTCCGGCGGCCAGCGCCAGCGCGCCGCACTCGCGCGTGCCGTGGTGCGCCACCCGCGCGTCTTCCTTATGGACGAGCCGCTGTCGAACCTCGACGCCAAGCTGCGCCTCACTATGCGTGCGCAGCTGAAGCACATTCAGCGGAAGCTGGAGACCACCACGGTCTACGTCACGCATGACCAGATCGAGGCGATGACGTTGGCCGACCGTATCGCCATCATGAACAAGGGCAAGATCCAGCAGCTCGGCACGCCGGATGAGGTCTACAACAATCCTGCCAATATCTTCGTTGCGGGCTTCATTGGCTCGCCTCCGATGAACCTGATCAAGGGCGATATCGAGAACGGCGTCTTCACAGGCGCCTCGACCAAGGTGGGCGGGCTCGGAACGCAAAGCCGCAAGGGTGTGATCCTTGGCGTCAGGCCCGAGGATATCACCGTTGCCGAGGCCGGGCAGGGCCACATCAACTCAGCCCTCTATTCGCTCGAACCCACGGGTGACCAGACGCTGGTCTCGGCGCTGGCGGGCGAACAGATGGTGGTGGCAAAGGGCCACCGCAGCTTCCGCCAGGAACTCGATACGCCGATCAGCCTCAGCTTCGATACGTCGCGCTGCTACCTGTTCGACGCGGCAAGCGGCGCGCGCATCTGAGCCCTATTCGGTCCGGCGGTAGCTGTCCGCCTCGTAGATCAGCGTACTCATCGCATTGACATTCGCGGCGTCGGGCGTTCCCGCATCGTAGATCGAGTCATGCGGGCCCGCGATGCTCAGCGCCATGCCTCTCTCCCGGATGACGGCCTTGCCGAAGGGCGGTGGCTCATCCGGATTCTGTGCGGCATCGAAGCGGGCCTCCGGGAAGTAATAGGCGCTCAGCAGGATCGTCTTGGTGCCACCCTCGGGCTCATAGAGGACCGTAACCGGGGACTGGACGCCTGCGGCAGCCGCCTCCTGGGCGAAGGGGCCGCTAACCGGGGCGGTTGAAAGCCGCTCCGCGATTTCGGTGGGTATCAGCATGAGGTAAGGAACCGGCGCAAGGGGCACGGCGACTGGCTCCGCGGCGGCCTGCAGGGCCGGCAGCATCGCTGCAAAGATAACCATAAGTGTCTGTTTGATTGACCACATCTTCCTGTCTGCATGGGCCTCGACCACAGCGCGTCCCCGGCTGCGCCGGGCTAGCTGAACCTGCCTGCCCGGGCGGCCTAGAAGAAGCGTACCGCCGACACAGCAAGATCCGCCCTGAAGGCGCGCCCTATGGCGACGAGCCCGATCCTGCGCAGCCGGGCGAGGTCCAGTGGCGCATCCGTCCGGTGCGCACGAAACGCGCTGAAGGGCAGGCCGATCACCCGCCATTGCTCATCTGCCGTGAAAGCCTGGCGGTAGGACTGCCAGGGGCGGAGCAGATCATCGGTGCGAAGATGAAGGCCGTAAGCCTCCCCATTGCCCGAGACCTCGATCTCGATGCCTGTGAAACCCCGGCCATCGATGGAGCGCCCATCGGGAGAGAGGTCGAGCGCCATCTGGATGAAGCCGCCATTGTTCTCCAGCGACACATTCCCCTGCAGGCGGAGAGCCGCGCGGCCCCGAACCACCTCGCGGCGCAGGGTGCCCGACGAGACACCGCCCATTACCCGGTCTGAGAGCAGCTCCCAGCGTGCACCATTGGCGGCCTCGGGAAAGCTTTCGGAGAGATCGTCGATGATTGATGAACCCATTGTGACCCGAGGCTACAAGATGGGCTCTGCGGGAACAAGCAGCGCCCTGCGGGGGCTTGCCCAGGCGCTCATCGCGCTGTCCTCGTTTCTCACACCTCTGATCTTCGCCCGTTGAGAAACCGGTTGAAACTCAGCATGATGCGGCAAGCCTTCAAAGGACCATCATGCCCGCAGTGCCTGCCCCTGACCTGCCGACGCCCAAGCGCGTGATGGTGATTGGCGCCACCGGCACCATTGGCCGCGCCACCGTCCGCGCGCTGGTTGCCGCGGGGCACGATACGGTCTGTTTCGTGAGACAGCGTGCCGGGCGGGATGATCCACGCGCATTGTTTCCGGATGCGGCCATTCTCCGGTTCGGCGACGTGACGGAGCCCGGCGCACTGGAGCGCCACGGCTTTGCAGGCGAGCGCTTCGACGTGATGGTGTCCTGTCTGGCCGCGCGCACGGGGTTGCCGGAGGATGCATGGGCCATCGACCACCGCGCCCATGTGGAAGCGCTCGGCGCGGCGCAGCGTGCGGGTGTCCGCCACGTGATCCTGCTCTCCGCCATCTGCGTGCAGAAACCGAAGCTCGCCTTCCAGCACGCCAAGTGCGCCTTCGAGGAGATGCTGATCACCTCAGGGCTCACTTATTCGATCGTCAGGCCCACCGCCTATTTCAAGTCACTCTCGGGACAGATCGAAAGGCTGCGCGCGGGCAAGCCCTTCCTGGTCTTCGGCGATGGACGGCTTACTGCCTGCAAGCCGATCAGTGATGACGATCTCGGCCGCTTCATCGCGTCCTGCATCACCTCGCCCGAACGCCATGACAGCATCCTGCCCATCGGGGGGCCGGGTGAAGCGATCACCCCCATCGAACAGGGCGAGCGGCTTTGCGCCCTGCTGGGCAGGGACGCAAAGTTCCGGCACGTGCCGGTGGCGATGCTCGATGCGATCATCATGGTGCTCGCCACACTGGGGCGCGTGTCTCCGCGCCTCAGGGCCAAGGCCGAGCTGGCGCGGATCGGCCGCTACTATGCAACGGAATCGATGCTTGTCTGGGATGAAGCCGCGGGCCGCTATGACGCCGCCGCGACGCCCTCATTCGGCGCGGACACCCTGTTCGATCACTACGCCCGCGCCGTGAGGGGCGAGGTTGTCGATGACAGGGGCGAACACGCCGTCTTCTGAGGACGTGCTCAGAAGATGAAGAGCTCGACGGCATTCCGGACCTTGACATGGCTCGCGATGTCGAGGTCCGGAATGCCGTCGAGTTCGGAGAGGGTTGGCAGCACCATCATCTGGATGCGCCGCGCGACGTCAAGTTCGGCACCCATGCGAAGGTTCTCATCCTTCAGCTTTTCGTAGAGCTGCTGGATCTCCTGGGTTGCCGATGCTGGTTCCCGTATGCGGTCCGCGGCGCGCTGCTCGAGTGTTCCGGTGTATTCGCGGATCTCGCGCGCCATGGAATTGAAGGCGGCGCCCACCAGCGCCACTTCATCGCGCCCCTTGACCGGCGCCTGGATGTTGTCGTTGGCGCGCGTGAGGCGCCCCGCCGCGTCAGCGAGGGCGACGAGCCCCGCCGTGAAGCGGCGCGACACCGCGGCGGAAACGGCAAGCACCAGCACGAGGAAAGGCGAGCACGGATGCCAGGATACCCTTGACGATGCGGCTGGTGGCGGAATCGATCTGCGCCTGCGCGGCATAGAGCGAGGCGTAGATTTCCCTGTCGGGCACCACGAAGCCGAGCATCAACCGCTCTGCTGCGATGCCCGCGTTGGGCTGCCAGAGGTTCATCGGCTCCAGCGGATGCAATGCCACGAGCAGGCCCTCGGGCTTGCCGTCGCGCTGGACCGTCACATGCGCGATGCTGGTGGCGCCGGGGGCGGGCATCTTCAGATTGGAGATGTCGCCAAAGCGGCTCCTGGCCAGCGAGCGCTCAAGGCCGGTGACGCCAGCGCCCGTGGCGTTCTCGGGCTTGATGCCGGGCAGCGCTTTGCCTGCCTCGTTGACAGTCAGCACATTGTGGCCGCCGTAAAGCTTGTCGAAGGTCTGTGCCTGCTCGGAATAGGGAATGGTCCGCATGATGGGGCGGTCCTTCGGCCCCACGTAATACATCTGCAGCTTGCTCTGGCCCGGCTTCATGAAGGGTGGCACCACGAGATCGAAGATGCCCGAGTTGCGCACCGCCTCCTGGACATCGGGCCGCATCCGTCCGGGCCCGTCCAGCAGGTAGCCCCACACGCTGATGACTGAGGTTTCCCGGGCGCGTTCTGCAGCCAGTTCTTCTCGCTGTTGAACGTCATCTGATCCTGGAAGCCGGGATAGCTCTCGAGCAGCGTACCCAAGCTTCTGCCCAGCTGCGGCTGGTCGATGAGGCTCTGGCCGAACTGCGCCAGCGCATTCACCTGGTCGAATGTGCGCGCGAACATGAGGCCGGCGCGCTGTGCCGTCATGTCGATGTCGCGCATGAGATACTGTTCACTGGCCTTTGTCAGGCCGCTCTCGATCTGGGCGGATGCATCGCGCGAGAGGCGCTGCACGTTCCACAGTGCGACCGCGCCGCCCACAAGCAGCGACAGCAGCACGGCACCGCTCATCAGGGCGATGAATTTGGTCCGGAAGCTCGAAAGCCCGCATCCATCAGGAAACGGCGGCTCTTGGGGCCGAACTCGACGTCCATCTTAAAGTAGCTCTCGCCCCTGGGCTCACCGAGGCAATGGGAATTCTTTTCGTTGGTGATGTAAACGCGCCCGCCCGGCTTGCAGATACGGAACAGCTCTTTGAGGATCAGTTCCGGCCTGTCGAAAATCTGAAGTGAGTGGCGGCAGGTGACGAAGTCGAAGCTGTTGTCCTCGATCACCATCTCGGACGCGTCGCCACAGACATATTCGATTCCAGAGATGCTGAAGTCCGACGCAACTTTTCGCGCATACTCGAGGCTTGGCCGCGAGTGATCGAGCGCCAGGATGCGCGAGGGCTTGAACTCCTTCATGACGAGCGCCGCGCTGGTCAATGCGCTGATGGAGGCCCGCGACGAGCGGCGCCTGCTCCGCCTGCAAAAGCAGATCGCCGGCTACAAGCTGCTCATCATCGACGAACTTGGCTTCGTGCCCCTCTCCAAGACCGGGGCCGAACTGCTGTTCGAGACGATCTCCCTGCGCTACGAGCGGGGCTCAACACTCATCACCAGCAA
>JBEILC010000059.1:0-14504 GCA_040379425.1 Hyphomicrobiales bacterium
GGCGAATCTGCCGCCAAACGCTCAGTACGCCGTGTTTGAAATGGGCATGAACCATGCCGGCGAAATCGCGCATCTCACGCGCATGGTGCAGCCGGAAATCGGTCTCATCACCACGGTCGAAGCGGTGCATCTCGAGTTTTTTGAATCGGTGGATGGCATTGCCGATGCCAAGGCGGAAATCTTCTCAGGAGTCGTTCCGGGTGGGCACGCCATCATCAGCCGCGACACGCCCTATTTCGCGCGGCTTGCGGCGGCGGCGAGGGCCTGCGGCATCTCGGATGTCGCCTCCTTCGGGAAGCACCCGGAGGCGGTCGTGCGCATGGAGCGCGTGGCGCTGCATGCCGAGTGCTGCTGTGTGACGGCGAGTGTTTTTGGCGAAGCTGTCATCTACAAGTTGGGAATTCCCGGCGAGCACATGGCGGTAAACAGCCTGGCCGTGCTGGCGGCGGCAAAGCTCGCGGGCGCTGATCTGGCCCGCGCGGCGTTGGCGCTCGCCATCGCCGAGCCCGCCAAGGGCCGCGGCGTGCGCGAGAAGCTTGCCGTTCCGGGTGGCGAGATCATGCTGATCGACGAGAGTTACAACGCCAATCCCGCTTCGGTAGGTGCGGCACTGGCGCTGCTCGGGGCCTCGAAGCCCGGGCCCCGCGGGCGGCGCATTGCGGTGCTGGGTGACATGCTGGAACTTGGTGAAAAGGGGCCGGAACTGCACGCTGGCCTGTTCGATCCCATGGACGCGGCCAAGGTGGATGTCCTATACGCCGCCGGGCCTCTCATGGCGAATCTTTGGGAACGCGTGCCGGGCGACAGGCGCGGTGCTTATGCCGCGGCTTCCGAAGGATTGCGCGATGCCGTGCTGGCGGGCCTCAGGCCCGGCGATGTGGTGATGGTCAAGGGTTCGCTCGGCAGCCGCATGGGGCCGCTGGTGGAGGCAATCAGGGCGGCATATCCGCCGCTCCCCAAGGAGTCCTGATGCTTTTCCTTCTGCTCACCAGCCTCGCCGACGAAGTCTCGCCCTTCAACGTCTTCCGCTATCAGACGACGCGCACGGGGCTGTCGATCCTGACGGCGCTCGTCTTCGTGTTTCTTTTCGGGCCGCGCATCATCTCGCTCCTCAAGGTGAAGCAGGGCCGCGGCCAGCCGATCCGCACCGACGGGCCGCAGCGCCACATCGTGGAGAAGCAGGGCACACCCACAATGGGCGGGCTGATGATCCTCTCCGGCATCTTCGTCGGCACACTGCTGTGGGCGGACCTGCGCAACCTCTATGTCTGGGCGGTGCTGTTCGTGACGCTGGGCTTCGGCGCCATCGGCTTCTATGACGACTTCCTGAAGGTGACGAAGGCAACGACCTCGGGCTTCTCGGGGCGTCTCAGGCTGCTCGCCGAATTCGCCATCGCCGGCATCGCGGTCGCCATGTTCATGTGGATCGGCGAGAAGCCGCTCTCGACCTCGCTCGCCGTGCCCTTCTTCAAGGACGTGCTGATCCCGTTTGGCATCTTCTTCATCTTCGTCGGGATGTTCGTCGTGGTGGGGGCGGGCAACGCAGTGAACATGACGGACGGGCTTGATGGCCTGGCCATCGTCCCCGTGATGATTGCGGCCGCGAGCCTGGGGCTCATCGTCTATCTCGTCGGCAACTTCAATTTCTCCAACTATCTCGAACTCCACTTCGTGCGCGGCACGGGCGAGCTTGCCATCATCTGCGGGGCGATCGTGGGGGCGGGCTTGGGCTTCCTGTGGTTCAACGCGCCGCCCGCCATGATCTTCATGGGCGACACGGGCTCGCTCTCGCTCGGCGGCGCCCTGGGCGCCATCGCGGTGGCGGCCAAGCATGAGATCGTGCTCGCCATCATCGGCGGGCTCTTCGTGCTGGAAACGCTCTCCGTCATCATCCAGGTCGCCTCCTTCAAGATGACCGGCAAGCGCGTCTTCGCCATGGCGCCGCTGCACCATCATTTCGAGCAGAAAGGCTGGAAGGAACCGACCATCGTCATCCGCTTCTGGATCATCGCCATCGTGCTGGCCTTGATCGGCCTTTCGACGCTGAAGCTGAGGTAGGCCCGTTGTTCCCCGCGGCGACATTCAGGGGAAAGCGCGCCGCCGTCTTCGGCCTGGCGCGATCCGGCACGGCCATGATCGAGGCGCTGCGCCTCGGCGGGGCCGAAGTCTTCGCCTGGGATGATTCCGCACCCGCCGTTGAGAAGGCAAAGGCCGCGGGGCTCCCCGTCAGCAATCTCCATGAACTCGACTTCTCGACACTCGATGCGCTGGCGCTGAGCCCCGGTGTGCCGCTCACCCATCCCGAACCGCACTGGACCGTGCTGAAGGCGCGCCATGCGGGGATCGAGGTTATCGGCGACACCGAGATCTTCGCGCGCGAGGCGAAGGCCCAGGGCTCCCGCATCATCGGCATCACCGGCACCAACGGCAAGTCGACGACGACAGCACTCATCGGGCACGTGCTGAGCGAGGCAGGCCTCGACGTCGAGGTGGGCGGCAACATCGGCAAGGCGGTGTTCCTGCTGAAGCAGCCGGTCAAGGGCCGCGTCTATGTGCTCGAGCTTTCCTCCTTCCAGATCGATTTGATGCCGGGCTTGGCACCCGATGTCGGCATTCTCACCAACATCACGCCCGATCACCTCGACCGCCATGGCACGATGGAGAACTATGCGGGCGTCAAGGCGCGCATGTTCTCAGCGCAAGGGCGGGGCGGCACCGCGCTGTGTGGCGTGGACGATGACTGGTGCGCGAAGATCGCCGAGAGCCTCAAAGGCTCCACCGATCTTCGCCCCGTCTCGGTGCTGAAAGATCTCGATGATGGCATCAGTGCGCCTGATGGCGTGCTGTGCGAGAGGCGCGGCGGCAAGATCGTTGCCGAGATCGACCTGCGCGACATGCCGGCCCTCAAGGGCCGCCACAATTGGCAGAATGCCTGCATGGCCTATGGCGCGGCGAAGGCCATGGGGGTTGCGAGCGATGTGATCGCCGCCGCGATGCGGAGCTTCCCGGGCCTTGCGCACCGCATGCAGCTGGTGGCGAAGGCGGGCTCGATCGCCTTCATCAATGACTCCAAGGCCACCAATGCGGATGCGGCGGAAAAGGCGCTCTCCTCCTTCGAGAACATCTACTGGATCGCCGGCGGCATCGCGAAGTCGGGCGGCATCGAACCCTTGCGGACGCTGTTTGCGCGCATTGTCCGTGCCTATCTCATCGGCCAGGCTGCGAAGGATTTCGCGGTGACGCTCGGTTCCGTGCCGCATGAGGAGTGTGGCACGCTGGACAAGGCCGTTGCCGCAGCGCTGCGCGATGCGAGCGCGGAGAAGAAGCCCGGCGCCGTGGTGCTGCTGTCTCCGGCCTGCGCCAGCTTCGACCAGTATCCCAATTTCGAAGTAAGGGGCGATGCCTTCGTCAAGGCCGTCTCCCAGCTTCCCGGCATAGAGATGACAATTCCAGGAGATGCCCATGCTGCTCGGACGTAGCGACCGCGGCCTTCTCGCCCAGTGGTGGTTCACGGTGGACCGCGGATTGATGTTCGCGGTGCTCCTGCTCATGGCATCGGGCGTGCTCGTCTCCATGGCGGCGAGCCCGCCGGTGGCGGACCGCATCGGCATCGACACATTCCACTTCATCAAGATGCAGCTCTTCTACCTGTGCTTTGCGGTGCCGGTGCTGGTGGCGCTGTCCTTCTTCCCGCCGCGTCTGGCGCGGCGCGCCGGGCTGGCCGTGTTCTTCGGCGCGCTCGGCCTCATGGTGCTGGCGCTGTTCTTCGGACCCGAGATCAAAGGCGCGCACCGCTGGATCGACATCGGCCCGATCAACCTCCAGCCTTCGGAATTCGCCAAGCCGGCCTTCGTCGTGGTGGTGGCGTGGTTCCTCGCCGAGTCGAGCAGGCGGCCGGAGATGCCTGGCCAGTTCATCGCCTTCGTGCTGGCCGGAGTCTTCGTGAGCCTTCTCGTGATGCAGCCGGACTTCGGGCAGACGGCGCTGGTGATCCTGACCTTCGGCGCGATGCTGCTGATCTATGGCATTCCGTGGCTCGCCGTGCTGGGCCTCGGCGGGCTTGCCGTCGCGGGGCTCGTGGCGTCCTATCACCTCGTGCCGCATGTACAGTCCCGCATCGACCGCTTCCTCAGCCCCGACAAGGGCGACACCTTCCAGGTCGATACCGCGATGGAAGCCTTCCGCAATGGCGGGCTGATGGGCGCTGGCCCGGGCGGCGGCGACGCCAAGCTCGTGCTGCCCGACGCGCATACCGACTTCACCTTCGCGGTCGTGGGCGAGGAATTCGGCCTCATCGCCTGCCTCCTGCTGATTTCGCTCTTCGCCTTCGTTGTGTTCCGCGTGCTGTTGCGCGCCAAGTCCGAGCCTGACCCGTTTGCAGCACTGGCCCTGAGCGGGCTTGCGCTGGTCTTCGGCTTCCAGGCGGTAATCAACATGGGTGTGAACACCGCACTGATGCCTGCCAAGGGCATGACGCTGCCGTTCATTTCCTATGGCGGCTCCTCGCTTCTTGGCATGGCCTTCGGCATGGGCCTGGTGCTGGCGCTGGGGCGGCGGCGCTTCGGCGCGCAGTCGCATGTGCGAAGCCATAATCCGGCCTACGCCTGAGGCATCATGGCGGAGAAAGGCATTTTCGTACTCGCTGCCGGCGGCACGGGCGGGCATCTCTTCCCCGCCCAGGCACTGGCCGAGGCGCTGACCCGGCGCGGCCATGTCATCCACCTGATGACGGACGAGCGGGTGCGGGACTATGGGAAATCATTCCCCGCAGCCGAAACGCATATCGTGCCATCGGCGACGCTCTCGCTGTCAAAGCCCTTGGCGCTGCCGGGCAAGGCGCTGCGGCTCTATGGCGGCTACCGCACGGCGCGCGCCATCCTGAAGCGAGTGAAGCCCCGCGCGGTGATTGGCTTTGGCGGTTATCCCTCCTTCCCGCCGATCCTCGCTGCCGCACGGCTCGGCATTCCCTCCTGTGTGCATGACCAGAACGCGGTGATGGGCCGCGCCAACCGGGTGCTCTCGCGCTTCGCGGATGCGGTCGCCTCCTCCTTCCCGGCGCTGCAGGGGCTGCCGGCGCAGGCAGAGAAGAAATTGACCATCACCGGAAATCCCGTGCGTGACATCGCGCTGAAGGAAAAGGCTGCACCCTATCCTTCCTTCGAGCGCTTCAACCTTCTCACGTTCGGCGGCAGCCAGGGTGCGCAATTCTTCGGTGAATTCATGCCAAAGGTCTTCGCCGCCATGAGTGCGGAAGACCGCGCCGCGATCCGCCTCACCCAGCAGGTGCGGGCGGAGAACATGGACGAGGTTGCCAGGGCCTATCGCGAGATGGGGCTCGACTGTGAGCTTCAGGCCTTCTTCATGGACATGCCGAAGCGCATCGCGGCCTCGCACCTCGTCATCTGCCGGTCGGGCGCTTCGACGATCGCGGAACTGGGCGTCATCGGCAGGCCCGCCATCATGGTGCCGCTGCCCCATGCCATCGACAATGACCAGCTTCGCAATGCCGAAAGCTTCGCCGCTGCGGGTGCGGGCTGGGTTCACCCACAGGCTTCGCTGGAGCCCAAGGCCTTTGCCCAATTTCTGACATCGATCCGCTCTCAACAGGGCCAACTTCAACAGGCGGCGGCGGCCGCGCTCTCCCACGGCAGACCCGATGCCGCGGAGCGGCTCGCCGATCTCGCCGAGAGACTCGCGGGGAACTGAGCGCATGAAACTTCCGGGCAATGTCGGCCCCATCCACTTCATCGGTATCGGCGGCATCGGCATGAGCGGCATCGCCGAGGTGATGGCGACGCTCGACTACAAGGTGCAGGGCTCGGATCTTACCGACAACTACAATGTCGCGCGCCTCAGGAAGGCGGGGATCGAGGTGCATGTCGGCCACAGGGCGGAGAACATCGGGGACGCGCAGGTGGTGGTCGTCTCCTCCGCAGTGAAGGACGACAATCCGGAACTGGTCGAGGCGCGCAACCGCTACCTTCCCATCGTGCGGCGCGCCGAGATGCTGGCGGAGCTGATGCGCTTCAAGTCCTGCGTCGCGGTTGGCGGCACGCATGGCAAGACGACGACGACCTCGCTCGTCGCGGCACTTCTTGATGCCGGGAATCTTGATCCGACCGTGATCAACGGCGGCATCATCAACGCCTATGGCACCAATGCGCGCTTGGGCAAGGGCGACTGGATGGTGGTCGAGTCGGATGAATCCGACGGCACCTTCGTCAAGCTTCCCGCCGACATTGTGATCGTCACCAACATCGACCCCGAGCACCTCGACCATTACGGCACCTTCGACAAGGCCAAGGAAGCCTTCCTTGCCTTCGTCGAGAACATTCCCTTCTACGGCTTCGCCGTGATGTGCATCGACCACCCGGTGGTGCAGGAACTGATCGGCAAGGTGAAGGACCGCCGCGTCATCACCTATGGCAAGAGCCCGCAGGCTGATGTTCGCCTTACGGAAGTGGGCTTCACCGATGGCGAGACGCGCTTCTCAGTGCGCATGACCAACCGCCGCACCGGTGCAACGCATGACATCGAAGACCTCAGCCTCGCCATTCCGGGCGAGCACAATGCGCTCAACTCGACGGCGGCTTTGGCGGTGGCCAAGGAGCTGGGCATTTCGGATGAGAACATCCGCAAGGGCTTCAAGAGCTTCACTGGCGTGAAGCGCCGCTTCACGCGGACGGGCGCGCATAATGGCATCACAGTTTATGATGATTACGGCCATCACCCGGTCGAGATCGCGGCGGTGCTGCGCGCGGCGCGTGGCGTTGCCAAGGGCAAGGTTCATGCGGTGATGCAGCCCCATCGTTACACGCGGCTCTCATCCCTGTTCAGCGAGTTCTGCACCTGCTTCAACGATGCCGACTCGGTGATCGTGGCGCCGGTCTATGCAGCGGGCGAGGCGCCGATCAAGGGGGCGTCCCACCTGTCGCTGAAAGAGGGCCTCAAGGCGCGCGGCCACCGTGCGGTGCATGCGATCGAGAAGCCTGAGGAGCTCGCACCGCTGGTGCGCAAGCTCGCCCAGCCCGGCGACATCGTGATGTGCTTAGGTGCCGGCACCATCACCCAGTGGGCCTATGCGCTGCCGGGCCAGCTCGAGGCCTTCGACAAGGCGGGTGCATGATGGGAAAGCTCGACGGAGAAGCCCTGCTGAAGCGGTTGCCCGCCGTGCGTGGGCGGCTGGAGGCTAATGCGGCGCTCGCCGGCCTCACATGGTTCCGCGCAGGAGGGCCGGCGGAAGTTCTGTTCACGCCGGCGGATGAGGCGGATCTTGCGGCCTTCCTCAAGGATACGCCGAAGGACATTCCGGTCTATGTGATCGGGGCCGGCTCCAAACTGCTGGTGCGGGACGGCGGTGGTCCGGGCGTGGTGATCCGCCTGGGGCGCGGTTTTGCCGATGTGACGGAGGAGCCCGGCTACCGGGTGAGGGCAGGGACCGCGGCACTGGATGTGCGTGTCTCCCGCTTCGCGCTGGAGAAAAGTATCGATGCGTTAACCTTTCTGAGAGGTATACCGGGCACGATCGGTGGCGCGTTGCGCATGAATGCCGGGGCCTATGGGGGCGAGACGAAGGACATTTTGATCGAGGCGCGCGCCGTCGACCGGTCGGGGAAGATCCACGTGCTCAGCAACGCGGACATGAAATATAGCTATCGCCACTCGGGCGCGCCTGAGGAGCTTGTCTTCACGCAGGCGCTGTTCCAGGGCCGTCCGGGCAATCCGGAGGAAATCTCCGCCGCCATGGACAAGATCACCGAGAGCCGCGAGGCCACCCAGCCGATCAAGAACCGCACCGGCGGATCGACCTTCAAGAACCCGCCCGGCAACAAGTCCTGGCAGCTGATCGACAAGGCCGGGATGCGCGGATTTTCCGTAGGCCCGGCAAAGGTTTCCGAGATGCACTGCAACTTCCTCATCAACGAGGGCGGCGCCACCGCCGCCGAGATCGAGGAGTTGGGCGAGACGGTGCGGGCGCGGGTGAAGGAAACCTCCGGCGTCGACCTCGACTGTGAGATCAAGCGCATCGGCCTCGCCAAGGATGAGGCGGCATGAATCGCGTGCCGTCCGAAACGACGGTCGCCGTCCTCATGGGCGGCTGGTCGGCCGAGCGCGAGGTGAGCCTGTCGTCGGGCAAGGCCTGCACCGCGGCGCTGACGCGGGCAGGCTTCAAGGCCGTGCCGGTCGACGTCAAGCGCGATACCATCGTTTCCATCCTGCAGCAGATGAAGCCGGACGTGGCCTTCAACGCGCTGCACGGCAAGTGGGGCGAGGACGGCTGTTGTGCGGCGATCCTCGAGACATTGCAGATTCCCTATACACATTCGGGCGTGCTGGCCTCATCGCTGGCCATGCACAAGGAGAAGTCCAAGGCGATCTTCCGTGCGGCGGGCGTTCCCGTGGCGGAAAGCCTGCTCGTGCCACTCGACGAGGTGGCGGCGGGCCACCCGATGGAGCCGCCATACGTGGTGAAGCCCGTGGCCGAGGGATCAAGCGTTGGCGTGCACATCGTGCTCGAAACCGCAAACGGCCCGGCCATGGCCGTGCTGGATGAGCGCGAGATCTTCGGCACCCATGCCATGGTCGAACGCTTCATCTCCGGCAAGGAACTGACCTGCGCGGTGATCGGCGACACGCCACTCGGCGTCATCGACATCGTGTCCAAGAGTTCGAGCTGGTACGATTACACCTCCAAATACGCCCCGGGCGGCTCGCAGCACATTCTGCCCGCCGAGATCCCGGCGGAGGTCTACCGCGAATGCCAGGACATTGCGCTTCTTGCACATCAGGCGCTGGGCTGCCGCGGCGTCTCACGCGCGGATTTCCGTTATGACGCGGAAGGAACAGGCGAGCTGATCCTGCTCGAGGTCAATACCCAGCCTGGCATGACGGGCACCTCGCTCGTTCCCGAACTCGCCGCCCATGCGGGCAAAAGCTATGAGGAGCTCGTCACCTGGATGGTGAACGATGCATCGGTGGACAGATGAGCGGCGCCTTCCCCGTCTATGTGCGCAGGCGCCCGGCCACATGGCTCGACAGGCTGGCCGCCTTCCGCTTCCGCTTTGCCATGCGGGCCTCCGCCGTGCTGTTCCTCGGCGTGGCAATCGGGACGGGCCTGCTGCGCGGCGGGCATTTCGAATATGACGGCAGCAAGTGGATGCTGCTGCCCGGCAAGGCTGCGAGCCTCGTTGGGCTCGCAGCCGAGGACATCACCATCACCGGCCTTGAACACCATGAGCCGGAAGTGCTGCTGGCGGCGATCGGCATCCAGCCCGGCTCCTCGCTCATCGGCTTTGACGCCGGGCATGCGCGGCGCATTCTGGAGGGCCTCGACTGGATCGAGCGCGCCAAGGTTCAGCGGCTGTTCCCCAACCAGCTCACGGTTGAGGTGAAGGAGCGCGAGCCCTTCGCCATCTGGCAGCGGGGCGAGGCCTATTACGTGATCGACCGTTCGGGCTCCGCCATGAGCGGGCTTGCGGCGGCGAAGCTCGTCAGCCTGCCGCTGGTGACGGGCGAGGGGGCGAATACGGCTGCCGCCGAACTCATTAACCAACTTGCAGCCTATCCCGACATACTGTTGCAGATGAAGGCCGCCGCACGGGTGGGCAAGCGCCGCTGGACGCTCTATCTCGACAGCGGAATTACCGTGCAGTTGCCGGAACAGGGCTGGCAGGACGCGCTCCGCATGGCCGACGAGCTGAACCGCACGCAGCAACTGCTGTCCCGCGGGATCCGCTCCGTCGACCTCCGGCTCGCCGGACGGGTCATCGTCGAAGTGGCGGAACTCGACCAGAGCGAGATTGCGGGCGCAACAAGTAAGACGGCGGCGGGACCGGAATAGCGTCAGGTTCGCCCCGGTGTGACGTCAGGGGTATCGCGTATGACGGTGGTGCAGTTTTACGGCAAGGGCGGGGGGAAGCCGCCAGCCGTAACCAAGGGCGGGCTGATTGCCGCCCTCGACATCGGCTCGACCAAGATCAGCTGCCTGATCGCCGAGGCGGTGCCGGCCAAGCACCGCAGCGCCGACACCGACGAGAAATTCACCCTCAAGGTTCTGGGCGTCGGCCACCAGCTGTCGCGTGGGGTGCGCTCGGGCTCCATCATCAATGTGGACGAGGCCGAACGCGCCATCCGGCTCGCGGTCGATGCGGCCGAGCGCATGGCCCAGCGCAGCATCAACGACATCTATGTGAATGTGTCGGGCGGGCGCCCGCAGTCACGGCTCCATAGCGGCATGGTGCAGCTCGCTTCGGGCCAGGTCGACCAGCGCGGCCTCGACATGGTGCTGGACGATGCGCTGTCCCAGGTGGACCCTGGCCGCCGCAGCATCCTGCACCTGACGCCGCTGCAGTATCACCTGGATGACGCCACGGGCATCAAGGATCCCTTGGGCATGTATGGCGAGAGCCTGACGCTCGATCTCGGCGTCGTCACCGTCGAGCAGGCGCATCTGAAGAACCTGGGCCTCGCCGTCGAGCGCGCGCATCTCTCGGCCGCGGGATTCGTCATCGCGCCCTATGCCTCCGCCCGCGCCGTGCTGGCGGAGGACGAGAAGGCGCTGGGCGTCACGGTGGTCGACATGGGCGGGGCCACCACGAGCTTCGCCGTGTTCCATGAGAACAACCTCGTCATGGCGGATGTGCTGCCGATCGGCGGCCAGCACATCACCAATGATATCGCGCGCGGGCTTTCGACCACCATCGCACATGCGGAGCGCATGAAGACACTGTGGGGCTCGGCGCTTGCAAGCGCCGTCGACGAGCGCGAGATGATTTCCGTGCCGCTCCTCGGCGAGCGCGGTGTCGATACCGTGCAGCAGGTGCCGAAGTCGATGCTGACCGGCATCATCCGGCCCCGGCTCGAGGAAACATTCGAATTGCTGTGCGCCAGGCTCGAGGCCTCGGGCACGCAGCATCTCGCCGGCAACCGCCTCGTCATCACGGGTGGCGCCAGCCAGTTGAATGGCGTGCGTGAAGTGGCGGCAGAGTTGCTCGACCGCCAGGTGCGGCTCGGCTCCCCCGCCCATGTGCAGGGCATGCCGGAGAGCGCGCATTCGCCGGGCTTCGCGGTCTGCGCCGGCCTCCTGAACTATGCGCTGAAGCCCGACGCCCATTACGCGCTGCCGAAGGCCAAGGCCGATGCCGTGCGGCGCGCCCAGACCGGCTATGTCTGGCGCATGGGCAAGTGGATTGCGGAAAGCTTCTGAGTGGCTGTTCCGTGGTGAAGGGAATCACGCTATCCGGCCGTCCTGATGCGGCTCACGGGCAGAGGACATGGTTTCGAGGCTGAACGCCGAAAATTGGACCTCTGTTAGAACTTCAACCGCCGCCGCCGTTCTTGCAATCGTTGTTGTCCTCATCATTCTGCCAATGTTCTTGATGGGGCCTTGGCTTCCGGACAGTGCGAGCCACAACTACGCCTGGATCGAGGGCATCGCGGGTGAAATGCGCAGAGGGTGGATCTACCCGCGCTGGCTGTCATCAAGCTTCGATGGGTTGGGAAGCCCCAGCTTCTACTTCTATCCGCCGCTGCCCTTTCTGCTCATGGGCGGGGTGAGGGCCTTTGCCGGGGACTGGCTGACGATCGACGCCATTATCCAGGCCCACGCAGGCCTCCTGCTCTTCGTTTCGGGGCTTTCCATGTGGTTGTGGGCGCGCGGCTTCATGGACCGCTTCTCCGCGATGCTGGCTGGCATCGCTTACATGATCATGCCCTATCACCTGTTCAATCACGTGGTGCGGGGCGCCATTGGGGAGTTCTCGTCCTACGCCATATTGCCCCTGATTCTGTTGGCGATGGAGCGCATCACCCGTGGTGCAAGATTCGGCATTCCGCTCTTCGCTGTGCTTTACGCGATGCTGATCCTTACCCATCTGCCCACAACCCTGCTGGTCAGCGTCTTTGTGATCCCAGTCTATGCGGTCTGGCTCAACGGTGCGGGCTGGGATGCTTTGCCGCGATACGCCCGTCTCGCCCTCGCAGGGTGCCTCGGCATCGGCATGTCGGCTGCTTATCTCCTTCCGGCAATAAGCCTCCAGGAGCACATCAACGCACAATACTGGTGGTCAGGGCATTTCGATATCAGGCAATGGATGCTGTGGAACCTGTGGCCCGACAAGACAGCGTTCATTGGCATCTATGCCGTATATGCAATTGTCGGGTTGTTGCTGATTGTGTTCTGGAACCATGTGCCGGCGGGCGACCCGGCGCGGCGGCACAGCGCGTTCCTCATGCTGTGGGCATGTGGGTTGTTCCTTGCGATCATCGGCATCGTTCCGCAGATCTGGACCGGAGTGCTCTCTAAGGTTCAGTTCCCCTGGCGGCTTTTTGTTGCCATCGATCTGCTGATGGCGGTGCTTGTCGTCTGGCTGGCGAAGTACTCCGAACTCGGCAGCCGCCGCATCCTTCTGGGCTTCGCAGGGATCGCCCTCGTATTCTTGTTGCAGTGTCTTAAGGGCGTGTACGCCGGACCCGAGGACCAGGCCAGCTTCAGGCCCCGTGAAGCGCAAGAATACCGGGCTGCGGGCTATTCCCTGAATGCGCCCCATCCCGCAGGACCGGAGATCATGCCGCGCGATGCGGGCAGTGTCACAACGCGGTGGGAGGGAGAGGAGATGGTCATCACCGTCTCCGCCACCAGGCAGGCGCGCGTGACGGTGCCGCTCAATTACTTCCCGGCATGGATCGTGACCGATGACGCGGGCCGTGATGTTCCGGCGCGGGCGGAGACACCCGCCCGTCTGCTGTCATTCGAGGTTGCACCCGGCGAGGGGCGTTTCGTCGCCCGGCGGATCATGCTGCCGGAGGAGCGGATGGGGTGGCTGCTGAGCCTCGGGGCTGCGCTTCTGGTGCTTGCCGGAACCGCCTTGACCGCCCTTCGGAAGCTGCGTCCCGCCTGAGCCCGGGTTTACGTTTCGTCATAGCGGATTTGCATGGCGCCGGGCGAGGCGCTATATGCGCCCCCTCCATGTTGACGCTCGAAATACTCTTCGTTCTTGGCCTTGTGCTGCTCAATGGCGTGCTGGCCATGTCGGAACTGGCGATCGTCTCCTCGCGCCCCGGCCGGCTCAAGGCCATGCGCGACAGGGGCGTGCCCGGCGCCACCACCGCACTTTCGCTGGCTGAAAATCCCGGCCGCTTCCTCTCGACCGTTCAGGTCGGCATCACCTTGGTCGGCATCCTGGCAGGCGCAGTTTCGGGGGCGGCCCTGGGCGACCGGCTGTCCGCCTGGTTCGAGGGGCTGGGCATGGACCGGGATTATGCCGAGCCTATCGGCTTCCTGCTGGTGGTTGCCGCCATCACCTATGTCTCGCTCGTCATCGGCGAACTGGTGCCGAAGCAGATCGCCCTCAAGAACCCGGAAGGCATCGCCTGCAAGGTTGCCTATGCGATGAACCTGCTTTCCCAGATCGCGGCGCCCTTCGTCTGGCTGCTCGATGGCTCGGGAAAGCTGCTGATCCGGCTCCTTGGCCTCAAGGAATCGAGCGAGGCCATGGTCACCGACGAGGAGATCAAATCGCTGATCGCGGAAGCGGAATCGGCGGGCGTCATCGAGAGCGGCGAGCGTGACATGATCGCCGGCGTCATGCGTCTCGGTGACCGGCCGGTGCGCGCGCTGATGACGCCGATGACGGACATCGACCTCATCGGCATCGACGACGACCTGCCCGGCATCCGCAAGGCCATCATCGCGACGCCGCACTCGCGCATTCCCGTCCACGGCGATGACCCGGAGGACATCCTCGGCATCATCGTCATCAAGGACGTGGCGGATGCGCTGCTGGAACGCCGCAAGCTGGACATCGGCAAGATGGTGCAGAAGGCGCCGGTCATTCCGGAATCAATGCCAGCCCTCGAGGCCATGGAACTGTTCCGCGGCTCCTCGATCCACCTCGCATTCGTCCAGGACGAGTATGGCCGCATGCTGGGCATCGTGACGGCGGCGGATCTCCTCAACGCCATCGCCGGAAGCCTCGAGCCAACGGGCGATGGGTCAGACGGCGCCATCCAGCGCGAGGACGGCTCCTGGCTGCTGCCCGGCGACATGGCGGTCGACGAGATGGCGGAACTCACGGGCTTCGTGCTCCCCGCAAAGCGCCGCTACGAGACAGTGGCGGGCCTCGTCATCGATGCCTTGAAGCATCTGCCCTCGCTCGGCCAGACGGTGAAGGTCGCCAACTGGCGCTTCGAGGTGGTCGACCTCGACGGCCGCCGCGTGGACAAGGTGCTGGCGAGCCGCGTGACCGGAGTCCACCGCCAGGCGAGCCGCAACAACCCGCACTGAACCGGGGGTTACGGAGGCGATTCAGAACGGTGCAATTGAGGGGGGTGCGCCGCAAATGGTTAGCGGCCGTTAACCATTTGTTATGGATTTGGTAAGAAATAAGGAGGGGGCAAATCACATCCTCGGGCGCCAAAAACCATGACAATCAACCTGACCGTTCCGAACTTCTCAGATCTCAAACCGCGCATCACCGTCTTCGGCGTTGGCGGGGCGGGCGGCA
>JBEILC010000060.1:0-13989 GCA_040379425.1 Hyphomicrobiales bacterium
TCCCAGAGCTTTTGGGAATGGATCACCGAGCAGGCCGAGGAGTTCGGCTACCAGGTCATGTGACGGGACCTATACTTTTGGCTAGTCGCTGAACCGTTCTCCCAAGTTCAACGTTACAAATCGTAAGGGCGCTAGCCGCAATGAGAGCCGGCCCATGAATGGCCGTACAACCTGGGAGGACTACGAATGCCGAAGACAATGAAGCCCGCCGAAGCCGCCTCGCGCCGCGCGTTCCTGAAGTCAGGCGCCACCGCTGCCGCGGCGGGCGCTGCCATGATCGCGGTGCCTAATGTGGTGCGCGCCCAGGAGGCCACCGTGTTCAAGTTCCAGAGCACCTGGCCCGCCAAGGACATTTTCCATGAATTCGCGCAGGATTTCGTCAATCGCGTCAATGAGATGGGCGGTGGCCGCCTGAAGATCGAGCTGCTCGCTGCCGGCGCCGTCGCCAAGGCGCTGGAGGTTCAGGACGCGGTGCTGGCCGGAACGCTGGACGGCGGCCATGGTGTCACCGCCTATTGGTACGGAAAGAACAAGGCCTTCTCGCTGTTCGGCACGCCGCCGGCCTGGGGCTGGCGCGCCAACCAGATGCTGGGCTGGGTCAAGTATGGCGGCGGCCAGGCGCTCTATGATGAACTGGTGCAGCAGGTGCTGGGCCTCGACCTCGTGGGCTTCCTGACGGGCCCGATGCCCACCCAGCCACTCGGCTGGTTCAAGCAGCAGATCACCGATCCGGCCCAGCTCCAGGGCCTCAAGTACCGCACCGTCGGCCTCTCGGCCGACCTGTTCAAGGAAATGGGAGCTGCCGTGACGATCATGGGCGGCGGCGAGATCGTGCCGGCCATGGACCGCGGCCTGCTCGACGCGGCGGAGTTCAACAACCCGACCTCGGACACGCTTCTGGGCTTCCCGGACGTCTCCAAGGACTACATGGTGCAGAGCTACCATCAGTCGGCCGAGTGCTTCGAGATCGTGTTCAACAAGACGAAGTTCGATTCGCTGGCGCCTGAATTGCAGTCCGTGATCCGCTATTCGGCTGAGGCCGTCTCCGCCGACATGAGCTGGAAGGCGATGGACCGCTACTCCAAGGACCTCGAGGCGCTGAAGGCCGCGGGCGTCAAGGTGCACCAGACGCCGGACTCGGTGCTCCAGGCGCAGCTCGCAGCCTGGGACAAGGTGATCGCCGCGCAGTCCGCGGATCCGTTCTTCGCCAAGGTGGTCGAGAGCCAGAAGGCCTGGGCCAAGCGGGTCGTCGGCGCGCAGTTTGAACTCGAAGTCGATCAGAAACTCGCCTACGATCACTTCTTCAAGGCGTAAGTCAAGTTACGTCGCGCGGTCCGCCGCCGGGGACAACCCCCCGGCGTCACCGTCTTGGGGGAGGTTGAGGCATGAAGCTCGACCGGTGGGCATTCGCGCTCTTCGCCTTGGGTGTGGCGGTCATTGTGGCGGCCATGTTCTGGTCGCTCTCGGCCTATGGCGAAGTCGGGCGCATGGTGGCCAGCAAGGGTGTCCGGCCCAACAGCAGTTTCCTGTGCTTTGTCTCATGGGCAGAGCGCTGCGATGTTCTCTCGGCGGCCCATGCGGAGAAGGGCACCATCGCCTATTCGCCGCTCTCCTTCTGGGCCGGCGTGGGCATGATCCTCGTGAGCTTCGTGATGCAGATCTGGCCACGCCACGCGGGCGAGCCCTGGTTGCCGCGCCTGCAACGCCTGCTGCTGCCCGTGGACCGGGTGAGCACCATCGTCGGGCAGTTCTTCGCCTGGACCATCCTGCTCCTGACGCTTGCCGTGAGCTATGAGGTGTTCTCGCGCTATGCGCTGGGCCGGCCTACCGACTGGGCCTTCGACGCAAGCTATATCCTCTACGGCATCTTGTTCATCATGGCCGGCGCCTATGCGCTGGCGCGCAATGCGCATGTGCGCGGTGATTTTCTCTATCGCGCCTGGAAGCCCAGGAACCAGGCGGCGATGGACCTCGTCCTCTATTTCCTGTTCTTCTTCCCCGGCATCATCGCATTCATCTATTCAGGCTATGGCTTCGCCGCCCAATCCTGGTTCAGCCATGAGCATTCGGCCTACAGCCCGGCGGGCCCGCCCATCTATCACTACAAGACGATTATTCCAGTTACCGGCGTGCTGCTCCTGCTGCAGGGCATCGTCGAGGTCGTGCGCTGCCTGATCTGCATGCGCACCAATGGCTGGCCGCGCCGGCTTCATGACGTCGAAGAACTCGAAAAACTCATCCTCGAACAACGCGGCGTCCGGGAGGCGAATTCATGACCGATCCGCAACTCGGCGTGCTGATGCTCGTGCTTTTCATCGGCTTCATCATGCTCGGCTTCCCCATCGCCTTCACGCTGATGGCGATGGCCGTGGGCTTTGCCTTCCTCGCCTTCGACGGCAACATGGAACAGGTGATGTCGCTGCTCGTGCAGCGCACCTGGTCGGTGATGACCAATGACATCCTGATCTCGGTGCCGCTCTTCGTGTTCATGGGTTACATCGTGGAGCGCGCCAACATCCTGGACCGGCTGTTCCGCTCCATTCAGCTCGCTGCCGGAGGCCTTCCCGGTTCGCTTGCGGTTGCCACACTCATCACCTGCGCGCTGTTCGCCACCGCGACGGGCATTGTCGGCGCGGTGGTAACGCTGATGGGCCTTCTCGCTTTCCCCGCCATGCTGCGCAATGGCTATGACGTCCGGCTCTCGGCGGGCGTTGTCTGCGCGGGCGGTTGCCTTGGCATCCTGATCCCGCCGTCCATCATGCTGATCCTCTATGGCGCCACGGCGGGCGTCTCGCCGGTGCAGCTCTATGCCGGTGCACTGTTTCCCGGTCTGATGCTGGCTGGTCTCTACATCGTCTATGTGATGATCCGCGCCATGCTGAACCCGAAGCTGGCGCCGCCCATGCCGAAGGAGCAGCGCAACGTGCCCTTCGGCACCGTGGCCTATGAACTCGTCACGTCCTTCGTGCCGCTGGCGCTGCTCATCTTTTCCGTGCTGGGCGCCATCATGTTCGGGCTTGCGACACCGTCCGAGGCCGCCGCCATCGGCGCGCTGGGCGCTCTCGTACTCGCGGCTGCCTACCGCGCGCTCACATTCCAGAAGCTGAAGGAGTCAGTGTATCTGACGGCGCGTACCTCGGCCATGGTGGGCTGGCTCTTCGTGGGGTCCTTCACCTTCTCCGCCGTCTTCGCCATCCTGGGCGGCGACGCGGTGATCAAGGATTTCGTTGTCGGGCTAGATCTGTCGCCCTTCACCTTCCTGCTCTTGACGCAGCTCATCATCTTCATCCTGGGCTGGCCCTTGGAGTGGACGGAGATCATCGTCATCTTCGTGCCGATCTTCCTGCCGCTGCTTGATCACTTCGGCATCGACCCGTTGTTCTTCGGCCTGCTGATCGCGCTCAACATCCAGACGTCCTTCCTCTCGCCACCCGTGGCCATGGCGCCTTTCTATCTCAAGGGTGTTGCGCCGAAGGGGGTGAGCATCAACGACATCTTCGCCGGCGTCATGCCCTTCATCTTCCTGGTGATCACGTCGATGGTGCTGCTCTACACCTTCCCGCAGATCGGCCTGTGGCTGCCCGAGCAGTTGTACGGCCGCTGAGGCCCGGAGTTCAGATCCGCTCCGCCAGCCTGACGATGCGCTTTGCGGCTTCGGTGATGTCCTCGACGCCCACGGTGAGAGCGGCGCGGAGGTGGCCCGCGCCGCCTGCGCCGAAGCTCTCGCCAGGCATGGTAACAACACGCTCCTCCTCAAGCAGGCGGCGCGCGAAGGCATCTCCTGAAAGCCCCGTCTTGCGCACATCCACCATGACGAACATGCCGCCCTCCGGCATGCGGGCGGAGACCTTCGCCGAACCGTGCAGCGCCTTCACCAGGGCCCGCGCGCGCTGCTCATAGGCATGCTTCATCGCGTCCAGTTCGGGGAAATGCGTGTCGAGCGCGAAGGCCAGCGCATCCTCGAGGAAGGGCTGGGAGCCGAACAGCATGGTCTCGGTCACCGGAATGCAGCGGTCGCAGAAGGCCGGTGAGGCGGCAATCCACCCGGCACGGAACCCTGGTATGGCATGCGACTTCGAGATCGAGGACACGACGACGGTGCGCTTCTCGAGTTCGGGTATGTCGAAGGGCGAGGAGAAGACCGTGTTGCCGTAGGTCATGGTGGCATAGACCTCGTCCGAGATGATCCACAGGTCATGCGCCTCGCACAGTTTGCCGATGCGCTCGATCTCGGCGCGGGTGAACACTGCACCCGTGGGGTTCGACGGCGTGTTCATCAGCAGCACGCGCGATCGCGGCGTGATTGCCTTTTCGAGGTCGGCGGCCTTCAGGTGAAAGCCATGGTCCGGGTCGACCCGGACCGGGACGGTCACGCCGCCCGCCGCGGCGATGACGCCCTCATAAGTGGCGTAGTATGGATCGGCCATCAGCACCTCGTCGCCCTCGTCCACCACCGTCATCATGGCGGCGTAAAGCGCGGTCTGCGTGCCGGGCAGGTAAATGAACTGATCCTCGCCGATGGTGCGTCCGGTCTGGCGGGTGTAGAGGCGCGCCAGCGCCCGGCGGACATTGGCCTCGCCGCGGCCTTCGGCATAGCCCAGCCGGCCGGACTGCATCTGGCGGCTTGCCTCCTCCAGGATCGCGGCCGGGGGCGGTGCGTCGGGCTCCCCGATCGACAGGAAGATCAGAGGCTCGCCCAGCGCTGCGCGGCGCTTTCCCTCGATGTGGACGGCCCATTTCTCCGACCCGAGGCCGCCCAGCCTCGCCGTGACTTTCGCAAATTTCATCTTGGGAACCCTTGTTTTGCCGCGCTTGTAGTGCATGCCCCCGCCGCGGTCGAGAGGCCGCCCGGGGTCTTTACATTTCTGGAGGTTAGGATAAATTGTGCGCTGCACCATTTGTTTCGGATTCCCCTGACATGAATTCTTCACGGCGTCAGCTTCTGAGGTCGGCGGCAACGCTTGGCGCAATCGTTACGGCGATGCGTTTCGGCATGTTCCCATCGATTGTGGAAGCCTCCGACCTGCTGATTGAGCAGCAGCCCTTCGCGGAGGATCATGTCCGCAAGTTGGCGGAAGCCCTCGCGCAGAAGCCCTGGGAGGATGTGCGAATCGCCATGCCGCCGGGCTTCGAAGCGCTCACCTATGACCAGTACCGGGACATCCGCTTCAACCCGGACAAGTCCTTCTGGAAGGGCGCACCCCACCAGTTCTCCTTCGATCTCTTCCACTCGGGCTTTCTGTTCACCGCCCCCGTCGACGTGCATGTCGTTGAAGACGGCCAGACGGCGCGCATCAACTACAGCCCCGACCTGTTCAACTTCGGACCGCTGGCGCCGAAGACCGACGGCAAGACGGACATGCACTATGCGGGCCTCCGCCTGCGCTATCCGATCAATTCCAAGGACTACAACGACGAGTTCGTCGTGTTCCAGGGCGCCTCCTATTTCCGCGGCGTGGGCAAGAGCCTGCTCTATGGCCTGTCGGCGCGCGGGCTTGCCATCGATACGGGCCAGCCCAAGGGCGAGGAATTCCCGATGTTCCGCGCCTTCTGGGTGAGGAAGCCCGATCCCGCCGCCACCACCATCGTGGTCGAAGCGCTGCTCGACAGCCCGTCTGTCACCGGCGCCTACAAGTTCTCGATCAAGCCGGGCGAAGACACACAGATGGACGTGGAACTCGTGCTGTTCCCGCGGCGTGACATCACCCATGTCGGCATCGCGCCGATGACGTCGATGTTCCTGCTTGATGCGATCTCGCGGCCCGTCGAGGATTTCCGCCCGGCGGTCCATGATTCAGACGGGCTGATGATGCATACGGGCCAGGGCGAATGGCTGTGGCGTCCGCTCTCCAATCACAAGACGCTGCAGGTCAGCGCCTTCCAGGACATGAGCCCGCGCGGCTTCGGCCTCATGCAGCGCAAGCGCAATTACCGCGATTTCCTCGACCTCGAGTCGCGCTATGAGCGCCGCCCCAGCCTGTGGGCGGAGCCCATTGGCGATTGGGGTCCGGGAGCGGTCGAACTCTACGAAATCCCCACGCTGCTTGAAACCAACGACAATATCGTGGCCTTCTGGCAGCCCAAGGAGCCGCTGAAGCAGGGGCAGAGTTACGCCTATGTCTACCGGCTGCACTGGTGTGCGGACTGGCCGCTGGGCGAAGAATTTCCCGTTGGCAAGACGGTGTTCTCGGGCGCCGGTGTCGACCCCAATTATTCGGCAACCCCGCCATCTTATGACCCAGATCTGAGGCTTTACATCGTCGAATTCGCGGGCAGCGTTCTTGACGGAGATCTCGTGCCCGACGTGACGGCCTCAGCAGGTGTGATTTCCAACGTGCATGCAGCAAGAAATGACGTCGAGAAAACGACGCGGCTCTCCTTCGAGCACAACGTCAATGGGGCAGACATTGCAGAACTGCGCGCTGTGCTCAAACGCGGCGACAAGAAGGTAAGCGAGACATGGCTCTATCGCTGGACACGAAGCTGACCGGTTCGACGCCCCCCGAAGCTCCGCTCGACATGCCCGTCCAGGATTTCGCGTCCTGGGATGGCGGTGCGCGGCCCGTTGCGAACACCCGTGACGTGACGCTGGCGCGCTTTTTCGTCTTCGGCTTCTCGGGCCTCCTCACCGCGTTCGGTACCTGGAAGATGTATGAGGTAATCAGCCCGGTGAACGTTACCGTGCTGCAGGTGCTGTTCGCGGGCTTCTTCGCGCTCACTTTCGCCTGGATCGCATTCTCCTGCGCCAGCGCCGTTCTCGGCTTCTTTGTGCTGCTGACTGGCAACGGCCACCGGCCGAGGCTGGCGGAAACCACGGAAATGGGCCGCACCGCACTGCTGATGCCGGTCTACAACGAAGACCCGGAGCGCGTCTTCACGGCCTTGTCGCGTATGGGGCTTGCCCTCAGGCGCGAGGGCGTTCACCGCCACTTCGACATCTTCGTGCTGAGCGACACCCGCAAGGACAACATCGCGGAAGCCGAGCTTAATGCCTATCACTGGCTGAAGCGCCAGTTGTCGCCCGCGATCAACGTCTTCTACCGCCGCCGGGCGCACAATCATCACCGCAAGGCCGGCAACATCGCGGATTTCGTGCAGCGCTGGGGCGCTGCCTATCACCACATGATCGTGCTCGACGCCGACAGCGACATGAGTGCGTCCGCCATGATCACCTTGGCGCGCGCCATGGCGGCGGATGAGGAGGCGGGCATCATCCAGTCGCTGCCGCTGCTGCAGAACCGCTGGACGCCGTTTGCGCGCATGACGCAGTTTGCGGGCCGCGTCTATGGCCCGCTGGTCGCTGCGGGGCTTTCCGCCTGGCACGGGCGTGACGGAAATTACTGGGGCCATAACGCCATCATCCGCACCAGGGCCTTTGCCGAGGCTGCGGGCCTTCCCGAACTCACCGGCCGCAAGCCCTTCGGCGGCCATGTGCTGAGCCATGACTTCGTCGAGGCAGCCCTGATCCGCCGCGCGGGCTATGCCGTCTACATGCTGCCTGAGCTGCAGGGTTCTTACGAGGAGACGCCGCCCTCGCTCGTCGATCTCGCCACGCGGGACAGGCGCTGGGCCCAGGGCAATCTCCAGCACATCAAGATCGTTGGCGCGAAGGGCCTGCACTGGATGAGCCGCGTGCATCTCATCCAGGGCATCATGTCCTATCTCGCCTCGCCGCTCTGGCTCCTGCTGCTGCTCGCGGGGCTGATGCTGGCTACCGTGGCGCGCCACGTGACGCCCAACTATTTCCCCGACAGCTTCTCGCTGTTCCCGAGCTGGCCGGTGTTCGATCCCGAACTCGCCTTCCTGCTCCTGTCGATCACATTCAGCGTTCTCTATCTGCCGAAGCTCCTCGCCTTCGCGCTGGCGCTTGCCGACGGCGAGTTGCGCCAGGGCTGCGGCGGCGTCACCGGCTTGCTCAAGAGCCTCGTGGCGGAGACCTTCGTCTCGATGCTGCTCTCGCCTGTCATGATGCTGATCCAGTCGCGCTTCGTGGCTGATGTGCTCCTCGGGCGCGACTCGGGCTGGAACGCCCAGAACCGGGACGATCAGGCCATGCCGCTTTCCGCGTGCATGAAGATGCATGCCTGGCACATCGCGGCGGGGCTTGGCTTCGCGGTGCTGTCCTTCCACATTTCCTGGGCTGCCTTCCTGTGGCTCATGCCGATCGCGGGGGCGCTGATGGTCTCGCCGCTGGTGTCCTGGGCCTCCGGCCTTCCCCAACTCGGCCGCCGCATGTGGCACTGGAATGTCTTCCGCATTCCCGAAGAAGCCCCGCGCACCGTGCCAGCCGGGGAGCCCTCCTTCGTGGCGGCCCCCGCCGAAGCGCTGCTCGAAGCAGCGGAGTGATCAGCCTGGCGTGATGGCGCCATCCGCCGCAATGGCGAGGCGGTCCATCGCGGCAAGCACCTGAAGCTCCGCTGGCGTGACACAGGCCACCACGCACCGCCTGCCGTAGAGCGTCGCCGCAACCTCAGCCCCGATGGCGAGGTTGACATCGGCCTCGGCCAAGATGATGGCGCAGGGAGCCGTGCCGAGCCTGATCGCCTCCGCAATGGCGCCCGGAGCGGAACCAGAGCCGCGCGTTTCCGTCATCACCAGGATCGTATCCTTCACCGAGACGCCGCGCTGCGGGTGGTGAACGTCGAGGATCACTCCGGTGCGTGGCTCGAAACCGCCCCAGAAGCTCAAGGGTTCATCGAGCGCCAGGACCTCGCCTTCCGTCTCGCCACCGCACAGCATGCGTGCGCGGATCATGATGCGGACCACAAGGCGGGATCGCGCCAGACCTCGCCGCGCACGGCACTCTCCACGCATTCCTTGAGTGAGCCGAAGGCCACCTCGATGCCCAGCATGCCGGGCGCGTAATAGGCCCATTTCGCGGCATTGGTCATAACGCGGCCCCTGAGCCCTCTCACACGCGGCGAATGATAGGTGCAGACATCGACAGGAACCTCGATGCCGCTCGCTTCGAGTTCCGCAATCCAGCCCTTCTCCCGTGCTAGGCTTCGCACCACGCGGCTGGTGGAGATGAGGAATGGAAGCCCTGCCTTCACCTTGCGCCCACCAAGGAGCCGTACGAGATCCGCGAATTCCGGCAATCCGAAATGCGGCGTGCCGAGCGCCACCGCATCGAGCGGCCCGTCACGCGCGGTCGAAAGATCCTGCTGGGCCTGTGCCAGATCATCCGCCGTCAGCACATGCGTTTCATGCCCGCGGTAGATGGCGTCGAGACCGGGCGCTTCGGGCGTCACGCCGCACGCATGCCAGAGTTCCACCCCACCCGACGAGGCGGCGGCAGAACTGATGGCTTTCAGCGCATGTTTCGGCGCATCGGCGGGAAGGCCTGAAATCACCGGAACGCGGCGGCCCGCGAGCTTGCCTGTGATATGGCCCAGGAGATGGGCGAAGATGTCCTCCCGCCGCCAGCTTTCGGGGAGTGCCGTGGCATCGATGTGGAGTGACGCCACGCGGTTCTCGTCCCGGTGCAGGCCCGCATCGGGGGCAAGGCCCGTGAGCGCGCAGGCGACATCGAGATAGTCGCCATATTTGTTGGTCCGCGCACCGACGGCTGAATTGTAATAGGAGACCGCATTGGATTCGCCGACCGCGATGTGATCGCCGAAACCCGGGCCGCCGGGGTGCTGGTAAGGGGCACAGGTCCAGGTGGGCTTCGTTCCCATGCGCCCATAGAGCCGCATCAACTCACCCGCACCGCGCACCATCTCCGGATCCTCGCCCTCGGGCCTCAGGCTGGGGTCGGCGAGGCTGACGACGCCATTGTTCGTCCAGGTCTCGACGGCGGGTGTTGCGCCGTTCTCGACGAGGAAGCGCGCGAAATCCAAATGCGCCTGGCCCGTATAGAAGCACGCATCGAGATGCGCGAAAGAGATGGGGAGCAGCCGTTCCGCCCCCATGATCTCCGCCGCCTTGACGACGAGGCGCATGGCCAGTGCCATGGCTTGGCCCTGTTCGCCTGCAAGCCGCGCGCGGTCTTCTGGCGAAAGCTCCATGGCTCAGGGTTTCACCTGCTCGCGGGCCATGCGGTTCAGCGTCTGGTAGTCCATCTTGCCGGAGCCCAGCAGCGGCAGTTCTTTCAGCGCGATCACGGTGCGCGGCACCATGAGAGCCGGTGTGGCCGAAGCCTTCAGCGCATCCCCCGCCTTGCGTGAGTCGATCGCCTCATCGGTGGTGAACATGACGAGCTGCTCGCCCTTCCGGTCATCGGGAACGGCCACCACGGCATGCTGCGCGTCGGGAAGGGCCTGGGCCAGCTTCGTTTCGACCAGCGCCAGCGAGACCATCTCGCCCGCGATCTTGGCGAAGCGCTTGGCGCGGCCGAGGATGGTGACGTAGCCCTGCTCATCCACCTTCACGATGTCGCCCGTATCGTGCCAGCCGTCCGGCGGTGCTTCGATCACGCCTGGATTGTCAGCGCGGAGATAGCCCAGCATGGTGTTTGGGCCCTTCACATGCAGCCGCCCGCCCTCCTCGATGCCGGGCACGGGCTCGATGCGGTACTGGATCTGGTCGAGGAGGCGGCCCACCGTGCCGGTGCGGAAATGCATCGGGGTGTTGACGGCAAGCACGGGCGAACACTCCGTCACGCCATAGCCTTCGAGAATGCGCAGCCCGAACTTCTCCATCCAGACTTCCCGCGTCTCGGGCTTCACACGCTCGGCGCCAGCGACCACCAGGCGCACATTGAAGAAGTCATATGGATGGGCGTTCCTGGCATAGCCCATCAGGAATGTGTCAGTGCCGAAGAGCACCGTCGCGTTGGTGTCGTAGCAAAGCTCCGGGACAACCTTGTAGTGGAGCGGCGAGGGATAGAGGAAGGTGCGCACGCCGGCGAGCACGGGGAGCAGCGCGCCGGCCGTGAGCCCGAAGGAATGGAACATCGGAAGCGCGTTGAACACAACATCCGAGGCCGTGAAGGCAATGCGCGCCGCCGCCTGGTAGCGGTTGGCGTGGAGGTTGCGGTGCGAGAGCACGACGCCCTTGGGCAGGCCTTCGGAGCCCGAAGTGAAAAGGATGACGGCGGGTGAGTCAGGGTCACGCACCGCGCCCGCCATCTTCAGCGCCGTGCCTGAGAAGACGCGCGCGAAGAGGCCGTAGAGCTTGTCCTTGAGGGTCAGCGTCTCGCGCAGATCCTCGAGGAAGATGATCTTGCGGCCTTGCCCCAGGACCTTGAGATCCTCTTCCATGTTGCCGGCCGCGATGAAACGCCGTGAGGTGACGATGGTCGTGACCTGGGCCGCCGTGCAGGCCGCCGCCATGTTGACGGCACCCGTCGAGAAATTCAGTATCGCCGGAACCCGCCCGAAGGCGTGGAGGCCGAAGATGGTCACGAAACAGCCCGTGGCATTGGGCAGCAGTACGCCCACATGGCGCTGGCCCGGCGTCATCTCCGCAATGCGGCGGCCGAGGATGAAGCTTCCCATGACGAGACGGTCATAATTCGCAGGGGTGCGTTGGATATCCTCGAGCACGACATGGCTGCGGCCATGGGTGTGGCGCGCATCGAGCAGGGCCTCGAACAGCGTGCGGCCGCTGTTCGAAGTGCGGAAGACCATGTCGGTCATCACGTCATAGAGCTTGTCGGCCTGGCGCTGGCGGAGTGCCGCGCCGCGAAGCCCGTCCGGCGGGTCGAACTTGACCGGCGGCAGGAAGGTGATGGTGATCTTGGGGAACCAGCGGAGCCTCAGCTTGCCGCGCATGTGCGAGAAGGGCGTGTAGAGCGCGCCGTCGATGCGGACGGGAAGCACCCGCGCCTTCGCCATCTGCGCAATCGCGCCCGGACCCTCATAGACCTTCATCAAGGCGCCTGTCACGGTGAGGCGGCCTTCAGGGAAGATCACCACCTTGCGGCCCTTCTTCAGCTCATCGACGAGCGCGCGCAGCGCCATCGGGTTGGTGGGGTCGATGGGGATCATGTTGAACAGCGCGAAAGTCGGCTTCGCCCACCATTTCTTTGCAACGTAACTGTTGATGGCGAAGCTCGCGCGTTCGGGCAGGAAGGAGGAGAGCAGGGGGCCGTCGATATAAGAGGAGTGATTGGCGATGATCACCGCCTTCCGCCCCGCGGCGCGGAAATTCTCCATGCCCTTGACCTCGACCCGGTAGAAGAGCCGGAAGATGACGCGCGCCACGCTGGCCGTGAGTTCTTCCGTCAGCAGCCTTGCCACGAAGACGGAAGCGACCGCATTGGCAAGCCCGAGCAGCAGGAAGAAGCCCTGCGCCGACATCACTTTCAGCAACACCGCGCCGAGGATGGCGGAGCAGATCATGAAGATGGCGTTCATCACGTTGTTTGCCGCGATCACGCGGGCCCGGCGCTGCGGGTTGGAGCGGTGCTGCATGATGGCATTGAGCGGAACCGCATAGATGCCGCCGAAGAAGGCGATGAAGAAAAGGTCGAAGGCCACACGCCAGCCCTGCCAGTGGCTGAAGAAGGCGGCGATGCCGTTGCCCGTCGTTCCCGCCAATGCTGCATTGGCGCCGCCCGCCGCGAAATAGAGATCCAGCAGGAACAGCGTCATCATGATGGAGGCGATCGGTACGTGGCGCGGCGAGACTTCGCCCTTCAGCAGCGCATTGGTGAGAAGCGATCCGGCCCCGATGCCGATGGTGAAGAGCCCGATGAAGGCATTGGCCACGGTGTCATCCGACAACAGCACGTCCCTCGTGAAGACGGGGAGCTGCGCCATGATGGCGGCGCCGAGGAACCAGAACCACGAGGCTCCCATCACCGACCAGAACACATCCTCCCGCTCCCTGGCGTGGGCGAGGAGCTTCATGGTCTGGCGCGGCACGTTCCAGTCCATGACGAGAGACCGGTCGCCCGGCGCCGAAGGCATCAGGAAGGCGCAGCCGAGTGCGGCGACGGCGAGGCCGATGATGGTGATGGCGAGAACAGGCCTGCCCCAGTCTTCCAGCACCAGGAAGCCGCCATAGAGCGTGCCCAGCAGGATGGTGACGAAGGTGCCAAGCTCGATCAGCGCATTGCCGGCGATCAACTGGTCCTTGCGGAGATACTGGGGAAGGATGCCGTATTTGATGGGCCCGAAGAAGGCGGCCGTGGTTCCGGCAAGGAACAGCACGGTGAGATGCATCAACGGGTTTTCGAGCCACAGGCTCAGTGCGCCGAACACCATGGCGGCAAGGTCGAGGACCTTGATCCAGCGGGCGAGCGTGGCCTTGTCATGCTTGTCGGCCAGCTGGCCTGCAATGGCGGAGAACAGGAAATAGGGCAGCATGAACAGCGCCAGCCCCGCCTGGACGAAGAGCGTGGCGTCAAAGCCGAAGCGGACAGCGAGGTCGAAGGTGATGAGGATGGCGATGCCGTTCCGCAGCGCATTGTCGTTGAAGGCGCTGATCGCCTGGGTCACGAAAAGCGGCAGGAAGCTCGGCGATTTCAGGATCGCGAACTGGCTTTCCTCGTGCTGTTGTCCGCCGCTCATGTCAGGTTTAACCACTCCAGGTTGCCACGATTTGTGGGTCGAATATGTCAGACCTGTGGTGGATCAGCAAAGGCCGAAAAACTAATCGTGAAAACGCGTGCGCAAACCGGATCCAAATCGAGCGCGTAACACTTCCTGTCATTCAAAACAAAAGTTCCTGTCATTCAAGACAAAAGGGAGTACCCAATGAACCGTATTCGCAACATCGCCGCCGCCGCCGCTTTCGCCGTTTCGAGCTTCGCGCTCTCGGTCCAGGCCTATGCCGCCGATATCGTCGACACCGCCGTCGCCGACGGTAACTTCAAGACCCTCGTGGCCGCCGTTCAGGCCGCGGGCCTCGTCGACACGCTGAAGGGCCCGGGCCCCTTCACGGTCTTTGCACCCACTGATGAAGCCTTCGCCAAGTTGCCCGCCGGCACGGTCGAGGACCTCCTGAAGCCCGAGAACAAGGACAAGCTGGTCGCCATCCTCACCTACCATGTCGTCCCCGGCAAGGTGATGGCCGCTGACGTCACCGGCAAGAAGACCA